>NZ_JBVIAY010000008.1:0-303503 GCF_055573695.1 Streptomyces sp. NPDC030143
GCTTCCTTTGTACTCACCCGAGAGACTCTCTCAGGCTTTCCTCCGGGCGCTTCCCTTCGGTCTTGCGTTTCCGACTCTATCAGATCTTTTCTCGATCCGATTTCCTCGGCGCTTTCCAGGTTCCCGCTTTCGCGGTTTCCTTTCCGGCGGTTCCGACTCTATCAGATCCTTTCGGCGTCTGATTCCCAGTCAGAGGGGGTGTGTCTTTCCGGCTGTTGGGCCGTTCCGACGAGTGAGACTTTAGCGGAATCCCGCGCCCCGAAGCCAATCGGGTCCCGCGTCCTTTCGAACACTGATTCCTCATTCCGCGAATACGCAAGCCAATGACACGACGGCAGACGTATCGACTGCTCGTCGAGGAGTGGTTGGTACTTGCGGAATGGCTGTCCGGGGACCGACCGGAGTCGGCGCTCACGTCGGACAACTCGGAGAACACTACGTATCCGGCCGGGGTGTGTCAACCCGCCTCCTCGCGGCATCCCCGGGGCGTAGTCTGTGGACGTGACTACGCGTACGTACACCCAGCAGTGGTGGGCCGCCTGACGGCGGCCGCGTCACGTATGCGCTCAACGGCCGCCGCCTCGGCGGCCGTTTCTGTTTCCCCTCCGGGGGTCGGCCGGCCGGATGCGGCGGTCTCGACCAGGAGGTGGAGAGATGAATCGGGTCTTCAGCGGGGTCAAGCCGACCGGGCATCTGACGCTGGGGAACTATCTGGGGGCCATGCGGCAGTGGGCCGAGGTCGATCAGCACCGGGCGGACGCGCTCTTCTGCGTCGTCGACCTGCACGCGTTGACCGTCGACCACGATCCCGCGCGGGTGCGGCGGCTCAGCCGGCAGACGGCGACGCTGCTGCTGGCGGCGGGACTCGACCCGGAGCTGTGCACCCTCTTCGTGCAGAGCCATGTGGACGAGCACGCGCGGCTGTCGTACCTGCTCGAGTGCGTGGCCACCGACGGTGAGATGCGGCGGATGATCCAGTACAAGGAGAAGGCCGCCCGTGAGCGGGAGCGCGGGGGGAGCGTGCGGCTGTCGTTGCTGACGTATCCGGTGCTGATGGCGGCGGACATCCTGGCGTACGGGACGGACGAGGTGCCGGTGGGGGACGACCAGTCGCAGCACGTGGAGCTGACGCGGGACGTGGCACTGCGGTTCAACCAGCGGTACGGACAGACGTTCGTGGTGCCGAGGGCGACGCATCCGCCGGTGGCGGCGAGGGTGATGAACCTTCAGGAACCGGGGTCCAAGATGGGCAAGAGCGAGGACGCTGGGCCCGGGATCGTCTATCTCCTGGACGAGCCGGACGTGGTGCGGAAGAAGGTCATGCGGGCCGTCACCGACAGTGGGCGCGAGGTCGTCTACGACCGGGCGGGGCGGCCGGGGGTGGCGAATCTGCTGGAGATCCTCGCCGCCTGCACGGGTGGGAGTCCCGAGGTCCTGGGCGGTGCGTACGCCTCGTACGGGGCGCTCAAGAAGGACACCGCCGAGGCTGTGGTGGAGGTCCTCGGGCCGGTGCAGGCCCGGCACAAGGAGTTGTGCGCCGACCCCGGGTATGTGGAGGGGGTGTTGCGGGAGGGTGCGGGTAAGGCGCGGGCGATGGCCCGGCCGGTGGTGGATGCCGCCTACCGCGCGATCGGGTTGCTGCCGCCGGTGGAGGAGCCGGTGGCCGAGCCGGTGGAGAGCGCGGCCCGGTAGGCGCGGGGGCTGGTGGCGAGGCGCGATGCGAAGGGCCGGCGCATCGTGACCTCGCTGCCGAAGCCGGCGCGGCGGGCGATCTCGGGCATGGGGAGGTCGGTGCGTTCCATCAGCCTCTGGGCGGCGGCGCTGCGCTGGTCGAGGAGCCGGCGCAGCGGGGTGGTGCCGGTGGGCCGCCGTGAAGTGGCGGGCGACGCTGCGCGGGGACCTGCCGGCGCGGGCCGCCAGGTCGGCGACCGTGAGCAGCTGGTCGAGGTGGCGCAGGGGGTGTTCGCGGACTGCGGCGAGGGTGTCGGCGTCGCCGTCCGCGGGAGTGGGTGGGGGGTTCCATGAACTGGGCCTGGGTGCCGGTGCGGAAGGGGGCGGTGATCATCGAGCGGGCGATGGTGGCGGCTGCTTCGGCGCCGTGGGCGCGGCGGACCAGGTGGAGGCAGAGGTCGATGCCGGCCGCCGTGCCGGCGGCGGTCCGGATGTTGTCGTCCTCGAGGAAGAGGGCGTCGGGGACGACGGTGATGTGGGGTGGTGGGTGCGCAGGAGGTCGACGAGGTTCCAGTGGGTGATGGCGCGGCGCCCAGGCAAGGAGGCTTGCCTGGGCGAGGGTGAAGGCGCCGCCGCAGAGGGCGGCGAGGGGGGTGCCGCGGGCGTGGGCGCGGCGGAGGTGCGGAGGGCGTCTCGCGGCTCGTGGTGGCCCGGTTCCAGACCCACATGTGTGTGGAGACGGCGGCGCGGATGGGCGGGAACCCGGGGTACGACGTGCTGGTGGCGTCCGACGCGGCGTACACCTTCGGCCTGGAGGGGCCGTTCGGGTGGCGGAGGAGCGCGGAGGAGATCGCGCGAGCCTCGGCGGTGTCGTTGCACAGGGGCGGGTTCGCGCGGTGGTGACCACGGAGGAGGTCGTGGGGGCGGTCGGTGCGTGACCGCCCCCGGCGGTCGGGGCAGTCCTTCTCGCGGTCAGTCTTCTCGCGGTCAGTCCTTCTTGCCGGAGGCCAGTGCGCGGCTGCGGTCGCGGGCGGCCTCGAGGGCGGCGATGAGGGCCGCCCGGACGCCGTGGTTCTCGAGTTCGCGGATGGCGCTGATGGTGGTGCCGGCCGGGGAGGTGACGTTCTCGCGGAGCTTCACCGGGTGCTCGCCGCTGTCGCGGAGCATCGTCGCGGCGCCGATCGCGGACTGGACGATGAGGTCGTGGGCCTTGTCGCGGGGCAGACCGAGCAGGATGCCGGCGTCCGTCATGGCTTCGACCAGGTAGAAGAAGTACGCCGGGCCGGAGCCGGAGAGGGCGGTGCAGGCGTCCTGCTGGGTCTCGGGGACGCGGAGGGTCTTGCCGACGGCGCCGAAGATCTCCTCGGTGTGGGCGAGGTCGGCCTCGCTGGCGTGGCTGCCCGGGGAGATGACGGACATGGCCTCGTCGACGAGGGCGGGGGTGTTCGTCATGACGCGGACGACCGGGGTGCCGGCGGCGAGGCGCTCCTCGAAGAAGGAGGTGGGGATGCCTGCCGCGCCGCTGATGACCAGGCGGTCGGCGGGGACGTGGGGGGCGAGCTCGTCGAGGAGGGTGCCCATGTCCTGCGGTTTGACCGTGAGGATGAGGGTGTCGGCGGTCTTGGCGGCTTCCGCGTTGGTGACCGGGGTGACGCCGTAGCGGGTGCGGAGTTCCTCGGCGCGCTCCGGACGGCGGGCGGTGACGAGGAGGTCGGCCGGGGGCCAGCCGCCTCGGATCATGCCGCTGAGGAGGGCTTCGCCGATCTTGCCGGTGCCGAGGACTGCGACTTTCTGGGTCATGGTGCGGGGCCCTCCGGGGGTTGGGACGTCCGGGTTCATCCTCGCACCGGTGGGGGGTGGCGCGGGTCGGGTGTCCGGTGGGCGGGACGTCCGGGGCCGGGGGCGGGTGTCGTTGGTGGGCGGGGGGGGTGTCGCTCGTGGGCGGGGGTGGCTGGGGCGTCCTGCGGTGTGGCGGGGCGGTCAGGTCGTCCTGCGGCGCAGGGTTGCCGCGCCCAGGGTGAGGACGAGGACCGCGCAGCCGCCGACGATCAGTACGTCGCGGACGAAGGCGGTGGTCATGTCGGTGTGGTGGAGGACCTCGTTCATGCCATCGACGGCGTAGGACATGGGGAGGACGTCGGAGAGGGCTTCCAGGGCGGGGTGCATGGTGTCGCGGGGGGCGAACAGGCCGCAGAGGAGGAGCTGGGGGAAGATCACCGCCGGCATGAACTGGACGGCCTGGAACTCGGAGGCGGCGAAGGCGGAGACGAAGAGGCCGAGGGCGGTGCCGAGCAGGGCGTCGAGGAGGGCGACCAGCAGGAGGAGCCAGGGCGAGCCGGTGATGTCGAGGTCCAGGACCCACAGCGCCAGGCCCGTCGCCAGGGCGGACTGGACGATCGCGAGGGCGCCGAAGGCGAGGGCGTAGCCGGCGATCAGGTCCGCCTTGCCGAGGGGGAGGGCGAGAAGGCGTTCGAGGGTGCCGGAGGTGCGTTCGCGCAGGGTGGCGATGGAGGTCACCAGGAACATCGTGATCAGCGGGAAGATCCCGAGGAGGGACGCGCCGGTGGTGTCGAAGGTGCGTGGGCTGCCGTCGAAGACGTAGCGCAGCAGCAGGAGCATCACGCACGGGATGAGGAGCAGCAGGGCGATGGTGCGGGGGTCGTGGCGGAGCTGCCGCAGGACGCGGGCCGCGGTGGCCGTGGTGCGGGAGAGGTTGAGGGGCCCGGTGGAAGCTGCTGGGGCGGTACTGGTCATGGGTTTGCCTCCTGTGGGGTCTCCCGGGTGCGGGTCGCCTCGGCCGCCTCGTCCACGAGGTGGAGGAAGGCCGCCTCGACCGTGTCGGAGCCGGTGCGGGTGCGCAGGGTGTCGGGGGTGCCGTCGGCGAGGATCTCGCCCTGGCGCATCAGCAGGAGGCGGTGGCAGCGCTCGGCTTCGTCCATGACGTGGGAGGAGACGAGGAGGGTCGCGCCCCGGGAGGCGGCGATGTCGTGGAAGAGGGACCACAGGTCGCGGCGGAGCACGGGGTCCAGGCCCACGGTCGGTTCGTCGAGGACGAGCAGTTCGGGGGTGCCCAGCAGGGCGACGGCGAGGGAGACGCGGTTGCGCTGGCCTCCGGAGAGGTTGCCGGCGAGGGAGTCGGCGTGGCTCGTGAGGTCGACGTCGGCGACGGCTCGGGTGACGGTGTCGTGGCGGCGGTCGGCGGCCTGGCGTCCGGGGTCGAGGATCGCGGCGAAGTAGTCGAGGTTCTGGCGGACGGTCAGGTCGTCGTAGACGGACGGGGCCTGGGTGACGTAGCCGATGCGCGTGCGCAGGGTGGGGTGGCCGGCGGGGCGGCCGAGGACCTCGAGGGTGCCGGAGACCTTGGCCTGGGTGCCGACGAGTGCGCGCATCAGGGTCGACTTGCCGCAGCCGGACGGGCCGAGGAGGCCGGTGATCTGGCCGCGGGGGACGGTGAAGTCGAGTGAGCGCAGGACGGTGCGGGGGCCTCGGACGACGGTGAGGGCGGAGGCGCGCACGGCCGGGGGGTCAGGGGGCTCCGGTGGGCCCGGTGGCCCGGACGGGCCCGGACTGTAATTCATCATATGATGAATAGTGTGCCTGGGCGAGGGAGCCGTCAAGTGGGGTGGGGGGGTGGGGCCGTGGCTCGGGCAAGGCGGCCTGGCGTTGAGAAAGGGTGGGGGCACAGGGAGGGTGGGGGCCGCGGCTCGGGCGCGGCGGCCTGGCGTAGGGAAAGGGTGGGGGCACAGGGAGGTTGGGGCCGCGGCTGGAGGAGAGCGGCCGGGCGTACAGGGAGGGTGGGGGCCGCGGCTCGGGCGCGGCGGCCTGGCGTAGGGAAAGGGTGGGGCTGCGGCTCGGGTGGTGGCCGGGAGGGCGGGGGCTGCGGCTCATGAGACGCGGCCGGGCGCACGGCGGGCAGGTCGGGACTGCGGCTCGAGGGTGGCGGCCGGGGAGGGTGGGTTCCGCTGCCGGTCAGGGGCGGGGGGCGAGCAGCAGTTCGACGTCGTAGGTCTCCTCCACCGTGCCGTCCGGGAAGGCGGCCAGGAGGTGGTGGCGTTCGTCGGCGAGGAAGGCGGCGGTGCTCTCCGCGCCGTGAACCAGGAAGATCGAGTGACTGGTGATGTTGGCCAGGTGCGTGTCGAGGGGGACGCGGCGGCTCCAGCGGACCCGGCGACGGGCGAAGTCGAGGCCGCCGGCGGGGCCGGAGAGGGCGGTGTGGGTGCCGTCGCCGTTCATGCCGACGACCTGGTCGATGCCGAAGTGGCCCTGGATGCGGCGTGCCTGGGCCTCGATCCACGGCACGTCGAGGGCGCTGGTGTTCCACCACAGCGCGAGGGCGCCGCCCGGGCGCAGCACGCGCAGGGCCTCCGGGACCGAGCGGGACGGGTCGGTCCAGTGCCAGGACTGGGCGTAGGTGAGGAGGTCGAGGGAGGCGGTGGCGAGGGGCAGGTGGTTGCCGTCGCCGCGGACGACCGGCACCTCGGGGAGGTCCCGGTGGAGCTGCGCCGCCATGGCGTCGCCGGGTTCGACGGCGACGACGTCGGCGCCCCGGGCGCACAGGAGCGCGGTCGCTATGCCGGTCCCGGCCCCGACGTCGGCGACGCGCGCGCCGGCGAGGGGGCGGCCGGCCATCTCCTCGACCGCGTCCAGGAGGGCGGGCGGGTAGGAGGGACGGTTGGCCGCGTACTGGGCGGCGGCGGCGTTGAAGGAGTGAGCCCGCTCGGTGCCGGAGGGGGTGGGTGGCGTCATGGGGACATGGTCGCGGGGTCGGAGCGGGAAGCGAAGCCGCCGACGGCTCTCGCCTCGATCCGGTCGGCCTGCCCGGCCTGATGCCGGCGGTGGGCTGTGGGGGGCCGTCGGCCTCTTCGCTCTCAGCCGTCGGACACAGGGCGGCTCAAGCGCGTTTGCGTTTCTTCGCGGGGTTGCCCGTGCGGCGGGTGGTGCGGCGTTCGTGTCGGGCGCGGGCCTGGTCGTGTTCGGTGCGGTGGAGGCGCTCGCCCGGGGCCTCGGTGAGGGAGCGGAAGAAGTAGGCCAGGAGGGAGCCGACGAAGCCGATGGCCAGCAGGCCGCGCAGGGAGGCCTGGCGGTCGGGGTCGGGGCGCCGGGAGAAGCCGTCCCAGGTGTGCCGGAAGGCGAGGGCGCTGCAGACCGCGAACATGACGACGACCAGGACGGTCACGAAGCTGCCGATGTCGGCGATCGCCAGCCCCTGGTAGGCGAAGCGCAGGACCAGGCAGGAGACGGCCGCGGCGGCGAGCGAGCCGGCGGCGACACCGACGCGGCGGGCCGTGTAGCCGTGGTCGTGGTCGACCCACGTGGTGCCGAAGAAGCGGAGGGGCTCGGGGCGCGGGCCCGCCGGGATGCCCGCAACCGGGGAGCCCGCCGCGGTGTCCGGGGTGCCGTTCTCGTCGCTCACGGGACGATTATGGCTCCGGACGGGGGCGGGCTCCCGGGTGGGGCGTCCGCGTCAGGCGCAGCGCGGGGCGATGTAGCCGTCGCTGCCCGTCCGCACGTACGCGTCGGAGACGAACTGGCTGTCGGCGATGTTGTCCCAGATGGACGTCGTGCCGTACGGGCCGGTCACCGTGGTGCCCGGGGTCTGGCAGAAGATCGGCACGCGCGTGCCCTCGTTCAGGACCTTGACGATCGGGTAGCTGGTGCCCGGGCCGCTGCGGACGTTGAGCCGGACGCCCGGTGCGACCGGGTAGTACGTCACGGCCACCGCCGCGGTCGCCGTGGCCGCCCGGGCCTCGTCGCCGTTTCCGGCGGTCTCCTCGACATGGTCGACGGACATGTTGACCTCCCCCGTTGGACCCCATGACTGCCATGGGGCCACGTTGATTCCCCCGAGCCACGTCATGAAACACCTGTACGCGACTCGCACGCGGAGGCTAGCAAGCCGCCTCTGCCCCGTACGAGTCATCGACTAGGCTCCGTGCGTCGCGCGCGGCGGCGGAACAGCACGGGGGTGGTCCATGACGCCACAGCGCAACACCGGAGCGAACGCGGAAGCGGAACTTCCGGAGTACGCCGGCCACTACCTGCTGGAGTCCTGTCTGGGCTCCGGCGGCATGGGCGTGGTCCACCTGGCCCGCAGCACCTCGGGCAAGAAGCTCGCGGTGAAGGTCGTACACGCCCAGTATGCGAAGGACCCCGAGTTCAGGGGCCGTTTCCGGCAGGAGGTGGCGGCGGCTCGACGGGTGAGCGGTGCGTTCACGGCGCCCGTCGTCGACGCCGACCCGGAGGCCGAACGGCCGTGGATGGCCACCCAGTTCATTCCCGGCCCGACGCTGTCGCAGCATGTGAAGCGGAACGGGCCCATGAGCGCGGGTGAGGTGCGGCGGCTGATGGCCGGGCTCGCGGAGGCGCTGCGCGACATCCACCGGGTGGGCGTGGTGCACCGGGATCTGAAGCCCAGCAACGTGCTGCTCGCCGAAGACGGCCCCAAGGTGATCGACTTCGGCATCTCCCGGCCGAAGGACAGCGAACTGCGCACCGAGACCGGCAAGTTGATCGGGACGCCGCCGTTCATGGCGCCGGAGCAGTTCCGGCGGCCGCGCGAGGTCGGGCCGGCCGCCGACATCTTCGCGCTCGGCTCGGTGCTGGTGCACGCGGCGACGGGACGGGGGCCGTTCGACTCGGACAGCCCGTACGTCGTGGCCTACCAGGTCGTGCACGACGAGCCGGATCTGACGGGCGTACCGGAAACCCTCGCTCCGCTGGTCCTGCGGTGTCTGGCGAAGGAGCCGGAGGAGCGGCCGACGCCGGACGAGCTGATGCGCGAACTGCGGTCGGTGGCGGCCTCGTACGACACGCAGGCGTTCATACCGGCACAGCGGGAGACGGACGGCCCGGGGCAGGGAGACCTCGAGGACGGCAGCGAGGTTCCCGCGGCGGGCGCGGCGCGGGGCGGCAAGGCGCGCCCGGCGCGGGGCGAGAAGACGCGCGCGGCGCGGGACGAGAAGACGCGCGCGGCGCGGAGCGGGAAGGCGGACGCGGACGCGGCACGCCAGGAGTGGCGCGCGGAGGACCCCGAGGCGGGCCGGGAGGCGGACGCGGCGCGGGGCGGGAAGGCGCGCTCGGCTCGCAGGCGGAGGCGGCTCGCGGTCGCCGTAGGCGCGCTGGTCCTCGTCGTGGGCGGCGGGACGGCCTCGGCGGTGTTGGCCGGCGGGGTCGGCGCCGGGCGGGGCTCGGGGGACGGGACGCGTTCGGCGTCGGACCCGTTCGGCCCGTGGGCCACCAGGCCCGTCGCCGCCGGCGGTGGGGTTCCGCAGTGCGCCTCCGACGCGAAGCGACTGGTGTGCGCCCAGTCCGGGCTCGTGTCGGCACTCGACGCGTCGGACGGGCGGGTGCTGTGGCGGCACGCGCTCTCCCCCGGTGACCGGCCGGGCGAGGCACCGGCCCTCGCGGGCGGGCTCGCGCACGTCCTGACCCACTCCGGCAAGCGGGTGGAGGCCTTCGACCCGGCGTCCGGCGCGGTGCGCTGGCAGCGGGACGTCTCGGCGTACCCGGGCATCCGGTACGCCGGCGGCACGCTGCTGCTGACCGCCGCCGACGGCACGGTGTCCGGGGTGGACGCCGCGTCGGGCAGGACCGAGTGGACCCGGCGGATCCCGGAGGCGGCCGAGGCGTACTTCCTCTCCTTCCCGGGGGACCCGCTGGCCTACACGACGAGCGCCTCCGCCGACGGGCGGACGCGGATCACGGCCGTCGACGCGCACACCGGTGAGGTGCGTTGGGACGAGCGGCTCGACGGCGATCTGACGCTGGTGGGCACGGCCCGCGACAGCCTCGTCCTGCTGGCCGGGAGCGGGGAGTACGGCAAGGCCGACGCCGTGGTGCGGTTCCGTCCCGCCACGCGGACGGCGGAGCGGGTGCGGCTGGCGGTCGCGCTCCAGCAGACGCGGGTCGCCGTGCACGGGGACCGGGTGTACCTGCTGGCCCTCGACGGCGCGCTGGTCGCCGTCGACACGGCCGGCGGTGAGCGGCTGTGGTCGTTGCAGACGGCGGTGAGCCGGGGGTCCGTGCCGGTCGCCGACAGTGAGCACGTCTACTTCGGTGCCGCCGACGGCCGTCTCCTCGCGGTCGACGCCGACCAGGGCAAGCTGGTCGGGCAGACGGCGCTGCGGCTCGGCGCGAACGCGGGCGAGGTGGTGACGGCGCTGCCCGCGCCCGCGGTGGTCGGCGACCGTGTCTACGCGGGCGCACCCGACGGGACGGTCTTCGCGGTGGACGGACGGGATCCGTCGCGCTGGTGAGCCGTTGCCGCCGTACGGCGTGCGCCGGGGACGCCCGCGGGCCGCGGTGGAGCGAAGGGTCTGTGCCGAGGGGCCGTCCCTGACGAAGCGACCGGCCCGGACCGCAGGGCCGCCCGCGGTGGAGCGGCCCCGGGGCGGGTCAGCCCAGCCTGGACACGTCGCGCACGGCGCCCTTGTCGGCGCTCGTCGCCATCGCCGCGTAGGCGCGCAGCGCGGCGGAGACCTTGCGCTCGCGGTTCTTCGGGGCGTACACGCCGTTCAACGCCCGGTCGCGGCGGGTGAGTTCCGCGTCGTCGACGAGCAGCTCGATCGTGCGGTTCGGGATGTCGATGCGGATGCGGTCGCCGTCCTCGACGAGGGCGATGGTGCCGCCGCCGGCGGCCTCGGGCGAGGCGTGGCCGATGGACAGGCCCGAGGTGCCGCCGGAGAAGCGGCCGTCGGTGATCAGGGCGCAGGCCTTCCCCAGACCGCGGCCCTTGAGGTACGAGGTCGGGTAGAGCATCTCCTGCATGCCGGGGCCGCCCTTGGGGCCCTCGTAGCGGATGACGACGACGTCGCCCTCCTTGACCTGCTGGGTGAGGATCTTCTGGACGGCCTCCTCCTGCGACTCGCAGACGACCGCCGGGCCCTCGAAGGTCCAGATCGACTCGTCGACGCCGGCCGTCTTCACCACGCAGCCGTCGACGGCGAGGTTGCCCTTGAGGACCGCCAGACCGCCGTCCTGGGAGTAGGCGTGCTCGGCGGAGCGGATGCAGCCGCCCTCGGCGTCCTCGTCGAGGGCCTCCCAGCGCTCGGACTGGGAGAAGGCCTCGGCGGAGCGGACGCAGCCGGGGGCCGCGTGCCACAGTTCGACCGCCTCGGGGGACGGGGAGCCGCCGCGGACGTCCCAGGTCTTCAGCCAGTCCGCGAGGGACGGGCTGTGGACCGCGTGCACGTCCTCGTTGAGCAGGCCCGCGCGGTGCAGCTCGCCGAGCAGGGCGGGGATGCCGCCGGCGCGGTGCACGTCCTCCATGTAGTACGTGCGGTTCTTCCCGACGTTGGGCGCCACCTTGGCCAGACACGGCACGCGGCGGGAGACGGCGTCGATCTCGTCGAGGCCGAAGGGGACCTCCGCCTCCTGGGCCGCGGCCAGCAGGTGCAGGATCGTGTTGGTGGAGCCGCCCATCGCGATGTCCAGCGCCATCGCGTTCTCGAACGCGGCGAAGGTGGCGATGTTCCGCGGCAGGACCGTCTCGTCGTCCTGCTCGTAGTAGCGGCGGGTGATGTCCATGACCGTGCGGGCCGCGTCGACGTAGAGCTGTTTGCGCGCGGTGTGCGTGGCGAGGATCGAGCCGTTGCCCGGCAGGGAGAGTCCGATGGCCTCGGTCAGGCAGTTCATCGAGTTGGCCGTGAACATACCGGAACAGGATCCGCAGGTCGGACAGGCGTTCTCCTCGATGCGGAGGATGTCCTCGTCCGAGATCTTGTCGTTCACGGCGTCGGAGATCGCGTCGACCAGGTCGAGCGTGCGGACCGTGCCGTCGACGAGGGTGGCGCGGCCGGACTCCATCGGGCCGCCGGAGACGAAGACGGTCGGGATGTTCAGCCGCAGGGCGGCGTTCAGCATGCCCGGGGTGATCTTGTCGCAGTTGGAGATGCAGATCAGGGCGTCGGCGCAGTGGGCCTCGACCATGTACTCGACCGAGTCGGCGATCAGGTCGCGGGAGGGCAGGGAGTACAGCATGCCGCCGTGGCCCATCGCGATGCCGTCGTCCACGGCGATGGTGTTGAACTCCCGCGGGACGCCGCCGGCCTCGACGATCGCCTCGCTGACGATCCGGCCGACCGGCTGGAGGTGCGTGTGCCCGGGCACGAACTCGGTGAAGCTGTTGGCGACCGCGATGATCGGCTTCCGGCCGATGTCCGCACCGGGTACACCGGAGGCGCGCATAAGGGCGCGGGCGCCCGCCATGTTGCGGCCGTGGGTGACTGTGCGGGACCTCAGCTCGGGCATCGTCGCTCGCTCCTTCAGACAGATCTGGCTGCTAACGAGCGTACGCCGGTCATCCAGGGGGCGGGACGGGGTGTCCGGAATGCGGGACGGGCGTCTCGCAGGGGGGTCTGCCCGGCCGGTGGCTCCCGGGTCAGGATCCGGTCAGGTGGCGCTGCACCACGGGTGCCACGCGGGCGATGACCTGCTCCGGGTCGGCCGACGCCAGCGGCTCCACCTTGATCACGTACCGCAGCATCGCCGTGCCGACCAGCTGCGCGGCCGCGAGCTCGGCGCGCAGGTCCGCGTCGGGGAGGTCGAGCCGGGCGGCGACGCGGCGCAGCAGCTGGGAGGAGATCAGGCGGCGGAAGACGGCGGCCGCGGTGTCGTTGGTGACCGCCGATCGGACGATCGCCAGCACGGGTGTGCGGGTGGTGGGGTTCTCCCAGATGCCGAGGACGAAGCGGGTCAGGCGCTCGCCCACGCCGTCGAGGGGGCCGTCGGCGATGGCCTGCGGCGCGCTCAGCGCGGGCGCGAACGCGACCTCGATGGCCGCCGCGAAGACCTGCTCCTTGGTGCCGAAGTAGTGGTGCACCAGGGCCGAGTCCACCCCGGCGGCCTTGGCGATGCCCCGGACGGACGTCTTCTCGTAGCCCCGCTGGGAGAACTCGTCGCGGGCCGCCGCGAGGATGCGGTCGCGGGTGTCGGCGGACTCGGTGCGCGGGGGACGGCCGCGGCGGCGGGGGGACGTGGGCGTGTCGTGCGCGTCCGTCACCTGCGGGGCACTTTCGCCCCGGAGGCCAGGTGCAGGCGGGTGAAGGCGAGGGCCTCCGCCAGGTCGGCCTCGCGCTCGGCGGCGGACATCGCGCGCCGGGTGTTGACCTCGATGACGACATGCCCGTCGAAGCCGGTCAGCGCGAGCCGCTCCAGCAGCTCGGCGCAGGGCTGGGTGCCGCGACCGGGCACCAGGTGCTCGTCCTTGTTGGAGCCCATGCCGTCGGCGAGGTGCACGTGGCCGAGGCGGTCGCCCATGCGGTCGAGCATGTGGAGGGCGTCGGTACGGGCCGTCGCGGCGTGGCTGAGGTCGATGGTGAAGTGCCGGTAGTCGTCCTTCGTCACGTCCCAGTCGGGGGCGTAGGCGAGCATCTCGCGGTCGCGGTAGCGCCAGGGGTACATGTTCTCGACGGCGAACCGCACGTCCGTCTCGTCGGCCATCCGCCAGATTCCGCTCACGAAGTCGCGCGCGTACTGGCGCTGCCAGCGGAACGGGGGGTGGACGACGACGGTGCTCGCCCCGAGCTTCTCGGCCGCGGTGCGGGCCCGCTGGAGCTTGACCCACGGGTCGGTCGACCACACCCGCTGCGTGATGAGCAGGCAGGGGGCGTGCACGGCCAGGATCGGTACCCGGTGGTAGTCGCTGAGCCGGCGCAGGGCGTCGATGTCCTGACTGACCGGGTCGTTCCAGACCATGACCTCGACGCCGTCGTATCCGAGGCGTGCGGCGATCTCGAAGGCCGTCGCCGTCGACTCCGGATAGACCGAGGCCGTCGACAGGGCGACCTTCGCATCCGGGATGCGCACGACGGGCTCTGCCATGGGGGACAGATTACGGGGTGCGGTGGGCGAGCTGCGGGGCCTCACCCCGCCGTTGTGGTGTTCGCCACGGCCGGGGGCGGGGTGTCTGTGCGCGATCGCACGGTTCCCCGCGTCCCGCACGCGGCGTCACACCCGGGCCGTGCGGCGGAACCGCCACGGGCGGCCATGTCCCGCGCGGGACGTCACGGGCAGCCCAGACGGCCGATTCCCATGTCCCACGCACGGCGTCAGGCACGGCCCGTGCGGCCGATCACCCATGCCCACGCACGGCGTCAGAGACGGCCCATGCGGCCAACCCCCACGGGGCCCACCCGCCCCACGCGGGACGTCACACCAAGGCCGCGCGGCCGATCACCCACGCCCGGGTGCACCACGTCACGCTCACCCCACGCGGGCGAACCACCCCAGACCCACCCGCCCCACGCGGGACGTCACACCAAGGCCGCGCGGCCGATCACCCACGCCCGGGTGCACCACGTCACGCTCACCCCGCGCGGGCGAACCACCCCGGACCCACCCGCCCCACGCGGGACGTCACCCCGAGCCCATGTGGTCGAGGCGGCGCAGGATCACGCCTTCCCGGAGGGCCCACGGGCAGATCTCCAGCGTCTCGACGCCGAACAGGTCCATCGCGCCCTCGGCGACCAGCGCACCCGCCAGCAGTTGTTCCGCGCGCCCCTCGGAGACGCCCGGCAGTTCCGAGCGCTGGGCCACGGTCATGCCGGCCAGACGCGGGACCCAGGCCTCCAGGGACTCCCGCTTGAGCTCGCGCTGGACGTACAGGCCCTCGGCGGAGCGGGCGGCGCCGGCGATGCGGGCGAGCTGCCTGAACGTCTTCGACGTGGCGACGACGTGGTCGGGGGCGCCGAAGCGGCTGAACTCGCCGACGGTACGGGCGATCTCCGTGCGCGCGTGGCGGCGCAGGGCGCGTATGTCCTCGGGGTCGGGCGGGTCGCCGGGCAGCCAGCCGGCCGTCAGCCGGCCCGCGCCGAGCGGGAGGGAGACGGCCGCGTCGGGTTCCTCGTCGATGCCGTACGCGATCTCCAGGGAACCGCCGCCGATGTCCAGGACCAGCAGCTTGCCGGCCGACCAGCCGAACCAGCGGCGGGCGGCGAGGAAGGTGAGCCGGGCCTCCTCCTCGCCGCTGAGAACCTGGAGTTCGACGCCGGTCTCGACCTGCACGCGCGCGAGGACGTCGTCGGCGTTGCTGGCCTCGCGCACGGCGGAGGTCGCGAACGGCAGCAGTGCCTCGACGCCCTTGTCCTCGGCGGCCTGGAGCGACTCGTGCACGACGGCGATCAGCTTGTCGACGCCCTCGGGGTGGATCGCGCCGTCCTCGTCGAGGAGTTGGGCGAGGCGCAGTTCCGCCTTGTGCGAGTGCGCGGGCAGCGGACACGCGCCGGGGTGCGCGTCCACCACCAGGAGGTGCACCGTGTTCGATCCCACGTCGAGGACACCGAGTCTCATGGAGGGAAACGCTACTGCCAGCGCCGCCGTCCTCAGCCGCCGGTGCGCATCCTGAGACGGTGCCCGCGCGCGGGCCGGGGCGACTTACCCTGGACGCGTGCCAAAGACGAAAAAGGCGAAGGACGAAAAGGCCGACAAGACCGCCAAGCTGGACAAGGTTCGCAATGAGGACATGTCCGGAACGACTCCTTCGCGCGGGACGTCACCGTCGCCGAAGAAGTCGCGCAAGGCCCTCGCGGCGGACGAGAAGGGCCTCGACTTCGCGCGCGCGTGGGTGGAGTTTCCCGATCCCGCCGACGACGAACAGGTCTTCCGGTGCGATCTGACCTGGCTGACGTCCCGCTGGAACTGCATCTTCGGCAGCGGCTGTCAGGGCATCCAGGCGGGCCGCGCGGCGGACGGCTGCTGCACGCTGGGCGCCCACTTCTCCGACGAGGACGACGAGAAGCGGGTCGCCGAGCACGTGGCGCGGCTCACGCCCGACATCTGGCAGCACCATGACGAGGGCCTGGCGAACGGCTGGGTGTCGGAGGACGAGGACGGCGAGCGCCAGACCCGCCCGTTCAACGGCTCGTGCATCTTCCAGAACCGCCCCGGTTTCCCGGGCGGCGCCGGCTGCTCGCTGCACATCCTGGCGCTCAGGGAGGGCCGCGAGCCGCTGGAGACCAAGCCGGACGTCTGCTGGCAGCTGCCGGTCCGACGGACGTACGACTGGATCGACCGGCCCGACGACACCCGCGTGCTCCAGGTGTCGATCGGCGAGTACGACCGGCGCGGCTGGGGCCCGGGCGGCCACGACCTGCACTGGTGGTGCACGTCGGCGACCTCGGCGCACGGCGCGGGCGAGCCCGTGTACGTCTCCTACCGGGCCGAGCTGACCGAGCTGATGGGCAAGGCGGGCTACGACCGTCTCGTCGAGCTGTGCGAGGAGCGGCTGGCCTCGCAGCTGCCCCTGCTGGCACCCCATCCGGCCGATCCGGCACCCTGAGCCCGCCGGGACGCCGGAGCGCACCGGGACTCTCTGAAAAATTCGGTGCTCCCTGAGCCCCCGGTGCTCCCTGAGCCCTTGGGACGCCTGAGCCGTCCGGGACGCCCCGGACGCCGTTGCCGCCCTGGAGACGTCCCTGAAACCCGCGGACGGCTGTCGGGCGCGCTGCTCCGACGTCGTCCTTCGGCTACGACCGCGGCCTTGGCCATGGGTACGACTGCGGCCATGGAGCGACCCTGGCCGTGGATACGACCGTGGCCGTGGATACGACCGTGGCCGTGGATACGACTGCGGCCGTGGCCTCGGCTACGGCCGCAGCCACAGTTGTCGCCAGGACTGCGGTTGCGACTGTGCGGCTGCGACCGCGACTGCGACTGCGGCGCCTTCGAGACGGCTGTCAGGACTGCGGAGGGCTCGGTTCGCCCCCGCTCCCGCCCCCGCCGGACGGCGGTGTGGGCCCCGCCGGGTCGGACGGCGTGGATCCGCTCGGTGTCGGCTCCGGCGCGGACGGGCTCGGCGGATCGCTCGGCGCGGGGTCGGCGGAGGCCGAGGCGGTGGGGGTCGGTTCGGGCGCGGGGTCCGAGGAGGGCGGCGGGCCGCTGGGGTGGCCGGGGCCGGGGTCCACGGGGGTGGGCGCGGCGCCGTACCCCTCGATGGAGACCACCGCGCCCGCCGGGGACACCGCCACGTGCGCGTGCCAGGAGCCCGCGGGCTCGCGCAGGTGGTCGACGTACACCTTGACGGTGACGGACTCGCCGGGTCGCAGGACGCCCGTGGCGCGGCTCAGGTAGAGCCAGGAGGCACCGGTGGACGCCGACCAGCGCACCGGTCGCTCCGCGTCCGGTGAGGCGGTGAGGGTGATCAGGGTGGTGTCGCCGTCGTTGCCGGCGGCGACGGCGAGCCGGTCGGCGTCCCGCGCGTCGAGTCCGGTGACGCTCACGACCTCCACGGACACGTCCGGCTCGTCACCCCCGAGGGAGCCGGAGCCGGGCCGCGTGCTGACGTTCCCCGCGTTCTGGTAGCCGCCCGCCGACCCGCCGTCGAGGCCGGGGTCGTGTGCCTCCCCGGCGGTGGCCGCGCGGCCGTCGGCCCCCTCGGCCGACGGCGTGCCCCGGTAGGCGGCCCACAGGGCCAGCACGGGTGCGGCGACGACGGTGGCGACCACGGTCGTCGTGATGGCACGCGCGCGGAGGCGGTCGCGGCGGGCGGCGCGGTCCTTGGGGTCCATGGGGAAGCCGCGCCGGTCGAAGCGCGGCGCGGCGGCGCCCCTCACGCGCGGGAGGCGCGTCATGAGGACGTGGAGTTCCGCGCGGGGGGCCTCCAGGACGGGCAGCTCGGCGGGGGTGACGCCGGCGCCGGGCCAGCGGCCGGGGACGGCCCGCTCGGCGGCTCTGCGGCAGTGCGGGCAGTCGTCGACGTGGCGGACGAGCTCGCGGCGCAGGGCGGCGCTCAGCACGAGCTGGTGGTCGCCGGTGAGACGGGCCACACCGGGGCAGCCGCCGGTGTCGACGACCGCGAGCGCCGCGCGCGTGCGCTCGACCTCGCAGGCGGCGCAGGCGAGCAGTTCGCGGGCGGCGGCGTGGTCCATGCCGAGGACGGCGGCAACCTCGTGCGCGGCGAGGTGATGGCGTACGGCGAGTTCGAGCGCCTCGCGCTGTTCCGGGGTGGTGCCGGCGGCCTCCGGCCAGGCGAGCAGGGCGAGTTCGCGTTGCCGTCGCTCCCGGACCTCGTCGGGAGCGGGCTCGACGTCGGCCTTCGCGCCGGCGGACCGGTGGGTGCCGGCGCGGCCCGCCGCGTGCGTGCCCTGACGTTTCTGCTTGGCCTCGGCCAGCTTGCGCAGGCACGCCCAGCGGGCCAGCGCGTACAGCCAGGCCCTGCGGTCCCCGGTGGTGTCCGGCATCCGCTGCGCGCGCCGCTCGGCGAGCGCGAGGGCGTCCGCGAGCGCGGCGGTGGCCGTGTCGTGGTCGCACAGGACGGAGAGGCAGTAGGTGAACAGGCCGTCCAGGTACGGCTCGTAGCGCGCGGGCGGACGCTGCGCCAGCGTGCGCCCCGCGGAGCGGTCGCGCGCCTCCCGGTGCGCCCGGTGGGTGCCGGTCGTGCGGATCGAGGTCTGCGGGCTGCTGCTCATCACCCGGCGACCGTAGGGGCCGTGGAACAGCCACTTCTGCCCCCTTGCGCCCTTTTAATCCGTACGGGTGAAACGATCCCTCATAAGGGGACAGGAGCGTGAGGTTCCGTGGCTCGTTCGTGACGGGGGTGGCCGGTTCGCAGGGGGTGTGTGCCACTCCGGGGGGCCCGCCGGGGCCCCGCCCGTCCACAGGCCCGGCCCGTTGTCGGTGGTGGCGGTTACGGTTTCTCCCATGGCTGCCCGTACGAAGACCACCAAGGACCGCCCGTCCTACCGCTGCACCGAGTGCGGCTGGCAGACGGCGAAGTGGCTCGGCCGCTGCCCCGAGTGTCAGGCCTGGGGCACGGTCGAGGAGTACGGCACGCCCGCGGTCCGTACGACGTCGCCGGGGCGCGTCACCACCTCCGCCGTGCCCATCGGCCAGGTCGACGGCCGTCAGGCCACCGCCCGCACCACCGGCGTGCCCGAACTGGACCGCGTCCTGGGCGGCGGGCTGGTCCCCGGCGCGGTCGTGCTGCTGGCCGGCGAACCCGGCGTCGGCAAGTCGACGCTCCTGCTCGACGTGGCCGCGAAGTCCGCGAGCGACGAACACCGCACGCTGTACGTCACGGGTGAGGAGTCCGCGAGCCAGGTCCGGCTGCGCGCCGACCGCATCGGCGCGATCGACGACCACCTGTACCTGGCGGCGGAGACCGATCTGGCGGCCGTCCTCGGCCACTTGGACGCCGTGAAGCCGTCCCTGCTGATCCTCGACTCGGTCCAGACCGTGGCCTCCCCCGAGATCGACGGGGCGCCCGGCGGCATGGCCCAGGTCCGCGAGGTCGCCGGCGCCCTCATCCGCGCCTCCAAGGACCGCGGCATGTCCACCCTGCTCGTGGGCCACGTCACCAAGGACGGCGCGATCGCCGGCCCGCGCCTGCTGGAACACCTCGTGGACGTCGTCCTGCACTTCGAGGGCGACCGGCACGCGCGCCTGCGACTCGTCCGAGGTGTCAAGAACCGCTACGGCGCCACCGACGAGGTCGGCTGCTTCGAACTGCACGACGAGGGCATCACGGGCCTGACGGACCCAAGCGGACTTTTCCTGACTCGTCGTGACGAACCGGTCCCGGGTACATGTCTGACGGTGACGCTCGAGGGCCGCCGTCCCCTGGTCGCCGAGGTCCAGGCGCTGACGGTCGACTCGCAGATCCCCTCCCCCCGCCGCACGACGTCCGGCCTGGAGACGTCCCGGGTCTCGATGATGCTCGCGGTCCTGGAGCAGCGCGGCCGGATCAGCGCGCTCGGCAAGCGGGACATCTACTCGGCGACGGTCGGCGGAGTGAAGCTCTCCGAGCCCGCGGCGGACCTGGCGATCGCCCTCGCCCTGGCCTCCGCGGCGAGCGACACCCCCCTGCCCAAGAACCTCGTCGCGATCGGCGAAGTGGGTCTCGCGGGCGAGGTCAGGCGGGTAACGGGCGTGCAGCGCAGGCTGGCCGAGGCGCACCGTCTGGGCTTCACGCACGCGCTGGTCCCGGGCGATCCCGGCAAGATCCCCGCGGGCATGAAGGTCCTGGAAGTCGCGGACATGGGGGACGCCCTGCGGGTCCTGCCGCGTTCCCGTCGCCGAGACGCCCCCCGGGAGGCGGAGGACCGCCGGTAGACTTTGCCCAGGTCTCGCCCGTCCGTACGAACCGAGTGCGCGAAACGGGAGCGCCCCAAACCTGCGACCGGAGGAGTGCAGTGGCAGCCAACGACCGGGCGGCAGCTCCCGGAAAGTCCGGTGGGAGTTCCCGCGCCGAGGGCCTGATGCGCGCCGCACTCAGCGCAGTCGCACCCGGCACGGCCCTGCGCGACGGCCTCGAGCGGGTTCTGCGCGGCAACACCGGCGGGCTCATCGTGCTCGGTTCCGACAAAACCGTCGAAACGATGTGTACGGGCGGTTTCGACCTGGATGTCGAGTTCACGGCCACGCGCCTGCGCGAGCTGTGCAAGCTCGACGGCGGCATCGTGGTCTCCTCCGACCTGTCGAAGATCCTGCGGGCCGGCGTCCAACTGGTGCCGGACCCCACGATCCCCACGGAGGAGACGGGCACCCGGCACCGCACGGCGGACCGGGTCTCCAAGCAGGTCGGGTTCCCGGTCGTCTCGGTCTCCCAGTCGATGCGTCTGATCGCCCTCTACGTCGGCGGCCAGCGCCGCGTCCTGGAGGACTCCGCGGCGATCCTGTCCCGCGCCAACCAGGCCCTCGCCACGCTGGAGCGCTACAAGCTCCGCCTGGACGAGGTCGCGGGGACGCTGTCCGCCCTGGAGATCGAGGATTTGGTGACGGTCCGGGACGTCTCCGCGGTGGCGCAGCGCCTGGAGATGGTGCGCCGCATCGCCACCGAAATCGCCGAATACGTGGTCGAACTGGGCACGGACGGCCGTCTGCTCGCCCTCCAGCTCGACGAGTTGATCGCGGGACTCGAACCCGAGCGCGAGCTGGTCGTGCGGGACTACGTGCCCGAGCCCACGGTGAAGCGTTCCCGCACGGTCGACGAGGCCCTCCACGAACTGGACGCGCTCACCCACGCCGAGCTCCTCGAACTGTCCACGGTGGCACGCGCGTTGGGCTACACCGGCTCTCCCGAGGCCCTCGACTCGGCGGTCTCGCCCCGGGGTTTCCGCCTCCTGGCCAAGGTGCCCCGCCTCCCCGGCGCGATCATCGACCGCCTGGTCGAACACTTCGGCGGCCTCCAGAAGCTGCTCGCCGCGAGCGTCGACGACCTCCAGACGGTCGACGGCGTGGGCGAGGCGCGGGCCCGCAGCGTCCGCGAGGGCCTGTCGCGTCTGGCGGAGTCCTCGATCCTGGAGCGGTACGTCTGACGCGAGACCGGGGGCCGTCGGTGGCTTTCGGCTTCGGGCCTCGAACTTCGGCCTCGAACTTCGGCTTCGACCCGAGCTTCGATCCTTGAGCTTTGGTCCTTGAGCGTCGAGCTTGGGCTCTCGGGGCTGCGTCGGCTCGGCTCGGCCTGCCGATCGGTTGGCGGGCGGGCGGGGGGCTAGGGTCGCCGTCGGTCGGCGGGCGGGGACTCGGCCTGCTGACAAGTCGGCGGACACAAGGGGGCTCGGGTCGCTCGAACTGACCGGCCGCCGTGGGCCGGACGCCTCCAGGTGGACCGGGTGCGTGCCGGTCGGCCGTCGGCCCGGGTGGCACCGTCGGCGTCAGTCGGCCTTCAGCACGAACGACGTCTGCGCCTTCGTGAACCCGGGGGCCTTCGCCTCCACCAGATACGTGCCGGTTCCGGCGCTCCCCGCCGGCGGCGTCGCGCACTCCGGGGCGCTCGGCTTGCGGTCCCACGTCACGGTGTAGGTGAAGCTGCCGCCGCCCGGCACCCGGTACAGCCGGCTCCCCGAGACCTTGGGACAGTCGGCCGACGACCAGTAGTCGTCCTCACCGCCCGCCTGAGTGATCGTCAACACCGCGCTCCGCGGAGCGAGATCGAGCTTGCAGTCGTTCGCGGAGGAGTTCTTCGCGGTCAACTGGAAGGTCGGCGTCTGGTCGGGCGAGTAGGCGTTTCGCACGCTGCGCAGGGTCAACTGCACGATGCTCGCGGTGCAGTCGGGCAGGGTCGTCCCGGCCGGCAACGTGGTGGCCGAACCGCTGCCGCCCGCACCGTCGTCGACACTGCCGGCCCCCGCCGCACCGCCACCGCCACCCGCGCCGGAGCCGCCACTCCCGTCGGCACCGCCTGTGCCGCCGGACCCCGCACCGCCGCCGGTTCCCGTGCCCGAGGACCCCGAACCGGATCCGCCGGAGCTCCCGTCGTCCGAGTCGTCGCGCCCACCCGGGTTCTGGCTGATCGCGGGTCCGGACCCGGACGGTCCCGGCGTGATGGAGGACGCGGGATTCTTGCCGTCGGAGCCGTCCGCTCCGTTCTTGTCGCCTCCCCCGCCCGAGGTGACGATCCAGGTGATCAGCAGCGCCAACAGGGCGACCACAGACAGCAGTACGACCCTCCGTCGCCAGTAGATGGAGGAGGGAAGCGGCCCGACCGGATTGCGCAGAGATCCCACGGCGCAAACTGTACGAGAGATCGTCGCGTTCCCCGGCGCCACCCGCCGCCCGGAGGACAACTTTTCCGGATCATCATTCCGGACAGGGCGGCAACACCCCCGACTTGTGGGCCTCCAGGCCCGAAGCGGTCGCAGGACGTGACGAAAGGGCGCCGACGCCCACGGTCCGTGACCAGGGCCGGTTTCGCGATCGCGCACCCTTTGCACCTCTGGCCATGACTCCGACCGCCGTTGCGGCAGCCACGACGGCCACGGGTCCCGCGGTCGGCCGCCGGCACAACGCGCACCGCCGTCGGCCACCCGCAGAACGCGCACCACCGCCAACCACCCGCACAACGCGCACCACCGCCGACCACCCGCAGAGCCGCACCACCATCGGCCACCCGCAGGACGCGCACCACCGCTGCGCAGCCGTACGCGCCTGTGCGCGCCACCCCCGTCGGGTGGCGGTACGCGCGCGTGCCCCCGTGCGCATGGCAGGATCGGAAGGGCCATGACTGCGCCCACGAAGCCCCCGCACAGCAGCCCCGCCGACGCCACTCCCGACGCCCTCCCCACCGAGCGGCCGCCCTCCGGCGCCCCTCTGCACTCCCCCGTCATCGACTGGTTCGACGACCACGCCCGGGACCTCCCCTGGCGGCGTCCCGAGGCGGGCGCGTGGGGCGTGATGGTCAGCGAGTTCATGCTCCAGCAGACGCCCGTCAACCGCGTCCTGCCCGTCTACGAGCAGTGGCTGGCCCGTTGGCCGCGCCCCGCCGACCTGGCCGCGGAGGCCCCCGGCGAGGCCGTGCGCGCGTGGGGCCGGCTCGGCTACCCGCGGCGCGCGCTGCGGCTGCACGGAGCCGCGGTGGCCATAACGGAGCGGCACGGTGGCGACGTACCGGCCGACCACGCACAACTCCTGGCGCTGCCCGGCATCGGCGAGTACACGGCCGCGGCCGTCGCCTCCTTCGCGTACGGACAGCGGCACGCGGTGCTGGACACCAACGTCCGCCGTGTCTTCGCGCGGGCGGTGAAGGGTGTGCGGTACCCGCCGAACGCCACGACGGCCGCCGAGCGCAAGCTGGCCCGCGCGCTGCTCCCCGACGACGAGCGGACCGCGGCACGCTGGGCCGCCGCCTCCATGGAGTTGGGCGCGCTCGTCTGCACGGCGAAGAACGAGACCTGCCACCGCTGCCCGATCGCCGCGCAGTGCGCCTGGCGCCTCGCGGGCAAGCCGGAGCACGACGGTCCGCCGCGCCGGGGCCAGACGTACGCCGGTACGGACCGGCAGGTGCGCGGCAAACTGCTCGCCGTCCTGCGGGACGCACACGCGCCGGTGCAGCAGGCGGCGCTGGACCGGGTGTGGCACGAGCCGGTGCAACGCGCGCGTGCGTTGGACGGTCTCGTCGCGGACGGTCTGGTGGAGCCGCTGCCGGGCGGCCTGTACCGGCTGCCGCTGACCTGACGCCGACCCGGGCCCCAGAACGCCGGCCCCGACCCCTGCGCACACACCGGCGCAGGGGCCTTCACACACACCGGCGCAGGCCTTCACACACACCGACACGGGCCCTGCGCACACACCGACACGGGCCCTGCGCACACACCCGTGCGGGACGACAGGCGCACACTGCGGGACGACAGGCGCGCACACCGGTGCGGGACCGGCGTGACACCGATACGGGCCCGCAGGTGAACGCCGACACATTGCCCTGATCGCCATATCACCCCATACGCGGTCGATTCGGCGCATGCCCTTACCCCGGACCTGCTTCCGTTACACAACCGACGGACAGCCGAGTGCTAGCCGCAGGCTGCCTCGGACAGTGCCGTGACAACACCTCCGTAGCTTCGTTTGCGTGCCCGGCAGGGGCACGAGGGCGACACACAGGCAGGAAAACCGGCGGACGACGAGTCGGCCGGCACGGGGACGACGGAGGCGGTTGACCATGGCGCAGGGAGAGGTGCTCGAGTTCGAGGAGTACGTCCGCACCCGGCAGGAGGCGCTGCTGCGCAGTGCCCGTCGGCTGGTCCCGGACCCGGTCGACGCGCAGGACCTGCTGCAGACGGCGCTGGCGCGGACCTACGGCCGCTGGGAGGGCATCGCGGACAAGCGGCTGGCCGACGCCTACCTGCGCCGGGTCATGATCAACACCCGGACGGAGTGGTGGCGGGCCCGCAAGCTGGAGGAGGTTCCCACCGAGCAGCTCCCGGACGCACGCGTGGACGACTCGACCGAACAGCACGCCGACCGCGCCCTGCTGATGGACGCGATGAAGGTGCTCGCTCCGAAGCAGCGCAGTGTCGTCGTGCTGCGACACTGGGAGCAGATGTCCACGGAGGAGACGGCCGCCGCCCTCGGCATGTCGGCCGGAACGGTCAAGAGCACGCTGCACCGGGCGCTCGCCCGGCTCCGCGAGGAGCTGGAAGCCCGCGATCTGGACGCACGCGCGCTGGAGCGTGAGGAGCGGGAGCGTTGCGCGGCGGCCTGACCGAGGCCGGGCCCTCACCGGCCCGAGGCACCTTCCAGGCGGCGATCACGGCAGGGTCCGTGCTCGCCGCCCTCGCCCTTTTCGTCTCCTCGTGCGCGACGGGCGGCACCGGCGCCCGTGACGAGGGACCGGCCCATGCCGACGCGTTCGCCGGCGCCGCCACGGTCTCGCCGTCCGCCGCTCCCACGAACACCCCCGACCGTGGGGAGGCGGTGCGGCTCGTCAAGGACGACCCCGCCGTGTCGACCGAGGTCAAGCGCGAGCTGAAGCCGTGCGTCGGCGACGAGTACCCGGTCGACGTGTCCTACGGCGACCTCACCGGCGGCGCCGACAAGGACCTCGTCGTCAACGTGCTGACCTGCGGTGACGCGGTCGGTGTCGGGTCGTACGTGTACCGGGAGACGGGCGGCGGCTACGAGAACGTGTTCAGGGCGGAGGAGCCCCCGGTGTACGCGGAGATAGACCGCGGCGATCTCGTCGTGACCAAGCAGGTGTACGAGAAGGGCGATCCGGTGTCCAGCCCGTCCGGGGAGAACGTGGTCACGTACCGGTGGGCCTCGGACCGCTTCGTCATGGAGTACAGCTGGCACAACGACTACAGCAGCGTCGTCGGCGGGAACGCGACGCCGGAGCCCGAGAACGGCTGACGGTCGTGGATGCGGAGAAACTGCTCCGGTGTCGAAATAATTCTCGCGTTCGGTGAACCGTTCGGGCCGTCCCGAACGATGAACGAGTGAACGCACCACACGCTCCGGGCGTCCCCTCAGGGGGCACCCACCGGCGCACCCCCCCGCCGACCGACACCCCCGTACGAACGACACCCCGTACGACTGGCACCCTCGTACGACCGACGCCCTGTACCACCGACACCCCTCACCACCGACGACGCCCTGTACGACCGAGACCCCACGAGGACTGAGAGCACCGGGATGGCAGATCAGACCCACGTCCTGTTCGTCGAGGACGACGACGTCATCCGCGAGGCCACCCAGCTGGCCCTGGAGCGGGACGGCTTCGCGGTCACCGCGATGCCCGACGGCCTGTCCGGCCTGGAGGCGTTCCGGGCCGACCGCCCCGACATCGCCCTGCTGGACGTGATGGTGCCCGGCCTGGACGGTGTGAGCCTGTGCCGGCGCATCCGTGACGAGTCCACCGTCCCGGTCATCATGCTCTCCGCGCGCGCGGACTCGATCGACGTCGTCCTCGGTCTGGAGGCGGGTGCCGACGACTACGTGACCAAGCCGTTCGACGGTGCCGTCCTGGTCGCCCGCATCCGGGCCGTACTGCGCCGCTTCGGTCACGCCGGAGGCGGCGACCGCGGCGAGCCGGACGCCTCCGCCGCCACCGGCGGGGTGCTGACCTTCGGCGATCTCGAGATCGACACCGAGGGCATGGAGGTGCGGCGGGCCGGGGAGCCGGTCGCCCTGACCCCGACCGAGATGCGCCTACTGCTGGAGTTCTCCTCCGCCCCGGGCACGGTCCTCTCGCGCGACAAGCTGCTGGAGCGCGTGTGGGACTACGGCTGGGGCGGTGACACCCGCGTCGTGGACGTCCACGTGCAGCGACTGCGGACGAAGATCGGCCAGGACCGCATCGAGACGGTCCGCGGCTTCGGCTACAAGCTGAAGGCCTGAGCGGAGGCGGGATGCGGGGGATGTTGCGACACCTGGTTCCGGCCCGAGTGGAGCGCGCGGGTATCCGCACGGGCCTGCGGTGGAAACTCAGCGCGGCCATCGCGCTGGTCGGCGCGCTGGTGGCGATCGTGCTCAGCCTGGTCGTGCACAACGCGGCCCGCGTGTCCATGCTGGACAACGCGCGCGACCTCGCCGACGAGCGCGTCCAGATCGCCCAGCGCAACTACGCGCTGTCCGGGCGCCCCAACTTCCCCAACATCAAGCTCGACGACCCGAACCTCCCCTCGGAGCTGCGGGAGAAGGTCCGGGAGGGCCGCCGGGCGACGTTCGTCTCCGACCAGGGCGGTGTGCCGGACATATGGGCGGCCGTCCCGGTCAACGGCGGCGGCCAGGTGCTGTCGCTGCACACCGGCTTCACCGACCGCAGCACCGACATCCTCAACGACCTGGACCAGGCCCTGGTGATCGGCTCCATCGCGGTCGTCGTCGGCGGCAGCGCGCTCGGCGTGCTGATCGGCGGGCAGTTGTCGCGCCGGCTGCGCAAGGCGGCGGCCGCCGCGAACCAGGTCGCCAAGGGCGAGCCGGACGTGCGGGTGCGGGACGCCATCGGCGGTGTCGTCCGGGACGAGACCGATGACCTGGCCAGCGCGGTGGACGCCATGGCGGACGCGCTCCAGCAGAGGCTCGAGGCCGAGCGCCGGGTCACCGCCGACATCGCGCACGAGCTGCGCACCCCCGTCACGGGCCTGCTGACGGCCGCCGAGCTGCTGCCGCCCGGCCGGCCGACGGAGTTGGTCCTGGACCGGGCGAAGGCCATGCGGACGCTCGTGGAGGACGTCCTGGAGGTCGCCCGACTCGACAGCGCCTCGGAGCGGGCCGAATTGCAGGACATCGTGCTGGGCGAGTTCGTGGCCCGCCGGGTCGCGGCGAAGGACCCCGCGGTCGAGGTGCGCGTGGTGCACGAGTCGATGGTCACCACCGATCCCCGGCGCCTGGAGCGCGTGCTGTTCAACCTGCTGGCCAACGCCGCGCGACACGGCAAGCCGCCGATCGAGGTCACCGTCGAGGGCCGGGTCATCCGGGTCCGCGACCACGGCCCCGGCTTCCCCGAGGACCTGCTCGCCGACGGGCCGAGCCGTTTCCGCACCGGCAGCACCGACCGGGCCGGCCGCGGCCATGGGCTCGGCCTGACCATCGCGGCCGGGCAGGCCCGTGTCCTGGGCGCCCGGCTGACCTTCCGCAACGTACGGCCGGCGGGGGTGCCGGAGCACATACCGGCGGAGGGCGCCGTCGCCGTCCTGTGGCTGCCGGAGCACGCGCCGACGAACACCGGGAGCTACCCGATGCTGCCGTGACGGCGGCACCGCGCGCGCTCAGTCGGCTCAGCCGAAGTCCTTCGAGAAGTCGAGTTCCTCGTTGCGCTGGGTCAGCGAGTACCAGTTGCCGTTGTCGTCCCGGAAGATCGCCTCGATGCCGTAGGGGCGTTCCTGCGGGTCCTGGAGGAACTCCACCCCGCGCGACCGGAAGGTCTCGTAGTCACCGCGACAATCGTCCGTGCGGAACGCGCCCGCGCCGATGACGCCCTTGCCGACCAGCTTCTTCAGCGCCTCCGCGGACTCCTTGTCGAGGCCGGGGCCGTCGAGGCTCATCAGCGCCAGTTCGACGTCCGGCTGGTCCTTGGCGCCGACGGTGACCCAGCTCATGTCCCCCATGGCGAGCTCGGTGCGCACCTCGAAGTCGAGCTTCTCGGTGAAGAAGGCCTTGGTGCGCTGCTGGTCGAAGGTCCATACGGTGGTGATGCCCAGGCCCTTGATCATGACTTCGCTCTCCCGTCGGGGTCGGGTCGGATCGCTTCCTGTCCGCCACCGTAGGCAGGGCCGGGCGCGGGGCGCTTCTTCAAAGTTGCGCCGGGGAACCCGCCGGCCCACAGCATCGCGTAGCAGCCGGGGATGAGGGCGGCGCCCCGGCCCACGTGCTCGGCCCGGTACTCGCTGGGGGTGAGCCCGGTGCGCGCCTTGAAGCGGGACGAGAAAGTGCCGAGGCTGCTGAAGCCGACGAGATGGCAGATCTCCGTGACCGTGAGGTCGGCGCTGCGCAGCATCTCCTCGGCGCGTTCGATACGACGATGGGTCAGATACTGGCCAGGTGTCTCGCCGTACGCCTCCTTGAAGGCGCGGACGAAGTGGTACCGGGAGTACCCGGCGTGTGCGGCCACGGCATCCAGGTCGAGATCCGGATCGGCCCAGTCCCGGTCCATGGCGTCCTTGGCCAGCCGCAACTGCCGTGTCTTGTCCATGAGGGGATGGTGACACGGAGCACACCGGGCACGTCGCCCATGAGAACCGCCCGGACGTCGCCCACCACCGACCACCCTGGCACGTCGCCCACCACGAGCGCCCGGGCGCGGGCGCGACGCCCACGACGGTCCACCCGGCCGCACTGCCGCCCACGAGGGCCCGCCCGAGCGCGGACGCGTTTCCTGTACGCACCCTCGCCCGTACCCACCCGCGCCCACAGGTCGGCCGCCGCCCCACCAGCCCGGGCAGCGGCCCCACCTTCACGGAGAACACCACGGCGGCGGCTTCCCCCTCGCTCAGCCCTCCCGGGACAGTCGGCTCCCCCTCGCTCAGCCCTCCCGGGACAGTCGGCTCCCCCTCGCTCAGCCCTCCCGGGACAGTCGGCTCCCCCTCGCTGAAGCCGCCCTGGGCAGTGGCCTCTCGTGAACACCTCGCCGCGGCTCGCGGCCAACGGCACCTGCGGGGGCGCTATCGGCCCCCGCCGCCCGGGGCAGCTACCGCCTCGCCTTCCTCAGACGGCTTCCGCCACCGGTGCCTTCGGCGTGGTCGTGTCGTCCTCCGAGGTGGGCTCCGGCTTGGGGCCCGCGCCGCGCAGCGGGACCTCCTTGACGAAGAGGGCCGCCACGAGGGCGATCACCACGACGGCCGTGCCGAGGAGGAAGGCGGCGTGGGTGCCGTCGGAGACGGCGTACTGGTAGGCCTCCCGGGCCTCCGCCGGGAGCCTGGCGAGGCCGGCGGCGTCCAGTTGGGCGGACTGCTCGGTGACCTTGGAGCCCAGCGCGCCGGCCCGCTCGGCCATGGCGTCCTGGACACGGCTGTTGAACAGTGCGCCCATGATCGCGACACCGAAGGACGAGCCGAGCGTGCGGAAGAGGGTGGTGGAGGAGGACGCCACTCCCATGTCCCTCATCTCCACGCTGTTCTGCGCGACCAGCATGGTGATCTGCATCAGACAGCCCATGCCGAGACCGAGGACGGCCATGAACACCCCGGACGTGAACCGGGAGGTGCCGGTGTCCATGGTCGACAGCAGGTAGAGCCCGACGAGCATCAGGGCGGCGCCGACGATCGGAAAGATCTTGTAGCGGCCGCTGCTCGTGGTGATCCGGCCCGCGACCATCGACGTCACGAGCATCGCGCCGAGCATGGGCAGCAGCAGCAGTCCCGAGTTGGTCGCGGACGCGCCCTGCACGGACTGCTGGTACAGCGGCAGGAAGAGGGTCGCGCCGAACATCACGAAGCCGGCGATGAAGCCGATGAGCGACATCAGGGTGAAGTTGCGGCTGCGGAAGATGTGCAGCGGCACGATCGGCTCGGCCGCCCGGGTCTGCCAGAACACGAAGCCCACCAGCGCGGCCACGCCGATCCCGATCAGCTCCATGATCCGCGCGGAGCCCCACGCGTACTCCGTGCCGCCCCAGGTGGTGACGAGCACGATGGACGTGATGCCGACGGTCAGCAGCACGGCGCCGAAGTAGTCGATGCGCGCCTCGGACCGCTTCTTGGGCAGGTGCAGCACGGCGGTGATGAGGCCGAGGGCCACCACGCCGAGCGGCAGGTTGATGTAGAAGGCCCAGCGCCAGCCCCAGTGGTCGGTGATGGTGCCGCCGACGAGCGGCCCGCCGATCATGGCGATCGCCATCACGCCGGCCATCATGCCCTGGTACTTGCCGCGCTCCCGCGGCGGAACCAGGTCACCGATGATCGCCATGACGCCGACCATCAGACCGCCGGCTCCCAGGCCCTGGACGGCACGGAAGGCGATCAGCTGACCCATGTCCTGGGCCATGCCGCTCAGCGCCGATCCGGCCAGGAAGATCACGATCGAGCTCAGGAAGGCGCCCTTGCGCCCGTACATGTCGCCGACCTTGCCCCAGATCGGGGTGGAGGCGGCGGTCGCGAGCGTGTACGACGTCACCACCCAGGACAGGTGCTCCAGACCGCCGAGCTCACCCACGATCGTCGGCATCGCCGTGCCCACGATCATGTTGTCGAGCATCGCGAGCATCATCGTGATCATCAGCGCGAGGATCACGACCCGCACGCTTCTCGGCTGTGTGTCGGGTGTTCCGGTGCCCGTCGCAACGGTGCGCGTGTCCGCCATCGATTCCCACTCCCCCAGGCCTACTTACTTGCCGCCCGGCTAGTTCAACTACACTCGGGAAAGTAGACCGGCAACTAGCCGGGCGTCAAGTAAGTTCTAGCCGGGCGGCAGGTAAGTTTTTCTCACCGAACGGCAGGGGAGTTTCCGCGGGACGGCGAGAGGTACGAGGATGGACGTCACCATGGACGGCATGAAGCAGCAGCGCCGCGGCAACACCCGCCAGCGCATCCAGGACGTGGCGCTCGAACTCTTCGCCGAGCAGGGCTACGAGAAGACCTCACTGCGCGAGATCGCGGAGCGTCTGGAGGTCACGAAGGCGGCCCTGTACTACCACTTCAAGACCAAGGAAGAGATCCTCGTCAGCATCTTCACGGATCTGACGAAGCCGATCGGCGACCTGATCGAGTGGGGCAAGGACCAGCCGCACACCCTGGAGACCAAGCAGGAGATCGTCCGGCGCTACGGCCAGGCGCTCACCGACGCCGCCCCGCTCTTCCGCTTCATGCAGGAGAACCAGGCGACGGTCCGGGAGCTGCAGATCGGCGACTCCTTCAAGGACCGCATGCGAGGTCTGCGGGACATCATCATCGACCCGGAGGCCCCCCTCGCCGACCAGGTCCGCTGCATCAGCGCCATCTTCACGCTGCACGCCGGCATGCACTTCCTGCAGGACCTCGAAGGCGACCCCGAGGACAAGCGCGAAGCCGTCCTCGAGGTCGCCATCGGTCTGGTCACTCAGGCCCACCAGGGCCCGCGGTCGGCCTGAGGCCGCACCCGAGCGCCGTCGGTCAGACGGTCACGCCCTTGGAGCGCAGGAACTTGACCGGGTCGATCGCCGAGCCGTAGTTGGCGGTCGTACGGATCTCGAAGTGCAGGTGCGGGCCGCTGGAGTTGCCCGTGTTGCCGGACAGGGCGATGCGCTGACCGGTCTTGACGATCTGCCCGATCTTCACGTTGACCTTCGAGAGGTGGGCGTACTGCGAGTACACGCCGTTGGCGTGCTTGATGACGACGGCGTTGCCGTAGGCCGGGCCGTCGCCGGCGCCGTTGGAGCCGGCCTTGACGACGGTGCCACCGTGGGCCGCGACGACCTTGGTGCCGCTCGGCACGGCGAAGTCCTGGCCGCTGTGGGTGGACTGCCACATGCCGCCGGCCTGGGCGAAGCTCGCCGAGAGCTTGTACTTCGCCACCGGGTCGACCCAGGAGGGGGCCTTGGCCGCCTTGGCGGCGGGAGCGGCGGCGGGCTTGGCCGCGGGTGCGGCGGCGGCTGCGGTGGCGGACGCCACTCCGCTCCCCAGCACGACCGAGGCGCCCAGGGCGGCGGCCCCGACGGCCACGCGGCTGCGAAGCAGGGACGTACGGGAAGAACGGAACGTGACGCGCTGGAACATCGAAACCTCATGGGGACGGGGACAGAGAAAACCACCCGGCGTACGGACGTCGCCGAATGGGCCATCCCTTGGTAACCCCGATGCCCGTTGAGTCCCAAACGTGTGACCTACGACGGTAGCTAGTATCTCGTCCCTGAAAATCCGCCTTCTTGACAGTCCGACCCTTCAGTCCCTTTTCGCCGTCGACCCTTACCAGGAGTGCACTGAGGCCATGCACTTCCGAACCTGAAGTCCCTTTTGTCCGAATCCAGGTTTCCACTAATCCGCCTAGTAACGGACAAATCGCCTGTGCGGCATGTCACCGGGGCGCCGCCTCGGAGGGCATTGCCGTGTGACCGGGACTACTTCCTTACAGGGAAAGGGAGTTGTGACCCCCATCACGAAGTGTGCAGGGGGGTGTGAGCGGCCTCTCACGCTCATCTACCGTCCAGTAACCCGCTGGTTCCCCTCAAGCCATCCCCATCAATGAGCATGCCCATGACATCGGCAGCGCATCGACGTGAGAGGACCCCACCACCATGACCAGAGGCACCTGGACGCGCCGTATCGCCACGACCGCGGTGGCCACGGCCGCCGTCACCGCGATGGCCGTTCCGGCCGGCGCCCAGGCCGCGACGGCCACCGGCACCCCCACCGTCGCCTCAGCCACCGCCACCGCCACCGCCGCGGTGGACGTCGACTACGACACCTGGCAGGCCGACTGCCAGGCCGTGATGAACCAGGCCCTGCCGTACCTCAAGCAGCGCATCGCCGCCGCCAAGCCCGGCGAGAAGCAGGCGATCGTCCTCGACATCGACAACACCACCCTGGAGACCGACTTCGGCTTCAGCTACCCGCAGCCGGCCAACGAGCCGGTGCTGGACGTCGCCGAGTACGCCCAGGACCACGGCGTCTCCCTGTTCTTCGTCACCGCCCGCCCGGGCATCATCGCCGGCTTCACCGACTACAACCTCCAGCACGTCGGCTACGAGGTCTCCGGCCTCTACGTCCGCGGCTTCCTGGACCTCTTCAAGGACGTCGCCGCCTACAAGACCGCCCAGCGCGTCGACATCGAGAACAAGGGCTACACGATCATCGCGAACATCGGCAACAGCGCCACCGACCTCTCCGGCGGCCACGCCGAGAAGACGTTCAAGCTGCCGGACTACGACGGACAGCTGTCGTAACCCAGGGCGCAGGGCATGCGAAAGGGGCCGGTGCTCGAAAGCACCGGCCCCTTTCGGGCGTTCGGACCGCTTACGCGTCCTTGCTCAGGTTCGGCCCGGCACCGCCGGCCGCCTGCTCGATCGGCGGGACGTCGGGCAGCGCCGACTTCTCCTCGCCACGGAAGGTGAAGGTTTGGGTCTCGCCCTCGCCCTCGGTGTCCACGACCACGATGTGACCGGGGCGCAGCTCACCGAAGAGGATCTTCTCCGACAGGGAGTCCTCGATCTCCCGCTGGATCGTCCGGCGCAGCGGCCGGGCGCCCAGCACGGGGTCGTAACCCTTCTTGGACAGCAGCTCCTTGGCGGACTGGGAGAGCTCGATGCCCATGTCCCGGTCCTTCAGGCGCTCGTCGACCTTGCCGATCATCAGGTCGACGATCCGCAGGATGTCCTCCTGCGTCAGCTGCGGGAAGACGACCACGTCGTCGACGCGGTTGAGGAACTCGGGGCGGAAGTGCTGCTTGAGCTCGTCCGACACCTTGTTCTTCATGCGCTCGTAGTTGGACTTCGTGTCGCCCGAGGCCGCGAAGCCCAGGTTGAAGCCCTTGGAGATGTCCCGGGTGCCGAGGTTGGTCGTCATGATGATGACCGTGTTCTTGAAGTCCACGACCCGGCCCTGGGAGTCGGTCAGACGACCGTCCTCCAGGATCTGCAGCAGCGAGTTGAAGATGTCCGGGTGAGCCTTCTCGACCTCGTCGAAGAGGACGACGGAGAACGGCTTGCGGCGGACCTTCTCGGTCAGCTGGCCGCCCTCTTCGTAACCCACGTATCCGGGGGGCGAACCGAAGAGACGCGACACCGTGTGCTTCTCGCTGAACTCCGACATGTCGAGGGAGATCAGCGCGTCCTCGTCGCCGAAGAGGAACTCGGCGAGCGCCTTGGACAGCTCGGTCTTACCGACACCGGACGGGCCGGCGAAGATGAACGAGCCACCCGGGCGCTTCGGGTCCTTCAGACCGGCACGCGTACGGCGGATCGCCTTCGACAGCGCCTTGACGGCGTCGTTCTGGCCGATGACCCGCTTGTGCAGCTCCTCCTCCATGCGGAGCAGGCGGCTGGACTCCTCCTCGGTCAGCTTGAAGACCGGGATGCCGGTGGCCGTGGCGAGGACCTCGGCGATCAGCTCGCCGTCGACCTCGGCGACGACGTCCATGTCGCCGGCCTTCCACTCCTTCTCCCGCTTGGCCTTGGCGGCCAGGAGCTGCTTCTCCTTGTCGCGCAGGGAGGCGGCCTTCTCGAAGTCCTGCGAGTCGATCGCGGACTCCTTGTCGCGGCGGACGCCGGCGATCTTCTCGTCGAACTCGCGCAGGTCCGGCGGAGCGGTCATCCGGCGGATGCGCATCCTCGAGCCGGCCTCGTCGATCAGGTCGATCGCCTTGTCCGGCAGGAAGCGGTCCGAGATGTACCGGTCGGCCAGGGTGGCGGCCTGGACCAGCGCCTCGTCGGTGATGGAGACGCGGTGGTGCGCCTCGTACCGGTCGCGCAGGCCCTTGAGGATCTCGATGGTGTGCGGCAGGGACGGCTCCGCGACCTGGATGGGCTGGAAGCGGCGCTCCAGGGCCGCGTCCTTCTCCAGGTGCTTGCGGTACTCGTCCAGCGTGGTCGCACCGATGGTCTGCAGCTCACCGCGGGCCAGCATCGGCTTCAGGATGGAGGCCGCGTCGATGGCGCCCTCGGCGGCACCCGCACCGACCAGCGTGTGGAGCTCGTCGATGAACAGGATGATGTCGCCGCGGGTGCGGATCTCCTTGAGGACCTTCTTCAGGCGCTCCTCGAAGTCACCGCGGTAGCGGGAGCCGGCGACCAGGGCACCGAGGTCCAGGGTGTAGAGGTGCTTGTCCTTGAGGGTCTCGGGCACCTCGCCCTTGACGATCGCCTGGGCGAGGCCCTCGACGACGGCGGTCTTGCCGACACCGGGCTCACCGATCAGGACCGGGTTGTTCTTGGTGCGGCGGGACAGCACCTGCATGACCCGCTCGATCTCCTTCTCGCGCCCGATGACCGGGTCGAGCTTGGACTCACGAGCGGCCTGGGTGAGGTTCCGGCCGAACTGGTCGAGGACCAGGGACGTCGAGGGGGTGCCCTCGGCAGGCCCGCCGGCGGTGGCGGTCTCCTTGCCCTGGTAACCGGAGAGCAGCTGGATCACCTGCTGCCGCACGCGGTTCAGATCTGCGCCCAGCTTGACCAGGACCTGGGCGGCGACGCCCTCGCCCTCGCGGATCAGGCCGAGCAGGATGTGCTCCGTGCCGATGTAGTTGTGGCCCAGCTGAAGGGCCTCGCGGAGCGACAGCTCCAGGACCTTCTTGGCACGGGGGGTGAAGGGGATGTGCCCGGACGGGGCCTGCTGGCCCTGACCGATGATCTCCTCCACCTGCTGGCGGACCGCCTCGAGCGAAATCCCGAGGCTCTCAAGGGCCTTGGCGGCGACACCCTCACCCTCGTGGATCAGGCCCAGGAGGATGTGCTCGGTGCCGATGTAGTTGTGGTTGAGCATCCGGGCTTCTTCCTGAGCCAGGACGACAACCCGCCGCGCGCGGTCGGTGAACCTCTCGAACATCGTTAATCGCTCCTCAGAGCGGTCAGGCAGTGGGGGGAACTTCCCCTCCCTGTCCTTCCGCAGCTTAGTCCCGCAAGCGGGGACCGCTCATTCCAACTGCCGACACCGTCGATGGCCTCCTGACCCCGAACGCCGACATCTGCTCCAACCCGATGGTGCGAGACGATGTTCCCGCAGGCCAGGCAGTTACCCCCATCGCCAGTACGCCGATGGCGAACGCGAGACGGCCTTTCCTGCGTGTCGCCCCCTCCCACTAGGGATGTCTTACCCGCCGGGACTGACACTCCATGCCGCGCGCACCGGTTCCCTCCGCTACGGGCGAACAACCTTGCGCCTCCCGGCACCCCCACACGCCCCCTCTTCCGGCACACTGGGCATTCGCATGAACACACAGCGTAACGCGACGGGCTTTCGGACTGTTGCACTGGGCATGGTTGGCCCCGTCCCCCCGACAGAGCGGGCCCTCTCGGCCGTCGCGACCACCGCCGTCCCCTTCCCCCGCCGTCCGTCGGCCGGTCCGTCCGGCCTGCTGCGCGGCTGGTACGAGAACGAACTGGGGTGGGCGACGGTGCCCGGGGAGCCGGTACGACTTTCGACCGGCCTGCGCTTCGACGTCCTGGACGTGCCGGCCGAGGCCGGCCGGGCGGCACTGCGACGACGCCTGGCTCCCGGGGCTCCGGTAGCTGCGCGGGGCGACCGGATGTGGCTGCTGGTGGCCGCGGGGAGCGCGGAGGAGTTGCCGGGAATCCTGCGCTGGCTGGAGTGGGGCTCGCTGCCGCTGGATCTGACGGCGCTCGGCGCGGACGGCGTCATCGAGGCGCCCTCACCCGCCGGCCGGGAGGATGCCGGGCCGGTGCAGGGGGCCGCCGTGTGGGTGCGGCCCCCCGTCGCGGGGTGCGAGGTCGAGGCCTCGCTGCCGACGGTGTCGGCGCTGGGGGGCGGTGGGGGCGCCCCCGATCTGGTGCGGCTGGTGGACTCGCTGGCGACGCACTGTCACCGCGTCCGGCTGCGGCGCGCGTGCGCTCAGCCGTTGGCCTTCTCGTAAGCCTCGCGAATGGTCGCGGGAACACGGCCGCGGTCGTTGACCTCGTAACCGTTCTCCTTGGCCCACGCGCGGATCTGCGCGGTGTCCTGGCTGCCGCCGCCGGAAGCGGCACGCGTCTTTCCACGCCCACCCGACGCACGGCCTCCGGTACGACGACCACCCTTCACATAGGGGTCGAGAAGGCTGCGCAGCTTGTCCGCATTGGCAGTCGTGAGATCGATCTCGTACGTCTTGCCGTCCAGCGCGAACGTCACGGTCTCGTCCGCCTCGCCACCGTCGAGGTCGTCGACAAGAAGGACCTGAACCTTCTGTGCCACCGGATTTCCTTTCATCGATAAGGTGAGGGCCGGGGGTCTGCGGCGTCCGCCGTTTCGCCGCCCCCTGTTATATGCAGTACTGCAGTACGTCGGAAAGCAAACCGCTTTTCCTGGAAAAACACAAACCCCGGGGAGAGATCCGCAGCCCACCCTCCGCCCGGAAACGTGCGCGTTTCGGACATAGGGCACCGGTGCATGGACGGTCGACCGGAATGGACTCGGCGATCACAGATGCAGAAGCATCCGGCTGTTGCCCAAGGTGTTCGGTTTCACTCGTTCGAGTCCGAGGAACTCCGCGACGCCCTCGTCATAGGAACGCAGGAGCTCCGCGTAGACATCGGTGTCAACGGGCGTCTCGCCGATCTCCACGAAGCCGTGCTTGCTGAAGAAGTCCACTTCGAAGGTCAGGCAGAATACGCGGCGAACGCCGAGCCAGCGCGCGGTGTGCAGCAACTTCTCCAACAACTGGTGACCGACGCCGGCGCCCTTCAGACCGGGCTTCACCGCGAGAGTGCGGACTTCGGCGAGGTCTTCCCACATGACGTGCAGGGCGCCGCAGCCGACGACCTCGGCGTTGTCGTCCCGTTCGGCGACCCAGAACTCCTGGATGTCCTCGTAAAGCATCACCGTCGCTTTGTCGAGCAGGATGCGGTCGCGGACGTACGCGTCAAGGAGACGACGTACGGCGGGGACATCGCTGGTCCGGGCCCGGCGGACGGTGATGGCTTTAGCGCTGACTTCGGGGCTCTGTGCTGACATGTGCGGACGCTATCGCCCACCGGTCTGCGTTGCCGAGCCGGGGTTCTCCCCGGGCGCGGGTGCTTGTGGGGCTTCGGATGTTTCCGGACCCTGGACGATGCGTACCGCGTCGCGCAGTGCCCCGCGCTGTTCCTCGCTCATCATGCCGAAGAAGGCGACGAGAGCGGCGGCCGGGTTGTCGCTCTGCGCCCAGGCGTCGTTCATCAGGGCGGCGGCGTAGGCGGCACGGGTGGAGACCGCCTCATATCGATAGGCCCGGCCTTCCGCCTCACGGCGGACCCAGCCCTTCTGATGGAGATTGTCCAAAACGGTCATCACCGTGGTGTAGGCGATGGACCGTTCCCGCTGTAGGTCTTCCAGGACTTCTCGAACGGTCACCGGGCGGTTCCACTTCCACACCCGCGTCATGACCGCGTCTTCGAGTTCTCCCAATGGGCGAGGCACAACTCAGAACAATAGTGGGAGATCCCGGCAATCGCGTGCCGGACGGGCACCACATCGGCAAACGGGAACAAAAAGGGCGTACGGCTCCCGAGGGGAGTCGTACGCCGGTGGGGGCCGGAGGCGGTCCGGGGTCAGGCGTCGGTGTTCGCGGAGGGCCGGCCGGTGCCCTCCGCGCGCGCGAGGGCGGCGTCGACGGCCGCGTCCTCCTTGGCCTTGTTGGCGCCGCCCTGGGTCTTCACGATCACCCTGATCAGACCGATGAAGAAGACGGCCATGACGACGGGAGGCACGAGCGCGGAGACATAGTCCATGGATCCAGGGTAGCCAGGGAGGAAGCGGACATCGGGCCGGGGTGGGATACCGGAGGACACCCAGGTGGGACACCCGGCAGGCGGGTCCTCAGGGGGCCTTGCACCATGAGCGCCTGATCAGGCCGCGCGGCCCGGGCGGGCATGGTGCAGAACCCCTCAGCCCACCGCGAGGCGCTGGCGGGGATCGCCGGGCGGCGGAGCGGGCTTGCGACGGGGGAAGACCTCGCCGGGCGTGGGGACGGGCCGGCGCTGCGGCTCGGGGGCGGGCTTCACGGGGACGGGCCCGGGGCCGGGGGCGGACGGCTTGCGGGCGGGTTTCTTCGCCGGCTCCTCGGCCGGCTCCTCCGCGAGCACGGCGATCCGCGCGGCGCCGTGCTCCGCGGGCTCCGCGCGACGGCCCCCCGGAAGGGCCAGGAGGTGGGTGCGCGACGCCGGGATCACCGGGACCGTCGCGGGGGCCCTGTGGGGCGTACGGCGGGCGAGACGGGCGCGTACGTCCTGCTCGGCGAGGACCTCGCAGCGGGCCAGCAGGGCGGCGGCCACCGGATTGCCCCGCAGGGCGCGCAGCGCGGCGAGGTCGTCGGGCCGGGGGAGGTGGCCGGCGGCCAGCACCTCCTCCAGGAGGCTGAGGTAGCCGGCCGCGGTGCCCGGGAGGGCGGCGCGGTAGCGGGCGAGGTCGGCCACCAGGAAGGCCCGCATCCGGGCGGCCTCGCGCATCGCCTCGTCGAGGGACTCGGCGAGGCGATGGCAGTCCTGGACGTCCTCGGCGTGGGCGGGGCCGGGGTGGAGGGCGAGGGCGAGAGCGCGGCGGAGCACACGCAGCTCCTCCGCGCCGAACGCCATGCCGCCGCGGGATCCGTATGGCGTGGGCATGCGGCGACGATACGCGCTAATCAGACAAATTCGACATAAGGGATGGGTGTGGCGCGGTCGATTCCGCCGGGCGGCCCGGGAGGGGGCACTCGAGCGACGGGACGAACGCTCGGAGCGGCTCCGGCTGCGGACACCCCTGCGGCGAGAGGCCCGGCGGCGGGACGGCCTCTGCTGACGGCCGGCGGCGGGACGGCCCCCTGGAGCGGCCTGGACAATTCGACCCGTACGTGCGGCACGGCGATACGTGCGGCCCGGTGACAGGACCACCCCCGCGAGCGGCGCGGACGGCCCGACCGAACAGGACGACCACTCGTAGCCGCGGAAGGACGCCCGTACGGCAGGTCAACCGCTCGAGCCGCCCGACGGACGCCCGACCGGCGACACGACCGCTCCTGGCCGACGCCGACGGCCTCCCGAACGGCCGCCCCACTCCCGCGAGGGGTCCGTGAGGGCTGCGCGGCCCCGTCGGGGAAGTCCTCCGGGGCCGGAACTCGCTCACATCCGCGACACGTTGCGCTCGTACACCAGGCGCAGGCCGATCAGCGTCAGCCAGGGTTCGTGCTCGTCGATCACCGACGACTCGCCCAGCACCATCGGCGCGAGACCGCCCGTGGCGATCACCGTCACGTCGTCCGGGTCGTCCGCCAGCTCGCGGGCCATCCGGCCGACCACCCCGTCGACCTGGCCCGCGAACCCGAAGACCACGCCGGCCTGCATCGCCTCGACCGTGTTCTTGCCGATGACGCTGCGCGGGCGGGCCACCTCGATCTTGCGCAGTTGCGCGGCCTTGATGCCCAGGGCCTCCACGGAGATCTCGATGCCGGGGGCGATGACACCGCCGACGTACTCCCCGCGCGCGCTGATCGCGTCGAACGTCGTCGCCGTGCCGAAGTCGACGACGATCGCCGGGCCCCCGTACAGCTCGTTCGCGGCGACCGCGTTGATGATGCGGTCGGCGCCGACCTCCTTGGGGTTGTCGAAGAGGATCGGCACGCCCGTCTTCACGCCGGGTTCGACGAGCACGGCGGGCACGTCGCCGTAGTGGCGGCGGGTGACCTCGCGCAGTTCGTGCAGCACGGACGGCACGGTCGCGCAGATCGCGATGCCGTCGATGCCGTCGCCCAGCTCCACGCCGAGCAGCGGGTGCATGCCCATCAGGCCCTGGAGCAGCACGGCGAGCTCGTCGGCCGTACGGCGGGCGTCCGTCGAGATGCGCCAGTGCTCGACGATGTCCTCACCGTCGAACAGGCCGAGCACCGTGTGGGTGTTTCCCACGTCGATCGTCAGCAGCATGGCCGGTTCCCGCTCCTACTCCGCCGCTCGCAGGTCCAGGCCGATGTCGAGGATCGGCGAGGAGTGGGTCAGGGCGCCCACGGCCAGGAAGTCCACGCCGGTGTCGGCGTACGCCTTGGCGTTGTCCAGGGTCAGCCGGCCGGACGCCTCGAGCAGCGCGCGGCCGCCGACGATGCCGACGGCCTCCGCGCACTCCCCGGGCGTGAAGTTGTCCAGCAGGATCAGGTCGGCGCCCGCGTCCACGACCTCGCGCAGCTGGTGCAGGGTGTCGACCTCCACCTCGATCGGCACGTCCGGAAAGGCCTCCCGCACGGCCTGGAAGGCCTGGGTGACACCGCCGGCGGCGACCACGTGGTTGTCCTTGACCAGGGCCGCGTCCGAGAGGGACATGCGGTGGTTGACGCCGCCGCCGCAGCGCACGGCGAACTTCTCCAGGGCTCGCAGGCCCGGGGTGGTCTTGCGGGTGTCCCGCACGCGTGCCTTCGTGCCGTCCAGGACGTCCGCCCACGCGCGCGTGGCGGTGGCGATGCCCGACAGGCGGCACATCAGGTTCAGGGCGCTGCGTTCGGCGGTGAGCAGGTCACGCGTGCGCGTGGTGACCGACAGCAACTTCTGCCCGGCCTCCACCCGGTCGCCGTCCTCCACGTGCCGCTCGACCTCGAACTCGTCCGAGCAGACGACCGAGACGACCGCCTCGGCGACCCTGAGGCCCGCGACGACGCCCGCCTCACGGGCGGTGAAGTCGGCGGTGGCCACCGCGTCCTCGGGGATGGTCGCGACCGTCGTCACGTCCACGCCGTGGTCCAGGTCCTCCTGGATGGCGATGTTGGCGATGTCCTCGACCTCCAGCGGGTCGAGCCCCGCTTCGGCCAGGAGCTCGGCGAGCGCGGGATCCAACCCGCACTCCAGGTACTCCTCGTCGCCGTCGAGGCCGGCGTCGGCGCCACAGGCACAGCCGTCGCCGCAGCCGCCGTTCCGGACGAGGGGAAGGTCCTCGGGGGTGCTCACTTCTGTCACTGCTCCTGCTGGTGCTGCCGGGTCGGGGGGAAGTCTGCGGTATCGGTGGTGTGTACGGCGAGCGTCCGGTCCGGATTCAGCCGTACGACGATGTGGCGGCGCCAGGCGCGGTCGTCGCGATCGGCGTGGTCCTCGCGCCAGTGGCAGCCGCGGGTCTCCTCGCGCTGCCGGGCGGCGGCCACCAGGACGCGGGCCACGCACAGGAGGTTGGTGGCCTCCCAGGTGTCGACGCCGGGCGCGGCGGTCTTGCCGTTCTCGGCGAGGGCGTCGCGGGCCTCGTCGTGCAGCCGGTGGAGCTGGTCGGCGGCCTTCTCCAGGGATGAGGCGGAGCGCAGGACGCCCGCGCCCTCGGTCATGACGCGCTGGATCGCGAAGCGGGCCTCGGGGGCCAGCAGCGGGTGGGCGGGCGTCTCGGGGTGCTCCACCGGTGCGGGCACGCGCACGTGGAGGCCCTCGTCCGCGCCGCTCGCCGCGATGTCGGCGGCGATGCGCTCGGCGTAGACCAGGCCTTCGAGGAGGGAGTTGGAGGCGAGCCGGTTCGCGCCGTGCACGCCGGTGCAGGCGACCTCGCCGCACGCGTACAGACCGAGGACGGTGGTCCGGCCGTGGGAGTCGGTGCGCACGCCCCCGGAGGCGTAGTGGGCGGCCGGCGCGACCGGGACGGGCTCGGTGACCGGGTCGATGCCGTGGGCCCGGCAGGCGGCGAGGATCGTCGGGAAGCGGTGCTCCCACATCTCGGCGCCGAAGTGGCGGGCGTCGAGGAACATGTGCTCGACGTCCTGTTCCTGCATGCGGCGCATGATGCCCTTGGCGACGATGTCGCGCGGGGCGAGTTCGGCGAGCTCGTGCTGTCCGACCATGAAGCGCACGCCGTCGGCGTCGACCAGGTGGGCGCCCTCGCCGCGCACGGCCTCGGAGACCAGGGGCTGCTGGCCCTCGGCGTCGGGGCCGAGGAAGAGCACGGTCGGGTGGAACTGGACGAACTCCAGGTCGGAGACCTCCGCACCGGCGCGCAGCGCGAGCGCCACGCCGTCGCCGGTGGACACCGACGGGTTGGTGGTGGCGGAGAAGACCTGGCCCATGCCACCGGTGGCCAGGACGACCGCCGGGGCGTGCACGGCGCCCACGCCGTCGTGCTGGCCCTCGCCCATGACGTGCAGGGTGACACCCGCGGCCCGGCCGTCGGCGTCCGTGAGCAGGTCCAGGACGAGCGCGTTCTCGATCGTGCGCAGGCCGCGCGCGCGTACCGCCTCCACGAGCGCGCGGGAGATCTCCGCGCCGGTCGCGTCGCCGCCCGCGTGCGCGATACGGCGTCGGTGGTGGCCGCCCTCGCGGGTGAGCTGGATGCCGCCCTCGTCGTCGGTGTCGAAGTGCGCGCCGGTGGACATCAGCCGCCGTACGGCGTCGGGGCCCTCGGTGACCAGGATCCGCACCGCGTCCTCGTCGCACAGGCCCGCGCCCGCCACCAGCGTGTCGTCCAGGTGCTGTTCGGGCGTGTCGCCCTCGCCGAGGGCCGCGGCGATGCCGCCCTGCGCCCAGCGGGTGGAGCCGTCGTCCAGGCGGGCCTTGGTGACCACGACCGTCGTCAGGCCGGCTGCCTCACAGCGCAGGGCGGCGGTCAGTCCGGCGACCCCGGAGCCGACGACCACGACGTCCGCGGAGATGGACCACCCGGGCGCGGGCGCGTGCAGTCGTATGCCTGTGCTGGTCACGAGGCGGCTCCGAACGTGAGGGGAAGGTTGTCGATCAGCCGGGTCGTCCCGACCCGGGCGGCGACGGCGAGGACGGCCTCGCCGGTGAAGTCGTCCCCGATCTCGGTGAAGTCGGACGGGTCGACGAGCGCGAGGTAGTCCAGCTCGAGTGGCGGGTTCAGCCGGGCGGCCTCGTCGAGGACGAGCCGTGCGGCCGCGCGGACGGCCGCCGCGGATCCGGGGGCGGCCTTGGCGACGGCGTGCGCGTCGGCCGCCGCCCGGGACTCCCCTATGGCGCTGAGCGCCTCCGCACGCGCGTGCGTGGCGGGCACCTCCCGCGCACGGGCCCGCAGCGCCTCCTGCGCGGCGTGCCGGTCACGGCCCGCGAACAGCGCCTGGGAGAGGGCGAGCGCGGTGCGCCGCTCGGCCGGGGAGAGGTAGCGGTTGCGGCTGGACAGGGCCAGTCCGTCGTCCTCGCGCACGGTCGGTACGGCGACGATCTCGACGCCGAAGTTCAGGTCGCGCACCATGCGCCGGATCAGGGCGAGCTGCTGGGCGTCCTTCTGCCCGTACAGCGCCACGTCGGGCCGGGTGAGGTGCAGCAGTTTGGCGACGACGGTGAGCATGCCGTCGAAGTGGCCGGGCCGGGAGGAGCCCTCCAGGCGCTCCCCCATGGGGCCCGCGCCGACGCGGACCTGGGGCGCGCCGCCCGGGTAGACCTCGTCCACGGAGGGGGCGAACACGACGTCCGCGCCCGCCTCCTCGGCGATCTTCAGGTCCGCGTCCAGGGTGCGCGGATAGCGGTCGAGGTCCTCTCCCGCGCCGAACTGCAGGGGGTTGACGAAGACCGTGACGACGACCTCCCCCTCGGGTCCGGCGATCTCGCGGGCGGTGCGCACGAGGGTGGCGTGGCCCTCGTGCAGGGCGCCCATCGTCATCACGACGGCGCGACGGCCCGCACGCGTGCGTGCGTGCAGTTCGGCGGCGGTGCGCAGCAGGGTCGTGGTCATCCGGCATCTCCCTCGGCGCCGTCGGTCCCGTTGGCGAGTACCCCGAGGAGGTCCTCGGCCAGTTCCGGTTTCAGCAGCCCGTGGGCGAGCGCGCGGTCGGCGGTCGCCCGGGCCATCGCCAGATAGCCGCTCACGGTCTGCGGGGCGTGCTTGCGCAGCTCCAGGACGTGGGCGGCGACCGTGCCCGCGTCCCCGCGCGCGACGGGGCCGGTGAGCGCCGCGTCACCGGAGCGCAGCGCGTTGTCCAGGGCGGCGCCGAGCAGCGGGCCGAGCATCCGGTCAGGGGCCGTGACACCGGCCGTGCGCAGCAGCTCCATGGACTGCGCGACCAGGGTGACCAGGTGGTTGGCGCCGAGGGCGAGCGCCGCGTGGTAGAGCGGGCGGTTCTCCTCGGCGATCCACTCCGGTTCGCCACCCATCTCGATGACGAGGGCCTCGGCTGCCAGCCGCAGCTCCTCGGGCGCGGTCACGCCGAAGGAGCAGCCGGCCAGCCGCTGCACGTCCACGGGCGTGCCGGTGAAGGTCATCGCCGGGTGCAGGGCCAGCGGCAGCGCGCCCGCGCGCAGGGCGGGGTCGAGGACCTTCGCGCCGTACCGCCCGGAGGTGTGCACCAGGAGCTGCCCGGGCCGTACGGCGCCGGTGTCGGCGAGGCCCTGGACGAGCTCGGGCAGAGCGTCGTCGGGGACGGTCAGCAGCACCAGCTCGGCGCGGCCGAGGACCTCGGCGGGCGGGACGAGGGGCACGTCGGGCAACATCTGCGCGGCCCGCCGCCGGGAGGTGTCGGAGACACCGGAGACGGCGACCGGCCGGTGTCCGGCGAGTTGGAGGGACGCGGCGAGCGCCGGGCCCACGCGCCCGGCGCCGACGACGCCGACGGTGAGCCGCGCGGGGCGGTCCCTGGGGTCTGGCTGGTGGACTGTACTCACGCGACGGCGGCCTTCCCGTTCCAGTCCGCTCTGGGTACCGGACGATTTCTCGTCATGTTAACGCGATCCGTCCCCCAGGCCCCCGGTCATCCACAGGCTGTGGGTTTTCCGACAGCAGCGAGGCACGCGGAAAAGCGACGGGCACGCCGCCGCGCGGACGCGGGTGGGACGCCGAGAGGCGGCGGGCGCGCCCCTGCGGGGAGCGGCCGGGGGCGCCGGGAGCGGCGGGGCCGCACCGGGACACACGCCCCTGCGGGAAGCGGCCAGGGGGCACCGAGAAGCGGCGGGGACGTACCCGGGGTGCCCGCGCGGCGCGCCGCGCGGCATGATCCGTTCCATGACGGACACGGGCGGGCAGGGCGGGGACACGTCGGCGGGGCGCCTGCTGCGGGAGCGGCGGGCGGCGGCCTTCCGGGCGGCGGAGCGCGTCCTGTCACGCCCCGGCTTCCTGGGCACACTGCGCGAACGGCTCGCGCTGCTGGAGGAGACGGCACCGGAGGTGTACGACCTGGACGAGCGGGCGGACATCTACGGGAACGGCGTCGTGGAGGCCCTGGAGAAGCGCGTCGCCGCCCTGCTGGGCACGGAGGCCGCCGCGTTCTTCCCGACCGGCACGATGGCCCAGCAGGTCGCCCTGCGCTGCTGGGCGGGCCGTACCGGCAACCCGACGGTCGCCCTGCACGCACTGGCCCACCCGGAGGTGCACGAGCGCGGCGCGTTCACCGCCGTCAGCGGGCTGCGCCCGGTCCGCGTCACGAGCGAGCCCCGGCTGCCGACGGCGGACGAGGTCCGCGCCCTGGAGGAACCCTTCGGCACGCTGATGCTGGAGCTGCCCCTGAGGGACGCCGGTTTCGTGCTGCCCTCCTGGGAGGAGCTCACCGCGGTCGTGGAGGCGGCACGCGAGCGTGACGCGGTGGTGCACTTCGACGGCGCGCGCCTGTGGGAGTCCACCGTCCACCTCGGCCGCCCCCTCGACGAGATCGCGGGGCTCGCTGACAGCGTCTACGTGTCGTTCTACAAGTCCCTCGACGGCTTCGGAGGCGCCGCGCTGGCGGGCCCGCGGACTCTCGTGGAGGAGACGCGGGTCTGGCGGCACCGGTACGGCGGCATGGTCTTCCAGCAGTTCCCGACGGCGCTGTCGGCGCTCGCCGGGCTGGAGCGGGAGCTGCCCCGGCTGCCGCGGTACGTCGCCCACGCGCGCGTGGTGGCCGCCGCGCTGCGCGAGGCGTTCGCCGGGGCGGGCGTGCCGTGGTCGCGCGTCCACCCCGGGGTGCCGCACACCCACGAGTTCCAGGTGTGGCTGCCGTACGAGCCGGAGGTCCTCGCGGAGGCGGCCGCGCTCCAGGCCGAGGAGACCGGGACGATGCTCTTCGCCGCCGCCTGGGACCGGGGCGGGCCCGGTGTGTCCTTCACCGAGGTCACCGTCCGCTCCGCCGGCCTGGAGTGGACGGCGGCCGACGTACGGGCCGCGGCGGCGGACTTCGTGGCGCGGGTGGCGGCCCTCACCGCGTAGGACCCGGGACGGCGGGGCGAGGGCCCCCCTCCCGGGACGGCGGCGGACGAGGAACCGGCGTGGGACGGCGGCGGGCGTCACGCAGGGCGCGGGACGACGGCGGGCGTCACGCCGGCCGCGGGACGACGGCGGGCGTCACGCCGGCCGCGGGACGACGGCTCCGGCGCCCGGGTCTGCCGCTGCGCGCCTGCCGCCTGCCCGCCTGCCGCCTGCCCGTCTGCCGCCTGCCTGCCGCCTGCCGCCTGCCCGCCGAACGGGCGGCACATCGAACGGACGGCACACCGCCGACGTCCCGGGGCTCCGGGGCCGGCAGAGGACGACGGGCCGGTCGCGGGTCGTCAGCGGCCGGCTGCCGCCGTGTCGCGCTGCTGCCGGTGCCGCAGGCGGCTCAGGGCACGGCGGATTCGGCCCCGGGCCGGGCGGCCCGCCAGGACGGCGCGGAACTGCCGGTGGTCGTGGAACTCGCGGACCAGCTGCCAGTCGTGGGCGCCGGGTGCGGGCGGCACGGGTTCGCCGTGGCGCAGGGCGCGGTGGACGTCGAGGGCGTACTGCTGGGTGATGCTCATGGCCGGTGCCTCTTCAGAACGGGGGGACGGGGGATCCGGAAGGCTCCGCGGTGGCCGCGGTGTCCCAGGTTGCTCCGGGCCGGCGCGCGGCGTCGCGTCGATTGACGGCGGACGTCAAACGAGGGCGGCGTTGTCAGAGGCGGGGTGCACCATGAGTGCATGAGCGTGAGCATCGACATCACGGGACTGCGGCCGGAGAGGATCGCCGTCGTGCCCTCCCCCCTGGCCGAGCTCGGCATGGCGCTGCACGCGCTGTCCGAGCCGGGGCACCACCCCGGTCTCCAGGGCTGGGTCACCGGCGTCACCGCCCGCCTGGACTCGCACCTGGCGGACCGGATGTGCGAGGCCGACTTCCTGTGGCGGACGACCTTCTCCGACATCTTCCTGCCCTACGCGGGCATCCCGGGCCGCACCACCCTGCCCGGCGCCACCCTGGGCGAGGAACTGGACCTGCTGGACAAGCTCACCGACGAGCAGTTCGTGGACGCCGCTCTGGAGTTCACCTGTGTGCTCACCCAGGACACGCCGGCTCCGGTCGACCTGTCGGACCCCGGTCTGCGCCGCCGAGCCCTGGAGGTGGCCGCCTCGCGCGGTCCCCGGCAGGTGCGGTTCACGCAGCGGCTGCTCGACGACCCGCCCAGCGTCCGCGCGTGGATGCGGCGCTTCCTGGAGGACTGCGACGAGGCCTTCTTCGCGGAGGCCTGGTCCCGGCTCGGGCACCAGCTGGCGGCGGACGCCCGGCACAAGACGGAGCTGTTGCGCCACCGTGGTCTGGCGGAGGCGCTGGCGGCGGTCTCCCCGGTGGTGACGCTGGACGAGGCGGGCGGGCGGATCGTCGTGGACAAGCTGGTGGAGGGCCGCACCTCGACCGTCGGCGGCGGTCTGCTCCTGGTCCCGACCAGCTTTGGCTGGCCGCATCTGACCGTGCTGCACCGCCAGGGCTGGCAGCCCCTGCTGCACTACCCCGTCGGATCGCCCGAGCCGGCCTCGCCGCCGTCGGTCGAGCAGCTCACCCTGCGGATGACCGCCCTGTCGCACCCGGTGCGGATGCGGATCTGCCGGCATCTGGCCCGCAGCGCGTACACGACCACCGAGCTGGCCCAGGTGCACGGCATGACGGCCCCCGAAATATCCCGGCACCTCGGCGTCCTGAAGAAGGCGGGGCTGGTCACCACTCGCCGGCGCGGCCGGTACGTGCTGCACCAGCTCGACGTCACGCGCGTGGCCCGGCTGGGCAGCGACTACCTGGAGGGCGTCCTGCGCTAGTAGGGGTGTTTCGAAGGTCGTGTGCGGTGCCCGCGGTGTCCGGTGCGGGCTCTCGGCGTGCCGGACGAAGGCGCTCGTACCCATGTACTCGGGCTTTCCGCCGGTGCGGCGAGAGGGCGTGCCGGGCGCCGTGGGTGCTGCGCGGGACTTTCGGTAAACCCCCTGGGTGTCCTGCCAGGCCGGCTCCGCAGTGCCGGCGCAGCCACGTGCCGGACCCGGCCCCGGCACGGGAGGCGCCCCGGCACGGGAGGCGGGTCGGGCCGGACCCTGCCCGAGCCCGCGAGGCGGGGCCGTCAGTCGAAGCGGATGTGCCGCAGGCCGACCCGGGCCTGGCGCAGGCGCGTCCTCAGCCGGCCCTCGGTGTTCGGGCTCAGCGTCAGCCCGGCCAGGACGGCGATGCGGTCCGCCGTCTTCGGCACGGTCGAGTGGTCCGTCCACAGGTGCTCGGCGAACTCCTCGCCGGACAGGCGTTCCAGGCAGTGGTCGAGCTGCCGGACAGCCCAGGTCTCCCTGCGCAGACCGGCCGTGCTCCCCGCCCGCCGCCCGCGGGCGTACGGGAGGAGGTGCCCGAAGCCGCGCTCGCGCAGCCGTCGCAGAACGGTCTCGCGTTCGGCGAGGAGCGCGAAGTGGCGTACGTCGTGGCCGAGTTCCCGCAGCCTGCCGACGGTCTCCGCGAAGTAGCGCGGGTCCGTGACCGTCATGGGCACGATCACCACGCCCTCGTGCCGGGTGAGCACCAGGTCGAGCACCTCGACGACGCCGCGCCGCCAGGACACCAGGTCCTGGAAGTCGTCCAGCAGCGGCTTTCCGCCGTCGGCCCCGAGCAGGTCCGGCGGCAGCATGCGGCGCAGGCCGAACCCGGCGTGCTCGGGATCGCAGACGACACCGGCGGGCAGGCGGCGCTGGAGCTCGTACGCGGTCTGCGTCTTGCCGCCCCCGAAGGGCCCGTTGATCCACAGGAGCATGCGCGCACCCTAGTGGCCGCACGTCACGCGCGGGTGGCGTATCGCCCCAGAGCGCCGGCGGGGGCGGGGCGGCGGCCTGTGCCGTGCGGGCCACGCGGACGAGACCGGGTCCGCTCAGCGGCCGCCGGCCCGCACCAGCCCCGTCTCGTACGCCAGGACCACCACCTGCACCCGGTCGCGCAGCCCCAGCTTGGTCAGGATGCGGCCCACGTGCGTCTTGACGGTCGCCTCGGACAGCACCAGCCGAGCCGCGATCTCGCCGTTGGACAGGCCATGGGCGACGAGGATCATGACCTCGCGCTCCCGCTCGGTCAGCCGCTCCAGCTCCTTGTGCCGGGGCTCCTTGGCGGTGCTGGGGAGCATGGGCGCGAACCGGTCGAGGAGACGGCGGGTGGTGGAGGGGGCGACCACGGCGTCGCCGCTGTGCACGGAACGGATGGCGGCGAGCAGCTCGCCGGGCGGAACGTCCTTGAGCATGAAGCCGGAGGCGCCCGCCTTCAGTCCGGAGAAGGCGTACTCGTCGAGGTCGAAGGTGGTCAGGATCAACACCTTCGGCGGGTTCGGCTCCTGGCAGATGCGTCGGGTGGCCTCCACACCGTCCAGCTTCGGCATGCGCACGTCCATCAGCACGACGTCGACCTGTGTGGAGCGCACCACCTGGAGGGCCTCGACGCCGTCGCCCGCCTCCGCCACGACCTCCATGTCCGGCTGGGCGGCGAGCACCATCCGGAACCCGGTGCGCAGCAGCACCTGGTCGTCGACGAGCATCACGCGGATCGTCATCGGGTCCTCTTCCATGGGGTCTCTCGTCAAGGGTCAGGGGCGTGACAGGTGTCAACCGGGGGCGCGCGTCGGCGTCAGTGCGCGGGTTTGAGGGGCAGCAGGGCACTGATGCGGAATCCTCCGCCGGGGCGCGGGCCCGCGTCCAGGGTGCCGCCGACCATGCCGACGCGCTCGCGCATGCCGATCAGGCCGTGGCCCCGGCCGTCGGCGCCGCCCTCCTCGTAAAGCTCGTGCGGGGCGCCCTTGCCGTCGTCCTCGACGAGCAGGCCGAGACCGTCGTCGAAGTAGACCAGGCGTACGCTCGCGCCCGCGTTGGGCCCGCCGTGCTTACGGGTGTTGGTCAGCGCCTCCTGCACGATGCGGTACGCGGTCAGCTCGACGCCGCTGGGCAGCGGGCGCGGGGTGCCCTCGACCCTGAAGTCGACGGGCAGGCCCGCACCGCGGCACTGCTCGACCAGATCCTCGATCTGCTCGACGTCGGGCTGGGGGACGTACTCCCCGCTCTCCTCGTGCTCGCCGGTGCGCAGCACGCCCAGCAGGCGGCGCATCTCGGCGAGGGCCTGACGGCCGGTGGAGGAGATCGTCTCCAGGGCCTTCTTCGCCTGGTCGGGGGCGGCGTCGAGGACGTAGGCGGCGCCGTCGGCCTGCACCACCATCACGGAGACGTTGTGCGCGACGACGTCGTGCAGCTCGCGCGCGATGCGGGCGCGCTCGGCGGCGACGGCGACCTTCGCCTGCGCCTCGCGCTCCTTCTCCAGGCGGGCGGCACGCTCCTCCAGTTGCGCGAAGTAGGCGCGACGGGTGCGCATCGAGTCGCCGAGCACCCAGGCGAGGGCGAACGGCACGGTCAGCAGGACGACGACCGCGATGCTCCCGGCGACGCTCGCGTCCTCCTCCGGCCAGCGCACCTGCGCCACCGTCGCCGCGCACAGGCCCAGGGCCAGGGCGAGGCGGGAGGCCCAGCGGGCGCCGTTCGCGGCGACCGTGTACACGATCACCAGCAGCGCGAAGTCGGCGGGCGCCGTCGGAACGTCGAGGATCAGTTGCGCGAGGCCCGTCGCACAGGCCAGCAGCAGCATCTTCTCGGGCAGACGGCGACGCAGCGCGATCACCAGGCACAGCAGGAGCGTGATCGGAACGACCAGTGCCGGGGCGTCGTTACCCCCGGCCTCCTGGACGGTCGGCTCCGACACGAGCGAGATCCCGAACAGGACGACGGCCCAGAAGCCGTCGACCCCGGTCGGGTGCCTGCGGAGGAAGTCATAGAGGCGCTGCACGTAACCCAGCGTAGGGAAGCCCGATGAGTGCAGGGGTCAACCGGAGGGTCGATCCGGTGCCGACGCGCATACTCCGCAAGGTGGAGGCCGTGATCACTTGTTCGCACAGTCGTGATCACCTGGACGCATAGTCTGGCCGGGTGAGGGAAGCGACGACGGACTCCGGCGGGTGGCGCGGCTGGCGGGCGGCGACCGAGGCCGCCCTGTACGGACCGGACGGTTTCTACCGGCGCCCCGAGGGTCCCGCCGGCCACTTCCGTACGTCCGTCCACGCGTCGCCCCTCTTCGCGGGGGCCGTGGCGCGGCTGCTGTGCCGGGTCGACGAGGCGCTCGGCCGGCCCGCGTCGCTCGACTTCGTCGACCTCGCCGCCGGGCGCGGCGAACTCGTCACCGGCGTGCTCGCCGCGCTCCCCGCCGACGTCGCGGCCCGCACGCGCGCGTACGCCGTCGAGGTCGCCGACCGCCCCGCGGGCCTCGCTCACCGGATCGAGTGGCTCACCGAGCCGCCGCAGCAGCTCACCGGGCTGCTCTTCGCCAACGAGTGGCTGGACAACGTGCCGGTCGACGTCGTGGAGGTGGACGCCGCGGGCGTGCCCCGCCTGGTCCTCGTCCGCGACGACGGCACCGAGCGGCTCGGAGAGCCGGTGTCCGGCGCGGCGGCGCGGTGGCTCGCTCGGTGGTGGCCGCTGCCCGCGCAGGAGGGGTTGCGGGCGGAGATCGGCCTCCCCCGGGACACCGCGTGGGCCGCGGCCGTCTCGCGCGTGGCGCGGGGCCTCGCGGTGGCGGTCGACTACGCGCACACGGCGTCCGCCCGTCCCCCGTTCGGCACCCTCACCGCCTTCCGCACCGGCCACGAGACGACGCCCGTCCCCGACGGCTCCTGCGACCTCACCACCCACGTGGCCCTGGACGCCTGCGCGACTGCGGGGGCGGAGGCCGGCGCACGCCTGGTCCCCCAGCGCGCCGCCCTGCGCGCCCTCGGGCTCACGGGCGCGCGCCCCCCGCTCGCGCTCGCGTCCACGGACCCCGCCGCGTACGTGCGCGCTCTCGCGGGCGCCGGAGAGGCCGCCGAGCTCACCGCACCGGGCGGACTGGGTGACTTCGGCTGGCTGCTCCAGCCCGTCGGCATCCCCGATCCGCTCGTGCCGGACGGCTGAGCGCTCCGGCAGGCCGCGCACGCGCCGGGCCCCACCCCTCCGGGGCGGTCACTTGTCGATGTCGCCCACCACGAAGAACATCGACCCCAGGATCGCCACCATGTCCGCGACCAGCGTCCCCGGCAGCAGCTCGGTGAGCGCCTGGATGTTGTTGTACGAGGCGGACCGCAGCTTCAGCCGGTACGGGGTCTTCTCGCCCTTGCTGACGAGGTAGTAGCCGTTGATGCCGAGGGGGTTCTCCGTCCACGCGTACGTGTGCCCCTCGGGAGCCTTGAGGACCTTGGGGAGCCGCTGGTTGACCGGGCCGGGCGGCAGCTCGGCGAGGCGGTCCAGGCAGGCGTCCGCGAGGTCCAGCGCGTTGTGGGTCTGCGCCAGCAGCACCTCGAAGCGGGCCAGGCAGTCGCCCTCGGCGAGCGTCACCACCTTCAGGGTGTCCTGGAGCTCGCCGTACGCCAGATACGGCTCGTCGCGGCGCAGGTCGAAGTCGACGCCCGAGGCGCGCGCGATCGGCCCGCTCACGCCGTACGCGTGCACGGCGGCCGCGGACAGCTCGCCCACCCCGCGCGTGCGGCCGCGGAAGATCTCGTTGCCGAGGACGAGGTCGTCGAAGACGTCCATCCGCGAGCGCACCGCGGCGACGGCGCCACGCGCGCGTGAGGCCCACCCCGCCGGCAGGTCCTCCTTGAGACCGCCGACGCGGTTGAACATGTAGTGCATGCGCCCGCCGGAGACCTCCTCCATGACGTTCTGGAGGACCTCGCGCTCACGGAACGCGTAGAACACCGGCGTGATCCCGCCGAGCTCCAGCGGATACGACCCCAGGAACATCAGGTGGTTGAGCACCCGGTTCAGCTCCGCGAGCAGCGTGCGCGTCCACACCGCGCGCGGGGGCACCTCCATGCCCAGCATCCGCTCCACGGCGAGGACCACGCCCAGCTCGTTCGAGAAGGCCGAAAGCCAGTCGTGGCGGTTGGCCAGCATGACGATCTGGCGGTAGTCGCGCGCCTCGAACAGCTTCTCCGCGCCCCGGTGCATGTACCCGATCACCGGCTCCGCGTGCCGGATGCGCTCGCCGTCGAGCACGAGCCGCAGCCGCAGCACGCCGTGCGTGGAGGGGTGCTGGGGCCCGATGTTGAGCACCATGTCCGTGCTCTCCGCGGCGCCGCCGATCCCGACCGTGGTCTCCGTCGTAGGAGTCATGGCCCCAGTCTCCCCTACGTACGCTGACCGTATGGAGACGGGGAGCCCGCGGGGCGGGGAATCGGCGGCACAGGCGGGTACGGCGCAAGGACCGGCCGGTCCGGTGTGGACGGGGCTGCCCCCGGGGCTGCTGCGGATGCGCCGACTGATGCTGGTGGTGTGGCTGGGGCTGGCCGCCCTCGGCATCGGCCTGCCGGCGGGGCTGCTCGTCGGCCCGGCGTGGTCCGCGTTCGCCCTGGTGCCGCTGGCCGGCATCGGCTCGGGCTGGGTCCTGCTCGACCGCAACTGGCGCTCCTGGCGCTACGCCGAGCGCGTCGACGACCTGCTGATCAGCCGGGGCGTGCTGTGGCACGAGGAGACGGTCGTGCCGTACGGGCGCATGCAGCTCGTGGAGGTGACCTCCGGACCGGTGGAGCGGCACTTCGGGCTGGCCAGCGTGCAGTTGCACACCGCGGCGGCCGCGACCGACGCGACGATCCCGGGACTGGACCCGGCCGAGGCGGAACGGCTGCGCGACCGGCTCACCGAGCTCGGCGAGGCCCGATCGGCGGGGCTGTGACGGCGCCGGACGTCCAGGACGCCGTCCCCGGGGAGCGTCCGGAGCGGGTCGTCGGCGAGCGACGGCTGCATCCCGTCACCCCGTTCCGGCGGGCGTGGGCGCCCGTCGCGGTGGTCGCCGGATGGGCGGTGCACGACCCGAACCGGACACAGGAACAGCTGGCCCGGCTCACCACGACGGCGCTGCTGGCCGGGCTCGCCGTCGTCGTCCCGGCAGCGGCCCTCTACGGCTTCCTGTCCTGGTGGTTCACCCACTTCGCGGTGACCGACGCCGACCTGCGCATCCGGACGGGCCTGTTGTTCCGGCGCACCGCGCACATCCGGCTGGAGCGCATCCAGGCCATCGACGTGACCCAGCCGTTGCTCGCCCGGATCGCGGGCGTCGCCAAGCTCCGGCTGGACGTCGTCGGAGCGGACAAGAAGGACGAACTCGCCTTTCTGGGCGAGGGCGAGGCGCGGGCACTGCGGGCCGAGCTGCTCGCACGGGCTGCGGGCTTCGCGCCCGAGACGGCGCACGAGGTCGGCGAGGCGCCGGCGCGCGAGCTGTTGCGCGTGCCGCCGCGCGAGCTGGCGACCGCGCTGTTGCTGACCGGCGCGACCTGGGGCGCGCTGGCCGCCGCCCTCGTCGTCCCGCCCGTGCTGTGGCTGGCCACCCACAGCGTGTGGACGGTCCTGGCGACCGGTGTTCCGCTGCTCGGCGCCGCGGGCGCCAGCAGCGTGGGCCGGTTCGTCGGCGAGTACGACTGGACGGTCGGCGAGTCGCCGGACGGGCTGCGGATCGACCACGGCCTGCTGGACCGCGCGCACGAGACGGTACCGCCGGGGCGCGTGCAGACCGTGCGGATCGTCGAGCCGCTGCTGTGGCGGCGACGGGACTGGGTGCGCGTGGAACTGGACGTGGCCGGCTCGACGAACTCCGTGCTCGTGCCGGTCGCTCCCCGCGCGGTCGCCGAGGCCGTGATCGCGCGCGTGCTGCCCGGCGCGACCGTTCCGGCGACGGCCGCGCTGTCGCGCCCGCCGCGCCGGGCCGGGCGGTGCGTCCCGCTGTGGTGGCGCGGCTACGGCATCGCCGTCGGCGACACCGTGTTCGCCGCGCGCCACGGTCTGCTGCGCCGCCATCTGGCCCTCGTCCCGCACGCCAAGGTCCAGAGCGTGCGGCTGACGCAAGGGCCCTGGCAGCGACTGTGGCGCCTCGCCGACGTGCGGGTGGACACGGGAGCCGACAAGACGGTGACGGCGCGTCTGAGGGGCACCGAGGAGGCCGCGGAACTGCTGCGCGGCCAGGCGGAACGGTCACGGACCGGGCGCCGCGCCGCCCGGTCCGACCGGTGGATGGCTTAGGGGTCCTTGCAGATCCGAACAGAAGGGGACCCATCCGCCGACCGTTCAGGAAACGACGCTGCGCAGTCCCTGGAGGTCGATCTGCTCGGTCTCGTCGTGCGCGGTCAGGTCGATCACCTGGCCGACACCGCGCGCGTCCTCGTCCACCGGCTTGAACTCCGCCTCGGCCTCGGCCTTGTGCAGCGCGAGGGCCTCCTGGCCGACGACGTCGGCGAGGTCCTCGTTCTGCACCGCCTCCAGCGCGGCGGACGACGACTTCTGCGTGCCGAAGAAGTCGAACCCGCCCTCGGCACTCGGCCGCCGCACCGACTGCGCGGCCGGTACGACGGCCACGGCGGTCGGCACGGTGAAGTGCCCGGCGGGCCGCTGCACGGGGGCGGCGGAGCGGGGGACGGAGGCGTCCGCGGAACCCTCGGCCCGCTCCGGGGCTGCTGAGGCTGCCGGTGCTTCCGAGGCCTCTGCTGCCGAGCGGGTCCGGGGGGTCTCCCCGGAGGTGCCTGCGACCGCGGGGATCTCCGCGGCCTCCAGGTATTCCGCCGTTACCGAGGGCTCTGCCGCCTCCGGGGCTTCCGCGGCCTGTGCAGCGCCCTCCGCGTCCACGTCCTCGGCATGCGCGGCCTCGCCGTCCGCGTCCCCGGCGCCCACACCCGCGCCCGGGCCCGCGTCAGGGCCGCCGCTGCCGTCGCCGTTCCCGGCGGTGACCACGTCCGCGCTCTCGCCGCCCGCAACCGTGACGTCCGTCTCCGCGGAGCCCGTGTGCCCGGGGCCTTCCGTCCGCCTCGCGGCGGCCTGCGCCGCAGCCGTCTCCTCAGCCGGGGTCGCGTTCTCCCCGGCGGCCGTGTGGTGGGCGGTCGCGCGCGCGTGCTCGTCGACCGCCTCGGGCTTCCCCTTCGCCTCGTCCTCCGGTGCGGCTCCGGCGTCGTCGCCGACGTCGGGGGAGTCGGGCCGGGCGGGCTCCGCCCCGGCCGGCCTCTCGTCGACCGCAACCGGCCGGCCACCGTCGTCGAACCGGGCGAGCGCCGCCTGCGCCCGCAGGAACAGCCGGGATCCCTCCGGGGAGAAGACCGCGGGCGCCTTCGGCTCGTTCCCGCCGGTCCCGGCGTCCTCGCCGGCCGCGTCGGACCCACCGGTCGCGGCCGGCGAACCCGCCGCGACCGACTCGCCGCTCCGGGCGCCGCCTTCGGCCACTTCGCCACCCTGGGCCTGCTCGACCCCAACCCCGGCCTTCTCGGCCCGCTCAACCTTCTCGGCCTTCTCAGCCGTTCCGGCCTTCTCGACCTCCGTCGCCGGCCCGCTCGCCGACGCCTCCTGCGCACTCCGCGCCGGCGGCAGCGCGCGGGACGGCGACGGCGCCGTCTCTATCTCGAGCAGGCGGCGGCCCTCCAGGGCGCTCGCCCGCTCGGTTTCCGCCGTGGCGTAACGGCGCAGCAGGGCCGCGTGCTCGTTGCGCAGGCCGGCCAGCTCGGCGCGCTTGGCCCGCAGCCGCTGCTCCAGCTTGACGCGCAGCTCCCGCGATTCCTCGAGGTCGCTCTCGAGCTCGGCTACACGCTCCTCGAACCGCCACTCGTCGCCCGCACGCGCGCGCGTGAGGTCGGCGACCCGCTTGCCGGCCTGGATGTCCCAGCGGCGCATGACGACCGCGCCGAGGATCGCCGTCACCGCGGCGGCCGCGGCGAGCACCCGGAGCACCAGTTGCTCCGCGAACACCCAGGGACCGAGGGCACAGACGAGGGAAACGCCTGCGATCGCCGACGGAGGAAGCAGCCTGTGCAATGGCGGGGAATGGCGGTGACGTCCACGTGGCATGGCCAGAAACTTACCGCGCGTAGGCGAATGTTGGCGCCCCACCCCGTAAAAACACAGCCACCCCGAACCCTTCACAGGGCATCAGGAACGCCTTAGGGCCCTTGCACTGTGGCCGCCTGGGCCGCGCACTGTGGCCGCCTGGGCCGCGCGGCCTGATCAGGCGCTCAGAGTGCAAGGACGCCTTACGGAAACAGCCCCGCGCCGAATTCGACGAGAAACAAGATCATCAAGCGCTGAGCCGCCCGCTGATCCACTCCAGTGTCGGCGCGATCTCCCGCCGCCAGGTGTTGAAGTTGTGTCCGCCGGTATCGAGGATGATCGACGAGATCCTGGTCTTCTTCGTCGCCTTCACCTCGTCGATGAACTTCAGCGTGTCCTTGTAGTTGGATTCGCCGACCTTGCTGCTGGTGACGAGCAACGAGGTGCGGGGCGCGGGCCGGTGTTTGACGTACCAGCGCAGGTCGGCCTCCTTGCGCAGGGTGTCGTCGCCGTGGAACAGGTCACCGGTGGTGGGGTCGGTCGGCGCCTTGTAGTACGCCGACAGACCGGCCCCCGCCGCGTACACCTCTGGGTGGTGCATCGCCAGCTTCAGCGCGCAGTAGCCGCCCGTGGAGTTTCCGACGATCCCCCAGCTGCCGGGCTTCCTGCTCACCCGGTACTGCGCGGTGACGGCGTCGGGCAGGTCCTTGGCGAAAAACGTCTCGGTCTGCGGCCCGCCGGGGATGTCCACGCACTCCGTGTCGCGCGGCGGCGCCACCGTCGACCGCAGCATCACCAGGATCATCGGCTGCATACGGCCGTCCGCGGCGAGTTCCCGCGCGGTGCGCGGATAGTTCAGCTTGTTCACGAGAGCCTCCGCCGTACCCGGATAGCCGGTGAGGACGACGGCCGCCGGGAACGTACGCGTGCGCTGGCTCGGATCGAAGTACTCCGGCGGCAGGTACACGAAGGCGGGCGTGGCGATGTGCGTCGTACGGCCGGTGACGGTGACCTTCTGTATCTGCCCGCCCATCCGCGGCCGGCCGGCTCCCCCGCCCGACACCCGCCGCGTGTCGACGACCTGGAGGGGGCCCTTGCGGCCGCCTCCCGCGTGGTCGACGACGACGCCCGTGTCGTTCTCCTGTCCGAACAGGTCCGACCAGCTCGCATAGAACCCGAACGCCTGGTTCGCGCCGAGACCCACGGCCGCGAAGAGGGCCAACTGGGTGGCGAGCAGCATGCCCACGCGACCGCTGACGGCACGCCAGCCCCGCCCTGCCAGCCGCGGCCACAGCCACACCGTGCCGGCGAACAGCGCCACGGCACACAGGACCGACAGCAGCAGCGTTTTGTTGCTCGTGAGACCCATGAAGTGTTCCTGCCTACGCTCTCCGTCCGGACTGTGCTCCCCCGCGACCTTCGCGAGGCCTTGCCCCGGACTTTCCTCCGCCTTTTCGGCGGCTTTGAGGAAGGTGAGTGAACCTCCTCCCCCCAGACACCGTCCTAGAGGGCGCAATGTCGCCGGATGCCCGAATCGGCACCGGGTTCAAGGTCTCTCGCGGAACTACGGGATGCGATGTCTGTCAGGGAAGATGGGGAAATGTCGGGCGAGGTTCCGAATCGATCGAGCCGGGTGCGGCGACTGGTCCGGGGCCCACGCCCCGAGTCCGTGCCCCTCCTCGTCGGCAGGGCCTGTGCCCTGGTCGGCCTGCTGAATGTCGCCGCGGGCGTGTTCCCGCGCTTCCGGCACAGCCGTATGCACACACTCGCCGAGGTGCTGCCAGGCGCGTTCGGTCCGTTCGCGGCCGCACTGTCGCTGAGCGCCGGGATCCTGCTGCTCCTGCTCGCACACGGCCTCAAGCGCAGCAAGCGGCGCGCGTGGCGCGCGGCCGTCGCCCTGCTCCCCGCGGGCGCCGTCGCGCAGTTCACCTACCGGCACTCCGTCGTCGGCGTGCTGATCTCCGTCGCACTCCTGATACCCCTGCTGGTCCACCGCGACCAGTTCCGGGCCCTGCCCGACCCGCGCAGCCGCTGGCGCGCCCTCGCGAACTTCGTCCTCATGAGCGCCGGCTCGCTCGGCCTGGGCCTCGTCATCGTCAGCGCCCACCCCGGCCGCATGGTCGGCGACCCCAGCCTGGCCGACCGCCTCACCCACGTCCTCTACGGCCTCTTCGGCTTCGAGGGCCCGGTCGACTACCAGGGGGACGCCTCCTGGACCGTCGCCTTCTCCCTCGGCGCCCTCGGCTGGATCACCGCCGTCACCACCATCTACCTCGCCTTCCGCCCCGAACACCCGGCCGCCCACCTCACCGAGGAGGACGAGACCCGGCTGCGCGCCCTGCTGGACAAGCACGGCAGCCGCGACTCCCTCGGCCACTTCGCCCTGCGGCGCGACAAGGCCGTCGTCTTCTCCCCCAGCGGCAAGGCCGCGGTCACCTACCGCGTCGTCTCCGGCGTGATGCTCGCCAGCGGCGACCCCATCGGTGACGTCGAGGCCTGGCCCGGCGCCATCGAGCGCTTCATGGACGAGGCCAAGGCCCACTCCTGGACCCCTGCCGTCATGGGCTGCTCGGAGACGGGCGGCGAGGTGTGGACCCGCGAGACCGGCCTCGACGCCCTCGAACTGGGCGACGAGGCGGTGGTGGACGTCGCGGATTTCTCGCTCGCCGGCCGCGCGATGCGCAACGTGCGCCAGATGGTCAAGCGCATCGAGCGCGCCGGTTACGAGACCCGGGTCCGTCGTGTCCGTGACCTCGGCGAAGGCGAACTGGAGCGCATCCGGCAGGCCTCGGAGGACTGGCGCGGCACCGACACCGAGCGCGGCTTCTCCATGGCCCTCGGCCGCGTCGGCGACCCCGCCGACGGCGACTGCCTCATCGCCACCGCCCACAAGGCCGACCCGGAACCCGGCCCCTACGGCGACCTCAAGGCGATCCTCCACTTCGTCCCCTGGGGCACCGACGGCGCCTCCCTGGACCTCATGCGCCGCGACCGCGCCGCCGACCCCGGCATGAACGAACTGCTCATCGTCGCCGCCCTCCAGGCCGCCCCCCGGTTCGGCATCACGCGCGTGTCGCTGAACTTCGCCATGTTCCGCTCGGCCCTGGCACGCGGCGAGAAGATCGGCGCGGGCCCCGTGCTGCGCGCCTGGCGCGGACTGCTCGTGTTCCTCTCCCGCTGGTTCCAGATCGAGTCGCTCTACAAGTTCAACGCCAAGTTCCAGCCCCGCTGGGAACCCCGCTTCGTCGTCTACCGGGCCTCCGCCGACCTGCCCCGCATCGGCTTCGCCGCGATGCAGGCCGAGGGCTTCGTCAACCTCGCCCTCCCCCTGCCCCGCTTCCTGCGCCGCCGCTCGCCCGCCGCACGCGTGTGTGCCCACGCCGTCGGCGAAAGAGACGTCCGCGCGGCATGACCGCCTCCCACCGGGCCGCCCCCTCCCGGCCGGCCCGGGCGAATGCCTCGCACGCCCCTCGGCCCCGAGTCCTCCGCCCGGGCCTCCCGGCGATACGGCCCGCTCCTGGGCCTACGCTGAACATATGAGCAAGCAGAGCGGACGCGGGCGAGTCGACGGCCTTCCGGATTGGGACCGCTGCGCGGTCATGGGGGTCGTCAACGTCACCCCCGACTCCTTCTCCGACGGCGGCCGCTGGTTCGACACGACGGCCGCCGTCAAGCACGGCCTCCACCTGGTCGACGAGGGCGCGGACCTCGTCGACGTCGGCGGCGAGTCCACCCGGCCGGGCGCGACCCGCGTCGACGAGGACGAGGAACTGCGCCGCGTCGTCCCCGTCGTCCGCGGTCTCGCCTCCGAAGGCGTCACCGTCTCCGTCGACACCATGCGCGCCTCCGTCGCCGCCCAGGCCCTCGCCGCCGGCGCCGCTCTCGTCAACGACGTCAGCGGCGGCCTCGCCGACCCGGAGATGATCCCGGTCGTCGCCGACGCGGGCGCCCCCTTCGTCGTCATGCACTGGCGCGGTTTCCTGGAGGGCGGCAACGTCCGGGGCGCCTACGACGACGTCGTCCGCGAAGTCGTCGACGAACTCCACGCGCGCGTGGACGCCGTCCTCACCGGCGGCATCGCACCCGACCGCGTCGTCGTCGACCCCGGCCTCGGCTTCTCCAAGGAAGCCGACCACGACCTCGCCCTGCTCGCCCACCTCGACCGGCTGCATACCCTCGGGCACCCCCTGCTCGTCGCCGCCTCCCGCAAACGCTTCCTCGGCCACGTCCTCGCCGGACCCGAGGGCGCCCCGCCGCCCGCACGCGAACGCGACGCCGCCACCGCCGCCGTCTCCGCGCTCGCCGCACACGCCGGCGCCTGGGCGGTCCGCGTGCACGAGGTGCGCGCCACGGCGGACGCGGTACGGGTCGCGCGCGCCGTGGAAGAGGCACGCGCCGGACACGACACGCCGGGCGCGCGCGCCGCTCGGGAAGGAACCCGGTGAGCGCCCCGCACACCGATGTCGAGCAGGTCGAGGCCGCCAACACCGCCTTCTACGAGGCACTCGAGCGGGGCGACTTCGAAGAGGTGTCCTCCCTCTGGCTCAGCCCCTCCGACCTGGGCGTCGACGAGACGTACCACGACCCGGCGGACGTGGGCGTGATCTCCTGTGTGCATCCCGGCTGGCCCGCGCTCACCGGACGCGGCGAGGTGCTGCGCTCGTACGCGCTGATCATGGCGAACACCGACTACATCCAGTTCTTCCTCACCGACGTGCACGTCTCCGTCACCGGCGACACCGCCCTGGTGACCTGCACCGAGAACATCCTCAGCGGCGGCCCCGCACCACGGGCCGGCGAGGAGCTCGGCCCGCTCGTCGGCCAGCTGGTGGTCGCCACGAACGTGTTCCACCGCACCGCAGACGGCTGGAAACTCTGGTCCCACCACGCCTCCCCGGTCCTCGCCGAGACCGACGACGAGGAGGACGAGGAGACACCCTCCTGAGCGGGTAGGCGGTACGGGACCGGGCGGCCCACGGGAGGGGGTGGCCACTGCGGACGGGACGGACGCACGGACGTCGTGCGCACGGACGTCGCCCGCACGGACGTGACCCGCGGGGACCGAGAAGTGGTTGGAACCGCGAACCGGCGGGTAGGCGCGGCTACCAGCCCGTGAGCCGTCGGGTTCCCCGGGGGAAACACCCGGTGAACACCTCCCGGCCCCGACCCGGCCGACGCCCCCGTGGCCCGGCCCTGTCAGCGCTCGCAGGTAGATTCGTTCGAGGCCGGTGTACCGCCCGCACACGGTACGCACCGGCCGTCACCGACGACTGCAGGAGTGATTCGCGTGGATCGTGTCGCGCTGCGCGGCCTGAAGGCCCGTGGGTACCACGGCGTGTTCCCCAGGGAACGCGAGGAGGGCCAGACCTTCGTCGTGGACCTCGTCCTCGGCCTGGACACCCGTCCGGCCGCAGCCGACGACGACCTGGCGAAGACCGTGCACTACGGCATCGTGGCGGAGGAGGTCGTGGCCGTCGTCGAGGGCGAGCCCGTCAACCTCATCGAGACGCTCGCCGAGCGCATCGCCCAGGCCTGTCTGAAGCACGAAGGGGTCCAGGAGGTCGAGGTGTGCGTCCACAAGCCGGACGCCCCGATCACCGTCCCCTTCGACGACGTGACCGTCACCATCACCCGGAGCCGAGTATGACCGCGTCCTTCACCGAGGGTCACAGCGACCCGACCGTACAGCCGGTACCCGCCTCCGTCGTCGAGAGGGTGGACGCCGCCGACACCACCCTCCACAACCCGCGACGGGCCGTGGTCTCCCTCGGCTCCAACCTCGGCAACCGCCTGGAGACCCTCCAGGGCGCCATCGACGCCCTCGAGGACACGCCCGGCGTGCGCGTGAAGGCCGTCTCCCCCGTCTACGAGACCGAGCCGTGGGGCGTCGAGCCCGGCAGCCAGCCCTCGTACTTCAACGCGGTCGTCGTCCTGAAGACCACCCTCCCGCCGTCCTCTCTTCTGGAGCGGGCCCACGCGGTCGAGGAGGCCTTCCACCGCGTACGGGACGAGCGCTGGGGCGCCCGCACCCTGGACGTCGACATCGTCGCCTACGCCGACGTCGTCTCCGACGACCCCCACCTCACGCTCCCCCACCCCCGCGCCCACGAGCGCGCCTTCGTCCTCGTCCCGTGGCACGACGTCGACCCCGCCGCCCAGCTGCCCGGCCGGGGCCCGGTCGCCGGCCTCCTCGACACCGTCACCCGGGCGGGCGTCGAAGCCCGCGAGGACCTGGAACTCCGGCTGCCCGAATAGTCGTTGTCGGTAAGGTCACACGACCACAACACCGCCGGGGAACCGAAGGGACACCGTGAGAGAGCTGCGCATCAGGATGCTGGTCGGCGTCTTCGTCGTCGCCGGCGTCCTGTCCTGGGCGGGCGCCCGCCTCTGGAACTCGATCGGGACCCTCCCCAGCGTCCCGCTGGCCGCCCCCATCGTCCTCGCCGTGATCGCGGCCATCCTGCTGGCCACGGCGCTGTCGCTGCGCGCCCGCCTCAAGGCGCAGCGCGAGCGCCGTCCCGAGGCCAAGGGCGTCGACCCGCTCATGGCGGCCCGCGCGGTCGTCTTCGGCCAGTCCAGCGCCCTGGTCGCCGCCCTCGTCGCCGGCATGTACGGCGGCACGGGCGTCTTCCTCCTGGAGTCCCTCGACATCCCCGCCCGCCGCGACCAGGCCATCTACGCCGGCTTCTCGGTCCTGGCCGGCATCGCCGTGATAGCGGCGGCCGTCTTCCTGGAGCGCGTCTGCAAACTCCCCGAGGACGACGACCCCAACGGCCCGGGGACCGCCCCGGCGGCGTGAGCCGCGTCACGCGTCGGGGGCCCCGCGCCCCCGACGTCAGCGGGCCATGATCAGGCTCATGGCCTCGTTGCGCGTCGCCGCGTCCCGCAACTGCCCGCGGACCGCTGAGGTGAGGGTCTTGGCACCCGGCTTGCGTATCCCGCGCATCGACATGCACATGTGCTCGCACTCCACCACCACGATGACGCCTCGCGGCTCGAGGATCTCCATCAGCGAGTCCGCGATCTGCGTGGTGAGGCGCTCCTGCACCTGGGGGCGGCGTGCGTAGACGTCCACGAGGCGGGCCAGCTTCGACAAGCCGGTGATCTTGCCGCTGGTCGACGGGATGTACCCGACATGAGCGACCCCGCGGAACGGCACCAGATGGTGCTCACAGGTCGAGTAGACCTCGATGTCCTTCACGAGCACCATCTCGTCGTGCCCCAGGTCGAAGGTGGTCGTCAGCACGTCCTCGGGCTCCTGCCACAAGCCCGCGAAGATTTCCCGATACGCCCGCGCAACCCGGGCCGGCGTCTCCCGGAGGCCCTCGCGGTCCGGGTCCTCGCCGACCGCGATCAGCAGTTCCCGTACGGCGTTCTCGGCTCGCTTCTCGTCGAACTCGCCGATGGGGCCCTCGCCGTCCAGCGTCACGGGGTCGGTCATCTGTGCCTCGTTCCTGTGTGTCCTGCATACGGGCATAAGGGAAATGCCGCGTCCCCCAGGCTAAATCCTGGGGGACGCGGCATCCATGCCCGTCTTTGTGAGGTCCGTGACGAGGAGTGTCAGCTCTCCGTACGGTCCTCGGGGGCCGGCTCGGCCACCGGGGTGGCGTCCGTCGCCGTGGACTTGGCGGTGGTGATCGCCGGGGTCGCGCCGTTGGCACCGTTGGTCAGTGCGAGCTCCTTGGGGGAGAGCACCGGCGGGCGGGTGGACGGCGTGCGCCGCGAGGAGCCGGTCCAGGCGGGCCGCGGCGGGCGCTTGACGATGGGGGCGAAGATCTCGGCGATCTCCTCCTTGCCCAGCGTCTCCCTCTCCAGCAGCTGCAGGACCAGGTTGTCGAGGACGTCGCGGTTCTCGACCAGGATCTCCCAGGCCTCGTTGTGCGCGTTCTCGATGAGCTTCTTGACCTCTTCGTCGACCAGCGCGGCGACCTCTTCCGAGTAGTCGCGCTGGTGAGCCATCTCACGGCCGAGGAAGGGCTCGGTGTTGTCGCCGCCGAACTTGATGGCGCCGAGACGTTCGGTCATGCCGTACTGCGTGACCATCGCGCGGGCCGTGGCGGTGGCCTTCTCGATGTCGTTCGCGGCGCCCGTGGTCGGGTCGTGGAAGACCAGTTCCTCGGCCGCGCGGCCGCCCAGCATGTAGGCGAGCTGGTCGAGCATCTCGTTGCGCGTGGTCGAGTACTTGTCCTCGTCCGGCAGGACCATCGTGTAACCGAGGGCACGGCCGCGGGACAGGATCGTGATCTTGTGGACCGGGTCGGAGTTCGGGGAGGCCGCCGCGACCAGGGCGTGTCCGCCCTCGTGGTACGCGGTGATCTTCTTTTCCTTGTCCGACATGATCCGGGTCCGCTTCTGCGGGCCCGCGACCACGCGGTCGATCGCCTCGTCCAGCATGTGGTTGTCGATCAGCTTCTTGTCCGATCGGGCCGTGAGCAGCGCGGCCTCGTTCAGCACGTTGGAGAGATCGGCACCCGTGAAGCCGGGGGTGCGGCGGGCGACGGCGGCCAGGTCGACGTCGGGCGCGACCGGCTTGCCCTTCTGGTGGACCTTGAGGATCTCCAGACGGCCCTGCATGTCCGGACGGTCGACCGCGATCTGGCGGTCGAAGCGGCCGGGGCGCAGAAGGGCCGGGTCGAGGATGTCGGGCCGGTTCGTGGCGGCGATGAGGATCACACCGCCCTTCACGTCGAAGCCGTCCATCTCGACGAGCAGCTGGTTCAGCGTCTGCTCGCGCTCGTCGTGACCGCCGCCGAGGCCGGCGCCGCGGTGGCGGCCGACCGCGTCGATCTCGTCGACGAAGACGATCGCCGGGGCGTTCGCCTTGGCCTGCTCGAAGAGGTCACGGACCCGCGAGGCACCGACACCGACGAACATCTCGACGAAGTCCGAACCGGAGATCGAGTAGAAGGGGACGCCCGCCTCGCCGGCGACGGCACGCGCGAGCAGCGTCTTGCCGGTGCCGGGAGGGCCGTACAGGAGCACGCCCTTGGGAATCTTGGCGCCGACGGCCTGGAACTTGGCCGGTTCCTGGAGGAACTCCTTGATCTCGTGGAGCTCCTCGACGGCCTCGTCCGAGCCGGCGACGTCGGCGAACGTCGTCTTCGGGGTGTCCTTGGTGATGAGCTTCGCCTTGGACTTGCCGAAGTTCATGACCCGGGAGCCGCCGCCCTGCATCTGATTCATCAGGAACAGGAAGACGACCACGATGAGGACGAAGGGGAGCAGGGAGAGCAGGATGCCCACGAAGGGGTTCTGCTTGGACGGCGACACGGTGTAGCCGTCCGGGATCTGCTTGTCCTGGAACTTGGTCTGCAGTGTGTTGGCGATGGTCACGCCTTGGTCGCCGATATAGCTCGCCTGGATCTTCGAGCTGCCCTCGACCTTTGTGCCGTCCTTGAGCGTGACCTTGATGATCTGCTCGTCACCGGTGGTGAGCTTGGCCGACTCGACCTTGTTGTCGTTGATCGCTGCGACGACCTGGCCGGTGTCCACCGTCTTGTAGCCGCCGGACGAACCGACGACCTGCATCAACACGACCACGGCAAGGACGGCCAGCACGATCCACATGACCGGCCCACGGAAGTATCGCTTCACGTCCATCCATACGGAGCGGTGCCGCCCCGTCCCTCCTGCCATAGTGAGTTTGATAAGACAGTTCTTCTGACGGTACCCCAGCTTCGCCGCACGAAGCCGCACGGGACGGCTGGCGAACCCGTCTGCATGCTCCAACGGTGCGAGGCCCGCCGGGGTTCCCGATCTTCGTACGGCGGTGGCCCTGCGGGGTCAGCCGCCGTAGACGTGGGGCGCGAGCGTACCGACGAAGGGGAGGTTGCGGTACTTCTCGGCGTAGTCGAGGCCGTAGCCCACGACGAACTCGTTGGGGATGTCGAAGCCGACCCACTCGACCTCGATGGCGACCTTGGCGGCGTCGGGCTTGCGCAGCAGTGTGCAGACCTTCAGGGACGCCGGTTCGCGCGAGCCGAGGTTGGAGATCAGCCAGGACAGGGTCAGGCCGGAGTCGATGATGTCCTCGACGATCAGGACGTGCCGGCCCTTGATGTCGGTGTCGAGGTCCTTGAGGATCCGCACCACACCGGAGGACTGGGTGCCCGCGCCGTACGACGACACGGCCATCCAGTCCATGGTGACGGGGGTGGACAGCGCCCGCGCGAGGTCGGCCATGACCATCACCGCGCCCTTGAGGACGCCGACGATCAGCAGGTCCTTGCCCGCGTACTCCGCGTCGATCTTCGCGGCCAGCTCGGCCAGCTTCGCGTCGATCTCTTCCTTGGTGATGAGTACCTGCTTGAGCTCGGCACCCATGTCTTTCGCGTCCACCCGCATCACTTTCGGTCGTCCCACCGGCTGGCCGCCCCTCCCCGAGGTACTCGGAGGGGCCGGGATTCAGCCTTGCCGAATCACCAGTCTGCCACCCTGGCGCCGGGCGACGACTTTGCCGGGGAGATTGATGGCCCCCTGACCGCGCCAGCCGGTGATCAGCCGGTCGATCTCCTCGATGTGCCGGGCGAACAGCGAGCCGGCCGGGGCGCCCGCCTCGATGGCGGCGCGGCGCAGGATGCGGCGGCGTACGGCGGGCGGCAGGGCGTAGAGCTTGGCGCACTCCAGCAGGCCGGCGGAGTCCCGTACGGCGGTCTCGGCCCGCCGGGCCCAGGCGTCGAGGGCGTCCGCGTCGTCGCGGGAGAGCCGGGCCGTACGGGCGAGGGCTTCGACGACCCCCTTGCCGAGGGCCTTCTCCAGGGCGGGCAGTCCTTCGTGGCGCAGCCGGGAGCGGGTGTAGGCCGGGTCGGTGTTGTGCGGGTCGTCCCAGACGGGCAGGGACTGGACCATGCAGGCCTTGCGGGCGGTCTGGCGGTCGAGCCCCAGGAAGGGACGGCGGTAACGGCCGCCGGCCCCGGAGATGGCGGCCATGCCGGACAGGGAGCGGATGCCGGAGCCGCGGGCGAGGCCGAGGAGGACGGTCTCGGCCTGGTCGTCGCGGGTGTGGCCGAGCAGGACCGCGGTGGCGCCGTGGCGGTCGGCGGCGGCGTCGAGGGCGGCGTAGCGGGCGTCGCGGGCGGCGGCCTCGGGTCCGCCCGCGCGGCCCACGCTCACGGCGGTGGACTCGACGGGGTCGAGTCCGAGTCCGCGCAGGCGCAGGACGACCTCGTCGGCGCGCGTGTCGGAGCCGGCCTGGAGGCCGTGGTCGACGGTGACGCCGCCGGCGCGGATGCCGAGCTTGGGGGCTTCGAAGGCGAGGGCGGAGGCGAGCGCCATGGAGTCGGCTCCGCCGGAGCAGGCCACGAGCACGAGCGGCGAGGGCGGACGCTCGTGCGGGGCCGTCTCTTCGGCGAGGCGGGTGTGTTCGGTGAGGATGTCGTGGAGGACGCGGCGGACCGCCAGGCGTATCGCCGCGACCGCAGGATGGGGACCCATTGTCCGGTTCCCTTCATGAAGTTTTCGGGGTTGAGCCCGATGCCGGTCACGCAGAGTGTGTAGATGGTGACAGAACTGAGCCGTTCCCCGAGCATTGCACGCCTGCGCGGGCCTCACGGTCCCTCGGACGGGTGATTGGCGCGGCGTTCGCCTGCCGTCGGCCGGATTCGGTTCCCGACGGTTCAGGACGGGTCACGGCCGATCACGGGACGTCACGGGGTCTTCGGCGTGTCGGCGTCATGAGTCGGACTTGCGGTGCACGCGTGCGACCCAGTCCGCCGGTGCGGCGATCTCGGCCTTGGTGGGGAGGGTGTTCGGGGAGGTCCACACGCGGTTGAAGCCGTCCATGCCGACCTGGTCGACGACAGAGCGTACGAAGCGTTCGCCGTCCTTGTACTGGCGGAGCTTGGCGTCGAGGCCGAGCAGTTTGCGCAGGGCCATGTCGAGGCGGGAGGCGCCCTTGGCGCGGCGCTGCTGGAACTTCTCGCGGATCTCGGCGACGGTCGGTACGACGTCGGGGCCGACGCCGTCCATGACGAAGTCGGCGTGGCCCTCGAGGAGGGACATCACGGCGGTGAGGCGGCCGAGGATCTCACGCTGGGCCGGGCTCTGCACGAGTTCGACCAGGGAGTGGCCGCCGTCGTCCTCCTCGCCCTCGGGGCGGCCGCCGGCGAGGGACTGGGCTGCTTCGCGGACGCGCTCCAGGAAGGTCATGGGGTCGACGTCGGTCTCCGCGAGGAACGACTGGATCTCACCCTCGAGGTGGTCGCGCAGCCAGGGCACCGCGGTGAACTGCGTGCGGTGCGTCTCCTCGTGCAGGCACACCCAGAGGCGGAAGTCGTGGGGGTCGACGTCGAGTTCGCGTTCGACGTGGACGATGTTGGGGGCGACGAGGAGGAGACGGCCGCCGCCGTCGGAGCCCGCGGGGAGTTCTCGGGTGGCGGGGGCGAAGGTCTCGTACTGGCCGAGGACGCGGGAGGCGAGGAACGACAGCAGCATGCCGAGTTCGACGCCGGTGACCTTGCCGCCGACCGCGCCGAGGACCACGCCGCCGGGGCTGGTGCTGCGGCGTTCCTGCATCTTGTCGAGGAGGGGTTTGAGGATCTGGCGGAAGCCGGCGACGTTCGCCCGGATCCAGCCGGGGCGGTCGACGACGAGGACGGGGGTGTCGTGGGTGTCCTCGGAACCCAGCCGAGTGAAGCCCCGGACGTGTCCCTCCGAGGCCTTGGCGTGCCGACGGAGTTCGGCGACGACGGCGCGGGCCTCGTCGCGGCTCACTTCTGGGCCCGGCCGTACGAGCCGGGTCGCGGTCGCGACCGCGAGATTCCAGTCGACCATCCCGGAAGAGGCACCACCGATGCTCGTCATGTGTCAACCGTACGTGAGCGCCGCCGTCGGGGGCAGGGCGTGGGGGACGAGATGGGGGGTGCGTCAGGGTCGGGCCGGGGCGGGCGGGCCGGTGGACGGTGGTGCTCGGGTGGCCCGGCCGGCTGCGTGGTCGGCCACGGGGAGCGGGCGCGGGGGTGAACCGGGGGCGGCCGTCTGCCCGACGGCCCGGAGTCGAGGGGGCGCCGCCCGGTGCTCGGGTTCGGTCCGTGTCGGTCGTGCCGCGTCGTGGCCGGCGGTCCGCCCCGGGTGGGCCCCTGACGTATCTCCCGGGCACTCCCCTGACGTCTCCCCGGGCAGCTCCCTTTGAGGGGTCTCTGCACTGTGAGCGCCTGGTCAGACGCGCGGCGGCCCGGGCGGGCAGGGTGCGAGGACCCCTGAGAGCTCCGAACAGAAGGGGGGCCGATCAGGTCGCGGCGTCCGGTGCGTGCGGCCGCAGGACGCCGGAAGCTCCTCGCAGCGGAGCTGCCAGGGGCTTTCGGCAACGCGGCGAGCGTGCGTCCCCGGCGTCGCGAGCCGGGCTCCCCTTCTGTTCGGAGCTCCACGTGCCCGGGCATCCCCTCACCTGCACCCGCACGCCGCCACCGCTGAAGCGACGCGGTCCAGGGCCGCCCGGGCAGCGCCGCGGTCCGTCGTGTCGGAGGCGAGAAGGGCGAAGGCGAGGAGACGGCCGTTGCGGTCGACGACGGTGCCCGCGAGGGTGTCGACACCCGTCAGGGTGCCGGTCTTGGCGCGGACGACACCGGCCGAGGTGTCGGTGGAGCGGCCGGCGAGGGTGCCGGTGAAGCCGGCGACGGGCAGGCCGGTGAGGGCGGGGCGCAGGTCGGGGCGGGCGGGGTCCGCGGCCTTGGCGAGGAGGCCGGCCAACAGGTTCGCGGTGAGGCGGTCGGAGCGGTCGAGGCCGCTGCCGTCCTTGAAGGAGACGCCGGCCATCGGCAGGCCGAGCTGCGCGATCTGGGCGTGGACGGCCCGGCCGGCGCCGGCGAAGTCGGCGCGCACGCCGGTGGCGACGGCAGTCTGGCGGGCGAGGGCCTCGGCGATGTCGTTGTCGCTGTTGGTGAGCATGCGTTCGACCAGGGCGGACAGGGGCGGGGAGGAGACCGTGGCGAGCGTCTGCGCGCGCGTGGTCGCCTTCGAGGGGCCGGGGTGGGTGGTCCGGATGCCGTGCACCCACAGGAAGTCCGCGAACTGGGTCGTGGCGTCCAGCGCCGGGTCGAGGACGCGGCCGACCTCACCGCTCGTCGAGTCGTCCGTGCGTCCCTCGTCGGCCATCAGGGCGGTCACCCGGGCGAGGTTGGGGTTGCGCCCGATGGGGTGAACCTCGGTGCCGGCGTACAGGGTGGTGTCGTAGGAGAGCGTCGCCCGGGTGATGCCGCGCTTCTTCAGGGCGGCCGCGGTCTGCGCGGCGAGGGTGCGCAGACTGGCGAGGCCCTCGGCGTTCGCGCGGGCGGTCAGGGTGGGGTCGCCGCCGCCGACGAGGACGATCTCCTGGGTGTCGGGCTCCAGCGCGGCGCGGGTGGTGAGGCGGTGGTCGGGTCCCATCGCGGACAGCGCCGCGACGGCGGTGGCGATCTTCGTGGTGGAGGCCGGGGTGAGCGCCTGGTCGGCGCCCGTCTCGTACAGGCGCGTGCCGGTGGCCACGTCGACGACGGCGGCGGCGGGGGCGGGGCCGAGGGCGGGGTCGCCCAGCAGGGGCGTCAGGATGCCGGCGAGGGCGGTCGTGGCGGGCAGGGTGCCGGGGACGGGGTGCACGGCGTTCGTGGTCCCGCCGAGCCCGGTGAGGACGGACGCGGCGCTGGGGGCGGGCCGCGGCGTCCCGTCGGCCGACGCGCCCTCCGCGGAGGTGCGGCCGTGATCTGCGCCACCCGTCCGCTCGAGTGCGGCGGCGTGGTCCCGCTCGGCCGTACGCTGACCGGTGGAATCCCAGGGGCCGGCCGCGGTCACCACGCCGGCGGCCAGTACCAGTCCGGCGGTCGCCGCGCCGGTGGTGTACTGCCAGGTCCTGAGGTTCCCGGGGTTCTTCGGCCGCGTGATCCGCGTGAGCTGCGGTTTCGCCGCCCGTGTGAGCCGTGCGACCCTCGGCTGCGCGGCGGCCGCGGCGCGCGCGAGACGGGGTCGTACGATCCCTGCGGCCCGTGCCAGACGCGGTCGTACGGCGTTCGCGGCCCGCACCACGTGCGGTCTCGCGGCACGCCAAGGCCCCAGCTCCGGCACGACCACCAGCCCCTTTCGCGATCACACAGCAGCGTGAGGGACACTTAACCACCAGAACTATGTGTTGATCATGGAGGAGCCACCGGTGGAGTTCGACGTCACGATCGAGATTCCGAAGGGTTCGCGGAACAAGTACGAGGTGGACCACGAGACCGGTCGGATCCGCCTGGACCGTCGACTCTTCACCTCGACCGCCTACCCGACCGACTACGGCTTCGTCGAGAACACCCTCGGCGAGGACGGCGACCCGCTGGACGCGCTGGTCATCCTGGACGAGCCGACCTTCCCGGGTTGCCTCATCCGCTGCCGCGCGATCGGCATGTTCCGTATGACGGACGAGGCCGGCGGCGACGACAAGCTGCTGTGCGTCCCGGCGACCGACCCGCGTGTGGAGCACCTGCGTGACATCCACCACGTCTCGGAGTTCGACCGCCTGGAGATCCAGCACTTCTTCGAGGTCTACAAGGACCTGGAGCCCGGCAAGTCCGTCGAGGGCGCCGACTGGGTCGGCCGCACCGACGCCGAGGCCGAGATCGAGCGGTCCTACAAGCGTTTCAAGGACCAGGGCGGTCACTGACCTGTCGCAGCAGTCGCAGACCGACCTGCCGTAGCAGTCACGGTCCGACCTGCCAGAGCAGTCCCGGAAAGGGCCGTACGCGCGCGTGCGGCCCTTTCTCATGCCCGCTTGCGTGGTGCGGGTCGCGTGACGGTCGGCCCCGACGCATACCTTCGGCGCGTCTGCGCATACTGAGGCCTACGGAAGGTGTCGTTCAGGGAGCGTTGCTCAGTGACGGAGGCGGAGGACCGCAAGCCACGGTCGGACGAGGCGCGTGGCCTGTTCGATCCCGAGGTGACCTCCGAGTTCGCGATTCCCGAGGGGCTTGCCGTCCCGCGGGGTGGGGGCGAGTCGGAGACCACGTCGGAGTTCGCCGTTCCGGTGGGGCTGGAGGCCCCGCAGCCGGCCGCGGCGGAGCCGGAGAAGTCGGCGTTCACCCGGCCCAGTACCTACAGCTCCCGGCACGCGCCCGCCGCGTTCACGCCCGCCGAGGGCTTCCCGGTGGTCAGTCTGACCAAGGACGTGCCGTGGCAGGACCGGATGCGCACGATGCTGCGCATGCCGGTGGCCGAGCGGCCCGCGCCGGAGCGGGCGGTGAAGGCGGAGGAGGAGGGCCCGGCCGTCCCGCGCGTGCTCGACCTGACCCTGCGCATCGGGGAGCTGCTGCTGGCGGGCGGGGAGGGCGCCGAGGACGTGGAGGCCGCGATGTTCGCGGTCTGCCGCTCCTACGGGCTCGACCGCTGCGAGCCGAACGTCACCTTCACCCTGTTGTCGATCTCCTACCAGCCGTCGCTGGTGGAGGACCCGGTGACGGCGTCGCGGACGGTGCGGCGGCGGGGGACGGACTACACGCGGCTCGCGGCCGTCTTCCAGCTCGTCGACGATCTCAGCGACCCCGAGACGCAGATCTCCCTGGAGGAGGCCTACCGGCGGCTCGCGGAGATGCGGCGCAACCGGCACCCGTACCCGACCTGGGTGCTGACCTCGGCGAGCGGGCTGCTCGCGGGGGCGGCCTCGGTGCTGGTCGGCGGTGACGTGACGGTGTTCCTGGCGGCCGCGATCGGCGCGATGCTCGGCGACCGGCTGGCCTGGCTGTGCGCGGGGCGCGGGCTGCCCGAGTTCTACCAGTTCCTGGTGGCCGCGACGCCGCCGGCGGCGATCGGTGTGGCGTTGACACTCGCCCACGTCGATGTGAAGGCCGCCGCCGTCATCACCGGTGGGCTGTTCGCGCTGCTGCCCGGACGGGCCCTGGTGGCGGGCGTGCAGGACGGTCTGACGGGCTTCTACATCACCGCGGCGGCCCGTCTGCTGGAGGTCCTGTACTTCTTCGTGGGCATCGTCGTCGGGGTGTTGGTGATGCTCTACGTCGGCGTGCAGTTGGGCGCCCATCTCAATCCGGACGCCACCCTGGGCATCAGCGAGCGGCCGCTGTTGCAGATCGGCGCGTCGATGCTGCTGTCGCTGACCTTCGCGGTCCTGCTCCAGCAGGAACGGTCCACCGTGCTGGCGGTGACGCTCAACGGCGGGGTCGCCTGGTGTGTGTACGGCGCGATGCACTACGCCGGCGGCATCTCGCCCGTCGCCTCCACCGCCGTCGCCGCCGGGGTCGTCGGGCTGTTCGGCCAGTTGCTGTCGCGGTACCGGTTCGTGTCGGCGCTGCCGTACACCACGGCGGCGATCGGGCCCCTGCTGCCGGGTTCGGCCACCTACTTCGGTCTGCTGGCGATCGCTCAGAACGAGGTGGACGCGGGACTGGTGTCGCTGACGAAGGCCGCGGCCCTGGCGATGGCCATCGCCATCGGGGTGAACCTCGGGTCGGAGGTGTCGCGGCTGTTCCTGCGGATCGGGTCGCCGGAGAAGCGGCGGGCCGCCAAGAGGACGCGGGGATTCTGAGCTGTTCCCCGCGCCTCTCGGGAGCGGGGCCTAGTAGCCCTGGTTGTGGGGGTACTGGCCGTTCTGCTGGTGCTGGGGCTGCTGCCAGTCCTGCTGCTGCGGCGCGTACTGCTGCTGGGGGTACTCCTGCTGCGGGTACTGCTGCTGCTGGCCGTAGTACTCGTCCTGCCCGTAGCCCTGGTCCTGGGACGGGCGGCCCGGGTACGGCTCGTGCTGGTCGATGCGGCGCAGCTGGGTCGTGGCGTCGTCCATCGCCTGGCCGTGGGCCTGCGCCTGGTGGTGGGCCCGGTCCTGTGCCTGGCGGGCCGCCGCCGGCTGCTCGGCCGCCGCGCGCTTCTTCTTGGAGCGCTCCCGCAGGAACTCGATGGCGATCGGCACGACCGAGACGATCACGATGAGGATGAGGATGGCCTCGACGTTCGTCTTGATGAACTCGATCTGGCCGAGCCAGTAGCCGGCGACGGTGACGCCGGTGCCCCACGCGATGCCGCCGATGACGTTGTAGGCGATGAACGTGCGGTACTTCATGCTGCCGGCGCCCGCGACGATGGGGGCGAAGGTGCGCACGATGGGCACGAAGCGGGCGAGGACGATCGCCTTGGGGCCGTACTTCTCCATGAACTCGTGCGCCTTGTCCAGATTCTCTTTCTTGAAGAGCTTGGAGTTGGGCCGGTTGAAGAGCTTCGGACCGAGGAACTTTCCGATCATGTAGCCCACTTGGTCGCCGACGACGGCGGCGATCACGATGAGCGTGCAGACCAGCCACAGGGGCTGGCTGATGTACTGGCCCTCGGCCACGAACAAGCCCGCGGTGAACAGCAGGGAGTCACCGGGCAAGAAGGCGAAGAGGCCGGATTCCGCGAAGACGATCAGCAGGATGCCGGGCAGGCTGAAGGTCTCGATCAGATAGTCCGGGCTGAGCCACTCGGGGCCTAGCGCAAGCGTGGTCACGGGATTGTGGCTCCTGCTGTGGGGTACGGGCGGGGGGCTGGCTGCCCCAACGTATCAACGCAGCCGCCCCTGCCCAGGTTCCATGGGGCTTCCCAGGATGCACTGTGCCCGCCTTTGGGCAAACCTGTGAGCATGGGCATCGAGGATTACGGCGGCGGCCAGGGGCCCCAGCCGGACGTACTGGTCGTCACCACGAACGACGTACCCGGGCACCGGGTCGAGCAGGTCATCGGCGAGGTCTTCGGACTGACGGTGCGCTCGCGGCATCTCGGCAGCCAGATCGGCGCGGGTCTGAAGTCGATGATCGGCGGTGAGCTCAAGGGGCTCACCAAGACGCTCGTCGAGACCCGGAACCAGGCCATGGACCGTCTCGTCGAGCAGGCACGCGCGCGGGGGGCCAACGCCGTCCTGGCGTTCCGCTTCGACGTGACGGAGGCCGCCGACGTGGGCACCGAGGTGTGCGCCTACGGCACGGCCGTGGTCCTGGCCCGGGAATGAGACCTTCCGGGCCAGGTGCTCAGCCGGCGCGACGGGCGGCGTTCGCGACGATCGCGTCCCGGAGGTGTTCGGCGAGGCCCGGGCGCATGGAGTCGTAGAACGCCTTGAAGCGCTCGTCGGAGACGTACATCTCACCCAGGCACTGGTGCAGTTCGTAGGAGCACTCGTAGAACCAGCCGCAGATGTGCTGCCGGTGTTCCTCGGCCAGGTCCATGGCGGACTCGCCGGTCGGGGCCTCGCCGGCGGCCATCAGGGCGTCGTAGCGCTCGCCCCAGTCGGCCACCTCGGCCTGCATGCGCTTCCAGTCCTCCTTGGTGTACTGCGCGGTGCGGCGCTGTGACTCGGCGTAGGCGTCGGTGCCGCCCCAGCGCTGTTCGGCCTCCTCGGCGTACTGCTCGGGGTCCTTGTCGCCGAAGACCTCGAAGCGCTCCTCGGGGGTGAGGTTGATGCCCATCGTGCGTGCCTCCATGGCGTGCTCCACGGCCGCCGCCATCTTCTGCAGCCTCTCGATCCGGGCGGTCAGCAGTGCGTGCCTGCGGCGCAGGTGCGCGCGCGGGTCCGCGCCGGGATCGTCGAGCAGGGCGGCGACCTCGTCGAGCGGGAAGCCGAGCTCGCGGTAGAACAGGACCCGCTGCAACCGGTCGAGGTCGGCGTCGCTGTAGCGCCGGTGACCCGCGGGGCTGCGCTCGCTCGGGACGAGCAGGCCGATGTCGTCGTAGTGGTGCAGGGCGCGCACCGTGACTGCGGCGAATCCGGCGACCTGTCCGACGGAGTAGCTCACTTCGTCCGCTCCTTCTTCTCGGTACGCGCTCCACTGTGGGCCCTCACGTCGCGTGAGGTGCAAGCCGTCTCCCGGGGCGGTTCACCACGTCGCCCGACTCGGGATGTTGTGTCGGTTACGTCCGCTTATCGTGACCCCGTGGTCCAGGACACCGCGCGGCAGGCGCCCCCCGCTCCGGCGACGCCGGCGCGCACGCTGCTGCCGACGATCCTGCCCGCACTGGTCGTCGGGGTGGTGGCGAGCCTGGTCCTGCTGCTGGTGAGCGGCGTGGCCGAGCGGCTCCAGGACGTGGTGTGGCGGGATCTGCCTGACGCGCTCGGGGTGGGCCGCTGGTCGGTGCTGTGGGTGGTCGTCGTCCTCACCACGACCGGGGTGCTGGTGGGGCTCGTGGTGTGGAAGGCGCCGGGGCATGCCGGGCCCGACCCGGCCACCACCGGGCTGGACGCGCCGGTGCTTCCGCCCGTGGTGCTGCCCGGACTGCTGCTGGCGACGGTCCTGGTGCTGGCCGGCGGGCCGAGTCTCGGCCCGGAGAACCCGATCATCGCGGTGAACGTCGGGCTGGCCTACTGGCTGGGCCGCCGGCTGCTGCCCCGGGCGCCGGGCGGGGCGTGGCCGGCGCTGGCGGAGGCGGCGACGATCGGCGCGCTGTTCGGGACGCCGGTCGCGGCCGCACTGCTGATCTCGGAGGCGCTGGCCGCGCGGCGGACCGGCGGGCCGCTGTGGGACCACGTCTTCGCCCCCCTCGTCGCGGCCGCGGCGGGGGCCATGACGACGAATCTGGTGGCGCACCCGACGTTCGACCTCGGCCTGCCCGCCTTCACCACGGCGGGCTGGGGCGACCTGCTCGCGGCGCTGGTGATCGCGTCCGCGGCCGCGCTGCTGGCACTGTGCGCCGTCCTCGCCTTTCCGTTCGCCCACGGCGCGTTCGCGCGGCTGCGGCACCCGATGCTGGCCCTTCCGGTCGGTGGCCTCGTCCTGGGGCTGCTGGCGGCCCTGGGCGGCCATCTGACGCTCTTCAAGGGGCTCGACGAGATCGGGGAGCTGGCGCGCGACCCCGAGGGCTGGACGGCGGGCGAGTTCGCCACGATGACGGTGGTGAAGCTGGCCGCACTGCTCGTCGCCGCGTCCTGCGGTTTCCGCGGCGGGCGGATCTTCCCCGCCGTGTTCGTCGGTGTCGCCCTCGGGCTCACCGCCCACGCACTCGTGCCGGCGGTGCATCCGGCGGTGGGCGTGTCGGCCGCGGTGCTCGGTGTGCTGCTCGCCATCACCCGGCAGGGCTGGGTGAGCCTGTTCGTCGCCGCCGTCCTGGTCGCCTCGCCCGCGATCCTCGCACTGCTGTGTGTCGCCTCCCTGCCGGCCTGGCTGCTGGTCACGGGGCGGCCGCAGATGCAGTTGCGCGAGGGGGGAACCGCCGTCCGCTGACCACAGTCGACCGTCTCAGGAGGCACGTCCATGCCGTTGCACGAAGGTCCCCGGAACCCCGACGAGCGCTCCCGTTCCGTCAACCCGTTCTACGGCGAGGCGGATCCGGTGGGCGGCATGACCGAGGCGCCGCCACGGCACCGGCTGCCGGACGGTCCCACGCCGCCGTCGACGGCGTACCAGCTGGTCCACGACGAGTTGATGCTCGACGGCAACTCCCGGCTGAACCTGGCCACCTTCGTCACCACCTGGATGGAGCCGCAGGCCGGGGTGCTGATGGCGGAGTGCCGCGACAAGAACATGATCGACAAGGACGAGTACCCGCGCACCGCCGAACTGGAACGGCGCTGTGTGGCGATGCTCGCCGACCTGTGGAACGCGCCGGACCCGTCGGCCGCCGTGGGGTGCTCGACGACCGGGTCGAGCGAGGCGTGCATGCTCGCGGGGATGGCGTTCAAGCGCCGCTGGAGCAGGCGTCGTCCCGACCCGGCGGCCCGGCCCAACCTGGTGATGGGGATCAACGTCCAGGTCTGCTGGGAGAAGTTCTGCACCTTCTGGGAGGTGGAGCCCCGTCAGGTGCCCATGGAGGGCGACCGGTTCCATCTCGACCCGCAGGCCGCCGCCGAGCTGTGCGACGAGAACACCATCGGGGTCGTCGGCGTCCTCGGCTCAACCTTCGACGGCTCCTACGAGCCGATCGCCGACCTGTGCGCGGCCCTGGACGCCCTCCAGGAGCGCACCGGCCTCGACATCCCGGTGCACGTCGACGGGGCGTCCGGAGCGATGATCGCGCCCTTCCTCGACGAGGACCTGCTGTGGGACTTCCGCCTCGCGCGCGTGGCGTCGATCAACACCTCGGGGCACAAGTACGGGCTGGTGTACCCGGGGGTGGGCTGGGCGCTGTGGCGCGACCAGGACGCGCTGCCCGAGGAGCTCGTCTTCCGCGTGAACTACCTGGGCGGTGACATGCCGACGTTCGCGCTGAACTTCTCGCGGCCCGGCGCCCAGGTCGTCGCGCAGTACTACACGTTCCTGCGGCTGGGCCGGGAGGGCTACCGGGCCGTGCAGCGCTCCACCCGGGAGGTCGCGCGGACCGTCGCGGAGCGCGTCGAGTCCCTCGGTGACTTCCGCCTCCTCACCCGGGGCGACGAACTCCCCGTCCTGGCCTTCACCACGGCTCCCGGCGTCGAGGCGTACGACGTCTTCGACGTCTCCCGCCGGCTGCGCGAGCACGGGTGGCTGGTGCCCGCGTACACCTTCCCGCCGAACCGCGAGGACCTCTCCGTCCTGCGCGTCGTGTGCCGCAACGGCTTCTCCTCCGACCTGGCCGACCTGTTCGTCGACGACCTGACGCGCCTCCTGCCGGAACTCCGCAGACAGCCCCGCCCACTGACCCGGGACAAGGAGGCGGCGACGGGCTTCCACCATTAGGGCCCTAGCTGTGCTGTCCCGGCACAACGGCTCATGCGGCTCATGCGGCTCACGCGGCTCAGCGGCTCATGCGGGCGAACTTCCGCACCGCCAGCGGGAAGAACACGGCCAGCAGGGCCAGTGGCCAGACGACAGCCGTCCAGACGTGGCCGGACGCGCCCGTGGCGAACAGGTCGCGCACCGCGGTCGCCGTGTGGGAGAGGGGGTTCCACTCGACGACCGTGCCGAGCCAGCCGGGCATGGACGTGGGGCTGGCGAAGGCGTTGGAGAGGAAGCCGACCGGCCAGACCAGGATCTGCACGGCCTGGACCATCTCCGGCCTGCCGGCGACCAACGCCAGGTGGATGCCGATCCACAGCATCGCGAAGCGCAGGAGGAGCAGCAGGCCCACGGCCGCCAGGAAGGCCGCCACCCCGCCGTGCGCACGCCAGCCGAGGGCCGCGCTCATGCCGATCAGCACGACCAGGCCCACCGCCGACTGGAGCATGTCGGCCGCCGAACGGCCCACCAGGACCGCCCCGTCGGCCATCGGCATCGAACGGAACCGGTCGATCACCCCCTTGTCGAGGTCACGAGTGACCGCGAGCATCGTGCCCTCCAGGCCGAAGGCCATGGTGAGCGCGAGCATGCCGGGGAAGAGGTAGTCGAGGTAATGGCCGCTCACCCCGCGCCCGCCGCCGACCAGGTAGCCGAACATCAGCAGCAGCATCACCGGGAAGACCAGCCCGACGGCCAACTGGCCCGGCCGTCGCGCCCAGTGGGCGAGTTCGCGCCGGGTCATGGTCCAGGAATCGGTCAGCGCGTGCGTGCTCACGCGGCCTCCTTCGTACGGTCGTCCCGTCCGGTGAGGTGCAGGAACACCTCGTCGAGCGTGGGGCGGCGCAGGGCCACGTCCTCCGCCTCGATGCCCGACTCCTCCAGGGCGCGGACGACGGCGGTGAGCGCGGCCATGCGGTCGGTGACGGGGGCGCTGAGCAGCCGGCGGTCGGCGTCGACCACGATGTCGTCCTCGGGCACGGGCAGCAGCGCGAGCGCGGCGCCCAGGTGCCCCTCGTCGCGCAGGACGACGTCGATGCGGTCGCCGCCCGTCAGCGCCTTCAGCTCGGCCGCCGTGCCGTCGGCGATCACCCGGCCCCGGTCGACGACGCAGATGCGGTGGGCGAGCTGGTCGGCCTCCTCCAGGTACTGGGTGGTCAGCACGACGGTCGTGCCGCCGCCGACCAGTGACCGGACCGCGGACCACACCTCGGCGCGTCCGCGCGGGTCGAGGCCGGTGGTGGGCTCGTCCAGGAAGAGCACCTCCGGGTCGGTGATCAGGGAGGCGGCCAGGTCCAGCCGCCGGCGCATGCCGCCGCTGTAGGAGCGCACGGGTTTGCGGCCGGTGTCGGTCAGCCCGAAGCGCTCCAGCAGTTCGTCGGCGCGCACGCGCGCGCGGCGGGCGCCCAGGTGGTGGAGGCGGCCGAAGAGCTCCAGGTTCTGCCGGCCGCCCAGCTCCTCGTCCAGCGCCGCGTGCTGGCCGAGCAGGCCGATGCGCAGCCGGACCTCGCGGGCCTGCCGCACCACGTCGTGCCCGGCCAGCTCGACCCGGCCGCTGTCCGGCCGCAGCAGCGTGGAGAGGATCCTGACCAGGGTCGTCTTGCCCGCGCCGTTCGGTCCGAGCACCCCTTGCACGGTGCCTCGGGCGACCTCCAGATCCAGCCCGTCCAGCGCCCGGGTGTCGCCGTATCTCTTGTGTACGCCCTCGACGATGATCGCCGCGTCAGCCATCCCGGTCCCCCATCTCCCTCACTAGTCAAGGTTGACTACTTCTTCAAGGTAACACCACCGATCCCACTCGTCCAACTTGATTAGCGGGGTTCCTCCGGTTGCCGCTCCCCCGTCGTGTACGGGTTCTCCTCACCGTCCGCGAGCACCGCGACGAACGGTTCGCCCTCGCCGGCGAAGGAGTAGGCCCCGCCCTCGATCCGCGCGATCAGGCTGTGGGTCCACTCGGCCTCGGCGTCGGCGGTGTGGATCCAGAGGTTCATGATCTCGCCGATGTGCCCGAGCTGCTCCGGCCCCTCTTCGGGCACGTAGTGCTCGGTGACGGCCGCGCGCCACTCCTCGATGCGCCGGATGCGCTCCTCGAGCAGCGCCACCGCCTCGGCGCGCGGCAGGTCCACCATGAAGCCGATCGCCGCCGACTTCACGTCCATCTTCTGGTCGTAGGCGGTCAGCGCCTCGCGCAGCAGCCGCAGGAACTCCTCGGTGCCGCGCCCGGTGATCTCGTACTCGGTGCGCGGCGGACCGCCGGCGGTGGAGGGGGCGATCTCGTGCTCGTGCAGCAGCCCCTGCTTGGCCATCTGCTTCAGGGCGTGGTAGATCGAGCCCGGCTTGGCGGTGGACCACTCGTGGGCGCCCCAGTACTCCAGGTCGTTGCGCACCTGGTAGCCGTGGGCCCGCCCGTGCTGCCGGACGGCGCCGAGCACGAGGAGACGGATCGCTGACATGGCGTCCAGCGTAGGCGGCGCCGGGGCCGCCCACCCGCCGTGCCCCGAGCGGTCAGAAGGGGAAGCCGCTGCGGCCGTGCTGGACCGATATCCACTTCGTGGTGGTGAAGGCCTCCCGGGACGACTCGCCGTTCAGACGGCCGATGCCGGAGTTCTTCTCGCCGCCGAAGGGGACGACCGGCTCGTCGTGGACGGTCGCGTCGTTGACGTGGAACATGCCGGTGTCGATCCGCCGGGCGAAGGCGACGCCCCGCTCGACGTCGGCGGTGTGCACCGCGCCGCTCAGTCCGTAGGGACTGTCGTTGACGAGGCGCACGGCTTCCTCCTCGCCGTCGAAGGCCGTGAGGAAGACGACCGGGCCGAAGACCTCCTGCCGCAGCAGAGCGGAGCCTGCGGGCAGCCCGGTCAGGACGGACGGCTCGACGACGTTCTCCCGGGTCTCGCCGTGCACCAGGGCGGTCGCGCCCTCGGCGAGGGCCTTGGTGACGACACCCGAGACGGCCTCCGCCTGCGAGGAGTTGATCAACGGGCCGATGACGGTCCCGGGATCGCGCGGGTCGCCGGCCTTCAGAGCGCGCACCTTGGCGACGAACTTCTCGGTGAACTCGTCGGCGACCGACCGGTCGACCAGGACGCGGTTGGCGGCCATGCAGACCTGGCCCTGGTGGAGGAAACGGCTGAAGACGGCCGCGTCGACGGCGTAGTCGACGTCGGCGTCGTCGAGGACGACGAGCGCGCTGTTGCCGCCCAGTTCGAGCACGCAGCGCTTGAAGTGCGCGGCACAGACGGTGGCGACGTGACGGCCGACCTCGTCGGAGCCGGTGAAGGAGATGACGCTCGGGACCGGGTGCTCCAGGAAGGCGTCGTTGATCTCGGCGATGTCGGTGACGACGACGTTGAGCACGCCGGCGGGCAGGCCCGCGTCCTCGAAGAGCTTGGCGATCAGGGTGCCGCCGGCGACGGGGGTGTCCTGGTGCGGCTTGAGCACCACGCCGTTGCCGAGCGCCAGGGCCGGGGCGACCGACTTCAGCGCCAGCAGAAAGGGCACGCTGAACGGGCTGATCACGCCGACGACACCCACCGGCACGCGGTGGACGCGGTTCTCCTTGCCGTCGATCGGCGAGGGGAGGATCGACCCCTCGGGGCTCAGCGTCAGGCGTATCGCCTCGCGCAGGAACTCCTTGGCCATCCGCAGCTCGAAGGCCGCCGTGCCGAAGGTCCCGCCGACCTCGTCGACCAGGACCTCGCCGATCTCCCGCTCCCGCTCCTCCACCAGCCGCAGCACCCTCTCCAGCACCGCGCGGCGGACGTAGGGGTTGGTCGCGGCCCACTCCCTCTGGGCGCGGGCGGCGGCCCGGTAGGCCTGATCGACCTCGTCGACCGTGGCGATGGTGATCGAGGCGAGCTTCTCACCGTTGTAGGGGTTGAAGTCGATGACGTCCCAGGAACCGGTCCCCGGACGCCACTCCCCGTCGATGTACTGCTGGGCCAGGTCGGTGAAGCAGGACGACATGTGATCCCTCAATCCCCTGGAAGCGGGCGGTCGGCGCGGAACCCCGATCGACGTCACGAACTGATCACACGTCATCGTACGTGTGTGTCAGGGGAGTTGGTGGAAGAGCGGGTCGCCCCGGGGAAAACCCTCAGGAGAGCTGGAGCAGCCCGCGCAGCAGGTCCCGGCTCTCGTCGGGGCCGGGGCTGTCCTGCTGGAGCTCCTTCAGCGCCTGCTCGTACTGGGCGACGTCCTCGCGTTTGTCCAGATAGAGGGCGCTGGTGAGCTGTTCCAGATAGACGACGTCCGACAGGTCGGACTCCGGGAAGCTCAGGATCGTGAAGGCGCCGGACTCCCCGGAGTGCCCGCCGAAGCCGAACGGCATGATCTGCAGCCGGACGTTGGGGCGTTCGGAGATGTCGATCAGGTGCTGGAGCTGCCCGCGCATCACCTCACGGTCGCCGTACGGCCGACGCAGGGCGGCCTCGTCGAGGACGATGTGGAAGTCGGGGGCGCTCTCGGCGACGAGACACTTCTGCCGCTCCAGGCGCAGCGCCACCCGCCGGTCGACGTCGGCCGCGCTCGCGCCCTTCATACCGCGCCGCACGACCGCGCGCGCGTAGGCCTCCGTCTGCAGCAGCCCGTGCACGAACTGCACCTCGTAGACCCGGATCAGCGAGGCCGCGCCCTCCAGCCCGACGTAGGTGGGGAACCAGTTGGGCAGGACGTCCGAGTAACTGTGCCACCAGCCCGCCACGTTGGCCTCGCGCGCGAGGGAGACCAGTGCGTGGCGCTCGGACTCGTCCGTGACGCCGTACAGCGTCAGCAGGTCTTCCACGTCCCGTGTCTTGAAGCTCACCCGGCCCAGCTCCATCCGGCTGATCTTCGACTCCGACGCGCGGATCGAATATCCCGCCGCCTCGCGCGTGATGCCGCGCGCCTCACGCAGTCGCCGTAGTTGCGAGCCGAGCAGCATGCGCCGCACCACCGATCCTGGCTCTCCCGCGCTCACGTTCGCCAGCCTCCCCAACCGTCCTCAGGGCCCGCAGTCTGCCACTAAAACACTTCGAGCAGTACTCGTCCGATTACACAGACGGAAAGAAGCCAAAGGATACGCGTGGACCGGTGCGTGGGAAGGGTGAGCGGAAAGCGAGGGAACCGCCTCTGAACGGCGAGAAGATGGCGGAAAAAATGGCCAAGAAGCGGTACGGGCGGGTCCAATTCGGTCACGTGCACGTGCATCTGCCCTTGCATCTGCCCTGCGCTTCGGAAACCATGGTCCCGCGCCACCGCTGCATCGCAACGACCGCGAATCCCGGGAGTGCCTCGCATGGGGACGAATGGATCGACCATGCTCGAGCCGTTACGGCAGGGCCTTCCGCCGCTTGATCCCGCGGCCGTGTCCAACGCGGCGTCCTGCGCACTGCCCGCCCGCTTCGAAGCCGTGCGCGAGGCACGCCGGTTCACCCGCAGAACCCTCGGCCAGTGGGACGTCGGCGACCGTTTCGACGACGTGTGCCTGGTCGTCTCGGAACTCGTCACCAACGCGCTGCGGCACGGACTGTCGACCGACGCCGAACCCCGTCCGGCCGGCGCGCAGCACCCGCCGGTGCGGCTGCACCTGATGCGGTGGACCGAGCGGCTGGTCTGCGCGGTGCGCGACCCCAGCCGGGACAGCCCCCTGCCGCGCGAGGCGGACGACTTCTCGGCGGAGTCCGGTCGCGGCCTGTTCCTCGTCGACTCCTTCGCCGACGGCTGGGGCTGGCACCCGCTGTCCGGCAGGCTGGGCGGCAAGGTCGTCTGGGCGCTGTTCCGGCTGCACACGCCCGCCGAATGACGAACCGCGGCACGCTCGTGCCGTGGTTCTACGCGCGTTGCTGCCGCTTTTCGGCCGATTCCGGCGCCGCGCCTGGGCCCCGGCCGCCGGCCGTCAGCTCGCGATCAGGTGGTCGAACTCCCCGTCCTTGATGCCCAGCAGCATGGCCTCGATCTCGGCCCGTGTGTAGACGAGCGCGGGCCCGTCAGGGAAGCGCGAGTTGCGCACCGCGACGTCACCGCCGGGCAACCGGGCGAACTCGACGCACGTACCCTGCGAGTTGCTGTGCCGGCTCTTCTGCCAGGCAACCCCGTGCAGCTGCGTGGCCGTCATGCCGTTGTACACGTCGTTCCCCCCGTCAACGTCGTGGTCCACAGGTCGCTCCCTGGTGGTGGTGCGCTGGCTCGTGCGGCGATGGATGCCGTGGTCGACTGTCCGGGATCATATCTCCCGTTCACGTGCATCTGCATGAGCAGATGCACGTGCACGCGCGGTGCCGAGGCGGTTACAGCTTCGACGCTCCCGCGACCGGTCCCGGTCGGATCCCCGAACCCTTCACGCGTTCGCCCCGAAGCCCGTGGCACGGGTGGCCACCGGTCGCGCAGGACGGCCTCCGGCACCGCGGGACGCGCGAAGTGGTTCGGATCGAACTACTTCTGCACAGGAAGAGACGCATCGGGACCGCTTCGTGTTCCGTGGTTCCGGACACGGTTCGACCCACAGGCCGCGGCACCGTCCGGACAAGACGGGCGGAACGCCCCCCGCCGGTCGGAGGCCCGCCGTCCGTTCCGTCCGACGGGCAGCCGGGTGAATGGCTCGGACGGGGGCGTCCGCGGCACCGGCTCGCCCGCCGCCGTCCACCGCCCCCGCCGCGAACAGGCCGGGCGCGCCCGCACCGGGTCCCCCGCGACGCCCACCCGGCTCCGGGAGCGCGAACGCCCTCGCCCCCGTGCACGACGACGGGGTCGTCCACGGGGGCGAGGGCGGGCTCGGCCGCGAGCGGAAGGGTGCGGTAGGGCGGTCGGCGGGGAGGCGACTGCGGCGGCCGGCCGCCTGGAGGGGACGGACGAACCGGTTCCCCTCCCGCGAACGACGGCCGGCGGCCGCGGCGGGAGGGTCAGCGACTGCTGTACGGCAGCAGGGCCATCTCGCGGGCGTTCTTGATCGCGCGGGCCAGGAGGCGCTGCTGCTGGGCGGACACCCGGGTGACGCGCCGGCTGCGGATCTTGCCGCGGTCGGAGATGAACCTGCGCAGCAGGTCGGTGTCCTTGTAGTCGATGTAGCCGATCCTCGCCTGGTCGAGCGGGTTGGGGCGGGACTTGGCCGGCTTGCGCTCGGTCTTGCGGGGCATGGGTCAGACCTCCAGGAGGGTGTCGAAGGCGGGCGGCAGCCGCTTCCAGGCGTCGCGGCCGGCGGCGTACTCGGCGTCGGTGAGCAGGCAGGACTCCAGCAGCCGTTCGAGGCCGTCCCGGTCGAGCCCGGGCGAGGTGAACACCAGATGCTGGCAGCGGTCGCCGTGCTCGGGGTGCCAGTCCAGCGCGGCGGCGGCGCGGCGCACCGGCGGGACCATCTCCCAGGCGGCGTCCGGCAGGGAGGCGAGCCAGGGGCCCGCCGACTCCACGCACAGGGCTCCGCCGGCCGCGTCCCAGTGGAGCAGGGTGTCCGCCTTGTCGGCGAGCCAGAACCGGCCCCGGCTGCGGGCCGCGGCACAGGTCAGGTCTTCCAGCGCCGCGTACAGCCGCTCCGGGTGGAAGGGGCGGCGGCGGTGCCAGACGAAGGTGGCGACGCCGTGGGCGTCGGCTTCGGCGGGCAGCAGGGCGCAGGCCGGGTGCTGGGCCGCGGCGGCCGCCTCCACGTCGAAACCGGCGAGGACGGCGGCCGCCAGCGGGGATCCGGCGTACGGTGCTGCCGCACGTGCGGATGCCGGTGCGGGTGTGGAGGCGCCCGCCGGGTCCCACGGGTGGCCGCCCGGGACGGGGACCCGGCGGGCCGTCGGATGGAGCTGGGCCAGCAGCTCGCGGTCCTCGTCGTCGGCCTCCGGCGAGTCGACGACGGCCAGGACCGGGGCGTACTCCAGTTGCCGCGCGAAGGTGTCGGCGACCGTGCGCTGGTCGGTGGCGGCCGCGGCGAGGCCGCCCTCGGCGAGGTCGTCGCCGTTGCCGAGGTACGGCAGCAGCAGCGCCGGGTCGACGGCGGTGACGACGCCGGTGACGGTGAGGCCGCCGGCGACGACGACCTCCGCCATCGCCTTGGGCTCGACGGAGTCCCACAGCTCGACGACCGCGAGCCGGGTGGTGCCGTCGTCGGCGAGGCGGCGCAGTTCGGGCACGAGGTCCTCGCGCAGGGCGCAGCAGGCGCAGTCGTTGACGAGGGGCGTCTCGCCGGTGTCCCGGACGCCGTGGGCGTCGCGGACCGTGCGGACGACCGTGCCCGTCTCGGCCGTCGCCAGGTCGTGGTGGAGGACGACGCTGCCGGGCACGTCGGCGAGCAGGCGGGCGACGGTCGCCCTGCGGGCGTCGGCGTGCAGACCGCCGACGATGACCACGGGGAGGTCGGGCACGGGGTCAGCCCTGCTTCCCGTACCGGCGCTCGAAGCGCTCGACGCGGCCGGCGGTGTCCAGGACGCGGGCGGTGCCGGTGTAGAAGGGGTGGCTGACGTTCGAGATCTCGACGTCGACGACCGGGTAGGTGTGGCCGTCCTCCCACTCGATCGTCTTCTCGCTCGTCATGGTCGAGCGGGTGAGGAAGGCGTAGCCGGCGGCGCGGTCGCGGAAGACGACGGGGCCGTAGGCCGGGTGGATTCCCTTGCGCATGGCTGCTCAGCGCTCCTCTCGGAAGTCGACGTGCCGGCCGAGGACGGGGTCGTACTTGCGCAGGGTCATGCGGTCCGGGTCGTTCCGGCGGTTTTTGCGGGTGACGTAGGTGTAGCCGGTGCCCGCCGTGGAGCGGAGCTTGATGACCGGGCGCAGTTCGTTGCGTGCCATGCTGCTATCTTACTGAAAATGAATTCCATTAACAGTAGCCATCGAGGAGAGGTACGTCACCTGTGTCCGCGCACTGCATGCTGACCGGGGCCCGGCCGGGCTTCGGCAACCGCATCTCCCACTCCCACCGGCGCACGTCCCGCCGGTTCGACCCCAACATCCAGTCCAAGCGCTACTGGCTGCCCAGCGAGGGCCGCCACGTCCGGCTGCGGCTGAGCGCGAAGGGGATCAAGACCGTCGACGCGATCGGCGTCGAGGCGGCCGTGGCCCGGATCCGGGCGCGGGGGGTGCGGGTCTGATGGCGAAGAAGAGCAAGATCGCGAAGAACGAGCAGCGGCAGGAGATCGTCGCCCGGTACGCGGCGCGACGGGCCGAGCTGAAGGAGATCGTCCGCCGTCCGTCGTCGACACCGGAGGAACGGCTCGCCGCCCAGCGGGAGCTGCGCAGGCAGCCCCGCGACGCGAGCGCGACCCGGGTCCGCAACCGGGACCAGGTGGACGGACGTCCGCGCGGCTACTTCCGCGCGTTCGGCCTCTCCCGGGTGAGCCTGCGCGAACAGGCGCATGCGGGGTATCTGCCGGGGGTGCGTAAGGCGTCCTGGTAGGGGCGGTTGCGGATGGGGGCGGCTCGCGCCGGGCGGGCACGAGGGCGGGCTGCCGGGCGGGCGTGAAGGGCTCGCGCCCGGCGGGCAAGCGGGCAGGGGGGCGGCTCTCGCCGGGCGGGCGTCAGGGCGGCTCCACCGGCCGGGCGTCAGGGGCGGCTCGCGCCGGGCGGGCGTCAGGGGCGGCTCGCGCCGGGCGGGCGTCAGGGGCGGCTCGCGCCGGGCGGGCACGAAGGGCTCGCGGGGCGGCTCCACCGGGCGGGCGTCAGGGTTGGCTCGCGCCGGTGGACCTGATGGGGCTGCCTTCGGCGGTGGACTGGTGGGGCCGCTCTCACCGGTCGACAGGGTGGGGCCGCTCTCGGCGGTGGGGGTCGCGGGGGCGGGAGGCCGTGGGGCGCGCTCGCCGGTGGGGCGGGGCGCTCCCCAGGGGTGCCGGAGGAGCCCTCGCCGATGGTGATGCGGCCCCGGCGGCGGCCGCGAGGCGACCTTTGCCGGCGGACGCCGTGGGCTCGGTCTCGTCGGCGGCGGTCGCGAGCCCGCTCGCGCAGGCGGAAGTAGTGGCTCCGCTCACGGGGCGGACGCCGTGGACCCGCTCGCGCCAGCCGACTCCGTGGCCCGCTCGCGCAGGCGGAGGTCGTGCAGGGGCGGCTGGTAGCTTGCTGCGGGCTTGTTCCGTCGGCTAGCGCTAGGGAGTTCGCAGTGACTTCGAGGATCTTCTCGCGTCCCCGGGGCGGGGTGGCCCGCCGGGGCGCCGTCATGGCCGGCGTGGTCGCGGGCGTGCTCGCGCTGGGCGCGTGCAGTGACGACGGTGGCTCGGACGACGGCGCCTCGGCCGCGCCGAGTGCGTCCGCGACGACCGCGGACCCCGGCGGCCCGGCCACGGGCGGCGCGTCCGGCTCCGTGTCCGCCTCCGGGGAACTGGAGGGCAGTTGGCTGGCCACGACCGACGGCAAGGCCGTCGCACTGGTCGTCAACGGCAAGGAGGCCGCCCTCTTCGCGACCGGCGGAAGCGTGTGCAGCGGCACCGCCGGCCAGGAGGCGGGCATGCAGATGATCCGCCTCACCTGCACGAGCGGCAAGAACGACCGCACGACCGGCATGGTCGACTCCGTCGACGCCCGAACCCTCAAGGTGACCTGGGAGGGCGGGGCCGGCCAGGAGACGTTCACCAAGGCGGAGGGCGGGCAGTTCCCGTCGGGGCTGCCCACGGCCGGCCTGGGGTCGTGAACGACCAGTCGGGGGCGCGCGACCACGGGGCGCGCTCGTGCGTGATGATCCTTCGAGCACCGTCACGTCGTCCAAGGGACCCACACATGCGCGCCGTTCCCCTCACCGTCACCGCCCTCGCCGCCGCCCTGCTGCTGACCGCCTGCGGCGGCGGGGAGGACGACTCCTCCGACAGTTCCTCCGGTGCCTCCTCCGGCAGCACGCAGAGCGCGGGCGCCGCGTCGTCGTGCGACCTCGGCGTGGAGGTCGGCCCGGTCAACGCCGCCCCGGCCGCCGGGGACAGCGGCAACGTCACCGTCACGGTCACCAACCAGGGCGCCCAGTGCACCCTGGAGGGCTTCCCGACCGTGGAGTTCCAGGCCGGCGACACCAGCGCCGCCGTGCCCAAGGACGCCGCCGCCGAGGCGCAGAAGCTGACCCTCGCCGAGCAGGGCACCGCCTCTTTCACGATCACCTACGTGCGCGGGCAGGACGGCGGCGACAAGAGCCTCGCCGTGAAGACGGTGCGGTACGGCCTGCCGGGGGCCGAGGCGAAGGAGAGCTTCCCCTGGTCCTACGGCGACGTGGCGTTGAAGGGCGAGGGCGCGCCGGACGCCTCGGTGAGCGCCTTCCAGCAGGCCGGCGACTGACCAGCCCTCATGTCGTCCGGGGCAGCCGGGGCCGGGAGTCCACGCGGGCGCGGTCCGCGGCCTCGGCGCCCTCGGTCCAGCCCGCCTCGTCGCTGACGCCGCGCAGCCGGGTGGTGACCGTCTGCGGGAACATCCGGTCCGTCGCCGCCGTGACGGCGACCTCGCGGGAGGCGAGCACCGGCAGCAGGTCGTCGCTCACCTGCGTCTCGGCGGCGGCCGCGAGGCGGGCGCCGATGCGGTGGGCGTACGCGGCCAGGAACGACTGCCGGAAGGTCTTGGTCCGTTTGCGGCCGCCGGCTCGCTGCGCCGCCTCCGCCCTCGCCATCGCCGTCTGGGCCTGGACGAGGAGCGAGGTGTAGAGCAGCTCCACCGCGTCCAGGTCGGCCTCGAAGCCGACGACCGTGGAGAAGCAGAAGGGTTCGTTCCACACCGCCCGGCAGTGGTTGGCGTCGGCGACCGCGTCCAGAAGCACCGCCTTGGCCTGCTCGTACGGCGGCTCGACCCCGATCCGGCAGGCGCCGGGCGCGTCCGGCTGCGGCGCCCCGGCGTCGAGCAGCGCCTCGTCGACGCTGTGGCGGGCCATCAGCTCCTGCGCCTTCGTGGTGAGCGCCTCCGCCTCCTCCGGGAACCCCGTCGCCTCCGCCTTCGCCAGCAGGGCTCGGATGCGGGTGAGCATGCGACTGTGGGAGCCGGACGACGACCGCCGGGGGGCTGCTGGTTCCTGGAGGGGCTCCAGGGCGGGCAGGCGCAGGAGCAGGCGGTACAGCTCCAGGACCGCGGTGGCGTGGGAGAAGCGGTCGGCGCGGAGTGCGGCGGTCGCGGGCCCGTCGGCGGCGCCGAGATCCTCCAGCTGGGCCGCCCAGCGCCGGCCACGCGGCCGGTCGTGCGGCGCCTGCGCGCGGATCAGGGCGGCGGCGAGCGACACGTGGACGTCGTCCAGCTCGCGGCGCACCATCCGCACGACGTCCGCGGGCTGCCAGCCGTGCCGCCAGAGGGTCGCCACGAACTCCTCGCCCCGCCGGGCGAGTTCGACGTCCGCCCCGGGGTCGGCGGCGAGGAGGGACGCGCCCGTGTCGAGGGCGCTGTCGCCGGTGTCGTAGAGGGCGGCCCGGAAGGCGCGGTCGACGGTCGCGGGGGGCGTACTGCTCATCTCGCGATGGTGTCACGCGCGCGTGCGACCACATCCTCCCCCACTGTCAACTCCGGGTTGACGATGAACGAGTGTCAACCTACGGTTGACACATGACCTCGCGACAGGAACCCACGGCCTCCATCCGCCTCGACGACCTCATCGACGCCATCAAGAAGGTCCACCCCGAGCCCCTCGACCAGCTCCAGGACGCGGTCATCGCGGCGGAGCACCTCGGTGACGTGGCCGACCACCTCATCGGCCACTTCGTCGACCAGGCCCGGCGCTCGGGCGCCTCCTGGACGGACATCGGCCGGAGCATGGGCGTGACCCGGCAGGCCGCGCAGAAGCGGTTCGTGCCCAAGGAGTCGGCCGATCTCGACCCGAGCCAGGGCTTCAGCCGGTACACCCCGCGCGCGCGGAACGTCGTCATGGCCGCCCACGGCGAGTCGAAGACGGCCCACAGCCCCGAGGGGCTGCCCGTCCACCTGGTCCTCGGTCTGCTCGCCGAGCCGGAGGGCCTCGCGGCGAAGGCCCTCGCCGAACAGGGCCTCTCCGCGGACGCGGTGCGCGAGGCCGCCACGGCCGCGCTGCCGCCCGCCGTCGAGGACGTGCCCGAACTCGTCCCGTACGGCTCGGACGCCAAGAAGGTCCTGGAACTCACCTTCCGCGAGGCCCTGCGCCTCGGCCACAACTACATCGGCACCGAGCACATCCTGCTCGCGCTGCTGGAGTTCGAGAACGGCGAGGGCGTGCTCAGCGGGCTCGGCGTCGAGAAGGCGGGCGTCGAGCGGTACGTCGAGAAGGCCCTGGCGGAGGTGCTGAAGGCGCGGGAGGAGACGCAGGAGGAGGAGTAGGAGCAACCGGGGGTAGGGCAACGGGCGGGAGGGCCGCCGCCGGTGCACCGTGCGGGAGCGGGGGTGCCGGGAGGCCCGGGGGTGCCGGGGGCCACGGAGTACCGGGGGGCCAGGGAGTGCCGGGGGCCACGGAGTGCCCGGGGGCCACGGAGTGCCCGGGGGCCACGGAGTGCCCGGGGGCCACGGAGTGCCCGGGGGCCACGGAGTGCCCGGGGGGCCACGGAGTGCCCGGGGGGCCACGGAGTGCCCGGGGGGCCACGGAGTGCCCGGGGGGCCACGGAGTGCCCGGGGGGCCACGGAGTGCCGGGGGGGCCACGGAGTGCCGGGGGGGCCGGAGGCGCCGGAAGCACGGACGCGCCGGAGGCCCGGGAGGCGCCCCGGCCCCCTGAGGTGCCGAGGGCCGGGGCGCCGGAAGCACGGGGGGAAGGCCGGGGACGGAGGTGCCGGGGGCCGGCGACATCGAGAAGGCCGCAACCGAGCGCGCGGGCGTGGCCGGCAGCGCCGGGAGCGCCGGAGGTCCAAGGCTCCGGCCAGGACACCGGAGGTCCCACGCAGCACCGCCGGTCCCAGCAGCGCCGCCGGTCCCAGCAGCGCCGCCGGTCCCAGGACCACCACCGGTCCCAGCAGCGCCGCCGGTCCCGGGACCACCGCCGGGCCCAGGGCACCGGAGGTGCGGCCGGGCGCCGGCACGGGGGCCGATGTCAGACCCGCCTGCCACACTCGCAGCATGGCCGAACGGTGGGCGCTCGCTCCGGCCGAGGGTGGTGGCGTGGAGCTCGCCGCCCTCGGTCCGGACGGGCTGCCCGCCGGGCCGGTGCTGCGCGAGCCCGACCTGGTGGCGGCGGTGCGGGCGCGACCGGGGGTCGGCCGGTGGGTGTGGCGTTCGACAGCCGAGGTGTATCCGCGTCTGCTCGCCGCGGGGGTGCGAGTCGAGCGGTGCTACGACGTCGAGGACGCCGAGACCCTCCTCCTGGGCCACGAGGGCAGGTACGGCCAGCCCCGGTCGGCCGCCGCCGCCCTGGCCCGGCTGCGCGGCGGCCCCGTACCACCGGACCCGCCGCAGCGCTCCGCCGAGCCCGGCGCCCAGTCCTCGCTGTTCGAACCGGAGGACGCCGGCCTGCCGTTGGCGGACCTCCTCGCCGTCTACGCCGAGCAGCAGCGGCGCCACGACCGGGCGGAGCACCCCGAGCGGATGCGGCTGCTGACGGCGGCCGAGTCGGCCGGGATGCTGGTGGCCGCCGAGATGAACCGGGCCGGCCTGCCATGGAGCGCCGACGTGCACCGCGCGGTGCTGCACGACCTGCTCGGCGAGCGGTACCCGGGCGGCGGCGAGCCCCGCCGGCTGGCCGAGCTGGCCGACCAGGTGTCCGCGGCCTTCGGGCGACGGGTGCGGCCGGACCTGCCCGCGGATGTCATCAAGGCCTTCGCGGGGGCCGGACTCAGGATCCGGTCCACGCGGCGCTGGGAGATCGAGTCGCTGGACCATCCGGCCGTGAAGCCACTGCTCGAGTACAAGAGGCTCTACCGCATCTGGGTCGCCCACGGCTGGTCCTGGCTCCAGGACTGGGTGCGCGAGGGCCGCTTCCGGCCGGAGTTCCTCGCGGGCGGGACGGTCTCCGGGCGCTGGGTGACCAACGGCGGGGGCGCGTTGCAGATCCCCAAGGTCATCCGGCGGGCCGCGGTCGCCGAGCCGGGCTGGCGGCTGGTCGTCGCCGACGCCGACCAGATGGAGCCCCGCGTGCTCGCCGCCATCTCCCGCGACCCCGGGCTGATGGAGGTGGCCGGCCGGGAGACCGACCTGTACCAGTCGGTGTCCGACCGCGCCTTCTCCGGCGACCGCGACCAGGCCAAGCTCGCGGTGCTCGGCGCGGTCTACGGGCAGACCTCCGGGGACGGTCTGAAGAACCTCGCCGCGCTGCGCCGCCGCTTCCCGCGGGCCGTGGCGTACGTCGACGAGGCGGCGCGGGCAGGCGAGGAGGGGCGGCTCGTGCGGACCTGGCTGGGGCGGACCTGCCCACCCGCCGCCGGGGCGACGGAGGACACGGCGGAGGAGGCGGGCATCCCCACCGGGGACGAGGAGGCGGCGGACCAGCTGCCGCGCGGGTACGCCTCCACCGACGCCCGCGCGCGCGGCCGCTTCACCCGCAACTTCGTCGTCCAGGGCAGCGCCGCCGACTGGGCCCTGCTGCTGCTCGCCGCACTGCGCCGCTCCTGCGCGGGCATGGCGGCCGAACTCGTCTTCTTCCAGCACGACGAGGTGATCGTGCACTGCCCCGAGGAGGAGGTGGAAGCGGTCGTCGCGGCGATCCGCGAGGCGTCCGACCTGGCGGGGAGGCTGACCTTCGGTCCGACGCCGGTGCGGTTTCCGTTCACCATGGCGGTGGTGGAGTGCTACGCGGACGCGAAGTGACCGGCCGGTGGCGCCGGTGGCGCCGAGCGGCCCGGTCAGATGACCGGGGGCCGGCCCAGGCGGGTCAGGTGCCAGACCGTGCGCCAGCGCATGGGGCGCCGGGCGCCGGCCGGCTTGCGCACGCCCTCCGCGAAGCCGCCGAACCAGGCTTTCAGACCCCCGACGGAGCGTGTCCGCAGCAGGGTGACGAGGATCCACACGCCCAGGTGCACCGGGATGAGCGGCAGGGGCAGGTTGCGCCGCACCAGCCAGACCCGGTTGCGGGCGGTGACCCGGTAGTAGATGGCGTGCCGGGCGGGCGATGTCTTGGGGTGCTGCAACAGCAGTTCGGGCGCGTAGAGGATCTTCCAGCCGGCGTCCATGGCCCGCCAGGCCAGGTCGGTCTCCTCGTGCGCGAAGAAGAACTCGGCGGGCCAGTCGCCCGTCTCGTCGAGCATCTCCATCCGCAGGGCGTGGCCGCCGCCGAGGAAGCCGGTGACGTAACCGCCCTGCATCGGGTCGGACGCGCCGACCCGCGGTACGTGCCGCCGCTGTGTCTCGCCGTGCTCGTCGGCGATGCGGAAGCCGACGATCCCCAGGCGCGGGTCGGCCGCGTACAGGTCGCGCACCCGGCGCAGGACGTCGGCGTCGACGAGCAGCCCGTCGTCGTCCAGCTCGACGACCACGTCGACGTCGCCGTACTCGCGCAGCCGGGCGAGGGCGACGTTGCGGCCGCCGGGACAGCCGAGGTTGTCGTCCGTCTCGAGGACGGTGACCTCACCGGACAGCGAGAGCCTGCGGGCGAACTCCGGCAGCCGGCAGCCGTTGCCGACGATCACGATGCGGGCGGGCGGCACGTCCTGCTTGGCCACCGACTCCAGCAGGGCGTCGACCTCGGCGGGCCGATTTCCCATCGTCACCACGGCAACGGCGATCCTCGGCTCCACCAGTCCTTCACCCCATCCGGCCCTCGACGGCGACCGCAGCCCGTCCGCGCGGTGCCCGTCGTTCACCTAGATGTTGCCTCAGTGCCGAGGGTTGCCGCGCACCCCGTCACCCCGCGTCGAGTTTGCGCAGATTTTTCTCCCCGCTCAGGGTGCACCGCTCACCGCGCACCGCGGTTCTCCCGGCGGCGCACGAACTTCAGACCCGACCAGTCGTCGCCCAGCGCCGCGACCTTCACGTCCACCACGCCGAGCGGGAGGAGAACCTCGCGCAGGACGTTCTCGGTGACGTCGCTGATGTGACCGGCGGCCTTGCGGGGCCAGGCGATCCAGAGCATGGCCGGGTCGGCGAGGTCACGGACGAGCGCGGGGGCTTCGGCGGCCAGGTCGGCGTGCGCGCGGTAGAAGGCGACGGCACGGAGGTCACCGCCCGGAGCCAGAACCTCACGGAGGAGCGGGCGGGCGCGTGCGGTCGCTCAGGGCGAGGTGGACGGAGACGATGCGGCCCTCACGAAGGGCGGTGGGCAGGGCGTCCTGGTCGACGATCGCGGCGCGGGAGGTGTTGACCAGGTAGGCGGTCGGCTTGAGCAGGGCGAGTTCGGCGGGGCCGAGCAGGCCGAGGTCGGCATCCGCCGGACGTCCACCAAGGAGGAACTGCTCGCCGGCAGCGACTTCGCCGGCGCCGGCATCGACGTGTTCGACGAGGAACCCATGCCCGCGCACCACCCGACCCGCACGACCCCGCCTGCTGGCGCCCCCCACCTCGGCTACGTCTCCCGCGCCAACTACGAGCGGTACTACGGCCAGGCTGTGGAGAACATCGGGGCGTATCCGGAGGGGACGGCGGTGCGGGTGCTGGGGTGAGGCGCGGGCTCGGGCTCCGCGTCGAGGGCGCCGCCGTCGCCCACCCCGCACCTGCCCACGCCGTCGTGCGCTACCACGTCTCCCCGCCCCCGGCCGCGCCGATCTCCGGGAGAATCGACGGCGGAGGCTCATGAGGCGCAGGCCCCCAGGACCACCCCCACGTACGCTCCTGCGATGAGGAACGGCCCGAACGGGATCGTCGCCCGGCGCTCGGCTCTGCGCGCAAGCAGGAGCCCGGCACCGTACACCGCGGCACAGACAAAGCCGGCGAAGGTGCCGACGAAGAGCACGCCCCAGCCGTACCACCCCAACACTGCTCCCAGGCCGAAGGCGAGTTTCACATCGCCGAAACCGATGCCACCGCCCACCAGGAAGAGAACGAAGAAGGCGGCGCCGAGCACGGGCGATCCGATGAGAGCGTTAGTCCAGTCACCGCCCGTCGCGGGCAGTGCCTCAGATACGCCGAGCAGAACGAGCGCGGACCCGGCGAACGGCAATGTCAGGACGTCAGGCAATCGGTGCACCGCGAGATCGACGAGGGCGAGCAGCACACCCACAGGAGTGAGCAGCAGCCAGACACCCAACTCCGGCCGGACGCCGACAGTGGCCGCGAGAGCCGCGCAGACCAGGGTGGTGACGCCGGCTACCACGGGTGTACTCGGCCCGTACGCCGTGCCGTCTTTGCAGCGTGCCCGCCCGATCCACCCGTGGCCCGGCCCTGTCAAAGGGTGGGTGGCCGGACACGTCTCCCTCCAGGGCTCCCCGAGCGGCACGGCGAACCGATAGGCCGCCCGAGGTACCAGTACACCCGTACCGCAACCCCAGAGGGCGGCAGTGATGACCATCAGCAATGTCTCCAACGAGGGACCTCGATCTGCGCGTCCACGTGGCTGTGTGTCCCCGCGGCTTGACGAACGTACTCACCGAAGGCCGACCCACCTGCTCAGGCAGCGGAGCTGTTGTCCGCTTCTGGAACCAGGGCAAGCAGTTCGCGCAACAGTTCGATGGTCTCGTCCTCGGCATCGACCCCCAACTCGTCGTTCAGACGGTTCAGGCGGTCCGCTGCCTGGATCATTGCGGCGCGATCACCCATCGCCGCATGAGCACGGAAGAGATCTCGATACAGCAGTTCACTTTCCGGAGAACACACGAGCCCTCGGGTGGACGCGGCGGCGGCACCGTGGTGATCGCCTGCCACCAAGCACCGCTTGGCCAGTTCGTGCGCTACGTCGACGACCGCTGCGACCATGTCGTGGAACAGCGCGTCCGCCCAGATGTAGTTCCGCGGGTTGGTCCCGGCGAACGGCGTACCTCTGATGAGTGCCAGTGCCTCGGCCAGTGCTCTGTCGGCAGTCGGGCCCGTGGCGTGCATGCCCTGGCGGTAGAACTCTTGGAAGTCCTCCCAGTCACAGCCCACGGACGGGGCAAATGCGTAGCGACCGTCCGTGATGAACGGCAGATGGGACTGACCCCCCACCCAAGCACGCAGTTTGCTGATGTTGGAATTGCGCAGCGAGTGACCGACCTTGCGGTCGGGCCAGATCGCCTCATCGAGCGCATGGTGGTCCCTGCCGGGGTGCAGAACCAGCCAGGCCGCCAGTTCGGTGAGCCGGCCACGACGATTGGGTTCCACGGGCCCTTCGGCCTCGATCAGATCCACCGGACCGAGGACTCGCACGTACGGCGCGGCGGGCGCCTCCGGCGAAGTGTCGATCACCTCGGCAACCGCGGTTGATGCTTCGTCCCCGGGCTGCTCGGCCGGAGAAGGCTGCGGTGCGGGAGCGACGGCGAGGGCCAGACGCGGATCCTTCGGCCGCGCCCAGACCGGTGTCGGCTCGTCACTGGGACGGTCGGCGATCTCCATGAGTTCCAGCAGGCGTCCGTACTGATCCTCATCCAGGCGCTGAAGCTCGAGCGACAGGTCCCCGCCCTCGGGAACCGGAACGAGAAGACCTCGGTCAGTCGGCACCTTCCACATCTCACCGGGTGCGAGAGTGTCGTCGACGCTCGCGACCGCTGCCAAGGAGGTGCGCGGCTGTGATGCCACCAGGTCCAGCAACTCCACAGCGCCTTCGGCGGAGTCGGTGAGTGGCAGGGCGCAGAGCACGATCTCGGGGGACCATGCGTCGGCGCCGGTTCCCCGCAGCCTCGCTTCACGCAGGCTCGCCGAACCACTCTCCGCAAGGGCTTGACGCTGCGCCTCGTCGTGGGCCTTCAGCCCGGCGACCGCCGACGGAAGAGTCGCGTGGTGGGTTACCCGGCCCGGGAACGCGACACGCAACTCCTCGCCGAACCCGATCAGGCGCACGGAGTGGGCCGCGTGCAGCGAATCAGAGGCCAATTCGACGGCCAGTGCCAGCAGGACGTCCCGCACATCGGTCTCATCACCTTGGAGCCGCAGCATCCCGATACGTTCGAGGTCGACCAGCACGGGGCATCCGTCCGGACTCGTGCCGAGGCTGACCAGCGCCGGGTAGGGCAGCGCGACGTCGGCCGTCTCCTCTTCCGGCAGCAGAGCGTCCGAGCCCTTCGGGCACCACCAGATGTCGTCGCCTTCCCTCACTGGGAGGAACGGGCGTACGGCCCGTGCCGGGGCGGACAGATGAAGAGCGACTCCCTCGGTGGTGATGACGGCCGCGGCAACCGGCGGCAGTTCCGCTTCGTCCGCCCCCAGTTCGGCGGCAAGGGTGCGCAACGCGCGGTCCAGGAGGTCGAGGCCCTCCGGAGCGTCCGCCGCGACAAGCCTCATGCTCCGTTCCAGAGACGCGGCCTCGCCCTCGGGCAACGCGATACGCCGACGAGGGCGCCGACGGCGCTGCTGCTGGATCCGCCGCAGTGCGAGCGAGCCGAGCACCCCCGCGGCGAGAAGAGCCCCGTATCCCGCGACGGTACGGACTTCGGAGTCCCCGTCGTCTTCCTCGTCGGAGACGTGCGGTGTCTGGTCGGTCGCGTCCGGCTGCTTGCCGCCGCTGCTTCCCTGGGAGGCGCTGCCGTCCGGCGTCGCGGGCGACGAGGGCGTAGCCTCACCGCTGGGGTCCACCGGCGCCTGACCCTTCTCCTGGTCGCCCTCGGGCCTGGCCGTCTCCCCCGGCTTCGCCGACCCCTCCGGCTTCGACTCCCGGTCCGTCCCCGAACCACCCGGCTTGGAGGGGCGCCCCTGGTCAGGCGCAGGTTGCGCTCCCCCGTCCTCGGAGCCAGGATCGGCGGTGGGAAGTCGCAACTCCTGTCCAGGGGTGATCAGGTTCGGGTCGTCGAAGGTGCCGCCACCCGGCCGTTGCACGCCCTGGTTGAGGTCGAAGATCTCCATGTAACGGGCGGGATCACCGAGCTCACGTTCCGCGATCTTGGACAGACTGTCGCCGGGGCGCACAGTCGTCGTGTTCCTACCGGCCGTCACGGCGCTCGCCGAGGTCGTCCCACCAGGGATGTGGAGCTTCCAGCCCGGCTGAATGATCCCATGAGCGCGGAAGACGGAGCCGTCCGTCATCACGCGGCCTTCGTTCAGCTCGGCGATCTCCTGCCAGCGGGCGCCGTCTCCGAGCACAGATTCGGCAATGCTCCACAAACTTTCCGCCGGCCGCACGTCACGCACGGTGTATGTGTTCGCCTCGGAGGTCTTGTCGACCGACCGCGCGTCCGCCGGGGTCACTCGGCCCTTGCCTGCCTCGACGCTGAGCGGCTGGGCCACCGAGGTCGGCGAAGCGGAGGGCAGCGCCATGGCGGAACCCGCCGTGGGCAGCAACACGAGGATGCCGCCGATCAGCGAGGCCGCGGCTCGCTGGCTCATACCGAGACCGCTCACCCGCCTCGCAGTGCGCCCCCGCACTTGTGCGGGGACCTCCAACAGCACGGAAACGGCGAAGCCTGCCCAGCCGACCCACCCGGCCAGGGCAAGCAGCAAAAGGAAAGCTCCTCCCGTGTCCTGGCGGGAGAACAGGTGGGCGAGGTCCTCCAGTCCGCTGTCCAGGATCAGCCTGGTCGCCGTCCACAGCAATGCCGGAAGGCCGAACAGCAGCAGAAGAAGGCCGGCCAGGCTCAGCAGGCCCCGCAGAAGATGACGGGCTGTACGCAACGGGGATCACGTTCCTTCCGGGGCCACGACACCGTGGATCAGTGTCGCCTGGCCGTGGCCGGTGACATCCATGGAGCCGATGCCGACGACTCCCAGGAAGCGTGTGCGATAGGCGGTGTTCACCCGGACGGTGATGGTGCCGCCGTCGGCCGACACATCCACCGTGCCTCCGACACCCGCGCCACCGAGATAGGAAAGGGCAGCCGCTCGCGCGGAAGCCGGATCCGCGACGACGGCTTCACCGGTGATCGCCTTGCCGGGGTCGATGGCCTGTCCGCCGGCCCGAGCCGCCTCCATCGCGATGGCGTCGGCACGTTCGGTGGCGCGGAGCTTCCCGCCGCCGTCCACGACCATGCCGACGATGGCGAGCAGCGACACGGTGAGGATGGCGCAGAAGACCGCGATACCGCCCCGGTCGTCAAAGTGGGCACGCATCAGTTCCGCTCCCGGTAGGCGTCCACCGTCGAAGTGAACGTCGATGTGAGGGTCTTGCTTCCGGGGCTGCCAGGAAGGAGCAGATCCGAGAGGGGCACCGTGCAGCGCACAGTGACGGTCACGGTGCCGACGGAGCCGAGTGGGGCGTTGAGGCCGGATGCATCCACGGAGACGCTGGTGCCGGAGCACTTCAGCCCCTGGTCGGTCAGGGACTCCGCCGCGGCGGCGTACGCGTTGGCCTGGGCAGTCCCGGCCGTACGTGCGATGGACGCCTCGCGGGCCGCGTCCTCGGCCGCGGCGTCCACCTTGCTGCCGGACGTGACGACGCGACCGGCGGCGAGGGCCAGACAGAGAAACATGATCATCAGCGGCGTGACGATCGCCGCCTGGATCGACTCACTGCCCCGGTCATCCCAGTTCAACTCATCCCCCGATCGCGATCATTCGCCGGTCGTCCAGCGCTCCATCGGCCCAGACGCACTCTGTGTGATGGTCAGACCCGGCACTCCGGGCAACATGGACGGAGCCCTGCCGGTGACCTGGATCCGAATACGCTCGGCAGAGCTGCCGGCCGTCGACACCGTTGCCCCGGTGAGGTTGTTGCCGGCGATCCGGTCCAGTACGGCGCGGGCCCGCGCCGCCCCCGCGCCGGCTCCCGAGTCGTAGACCCGGCCGGCGGCCACGCCCTCCCGTGCAGCGGTGAGAGCAACGTTGCGCGCGTAGTACCACATGGACGCCTGCACCACGGCGACCGTCAACAGGATGACGAACGGGAAGAGAATCGCCATCTGGATCGACGAGTCGCCCCGGTCGTCCAGGCGTCGGCGGACCTTGCCGTCCGCCGCGCTCACTAGATACCTGCCAACTGACCGTTGTACCTGGCGACGACCGCGGCGATCGTTCCCGCGATCAGCAGAGCTCCGGCGACCGCCGCCACCCAGATGATGACGGTGGTGATGCTGATGTCGCCCCGCTCCGGGTCCTGAATGCCGCGCTCGATACGCTCGCTCAGTACCGCCAGCACGACGCCCAGGGACGCGGTGGCCCGGTGGGTGAACTTGTTGAGCATGTTCATTTTGGACATCCCCCTCGTTGGATGGGCACTCCCGTGCCAACTCCTGTCTATTGTCGTCTCGTTGTGTACCGGTCGTGTCTCAGGTCGTCAGAATATTGATCACAGCGGGAAAAGCGACCAACAGCATTACCAAAACCGCGAGCAGCGCGCCCGGGGCCGTCATCTTCTCGCTGTTCTCGTTCGCCTCGGCCGCCTGCTTGGACAGCAGCTCCGTGCGCAGGGACTTGGCCCGCGCCCTCAGGGTCGTGTAGACCGCGGCGCCGTCATGCGCAGACATGCGCATGATCTCGGCAACATCCTCGAGGACGGGCAGATCCAGCTCACGAGTAAGCCGCACGAGTGCTTCCCATGGCGGGATCTTGTCCACGCGGGCTCGCAGCATCGCTTCCTGCAACCGGGTGAAAGCCCACCCCTTGCCGATCGCCGCCGCACCCTCCAACGCCTCGGTCGGACCGGCATCGGCCGCCCGCTTGAGGGCGACGAGGTCCAGATAGGCAGCAACGGCGTGGGAGAACTCCTCACGTGCTCGGCCCGCCTGATCGCGTACGGACAGGTCCGGGATGAACCACAACAGCGCCCCGAGCCCGATGCCCACGACACCGGGGATGTAGAAGGGCACACTGAGCCCGATCAGCGACCAGACGCCGACCAGCAGAGGCGGCAGCAGCAGGCCCATGGCCGCCAACGCCGTCTTGGTCAGGAGGAAACGTTCGGCAGACTGCCCGATGAGCGCCAGGTCCTTGCGCGGAATACTGACTCCGGGCATCCCCTGCAGATGCTCCAGCAGCCACCGGCCCCACAGATCGTCCCGAGTCGCGGGGGCCCTGCGCGTCTCCTCGTCCGCCGCACCGATGTTGAGTCGGCGCAGCGAGGCGGCAAGATCCGGCTGGGGACGGACCAACTCCCTTACGAGAAGCGCGAGTCCACCACCGACGGCAAGGCCGGCGAAGATCGCACCGGGCGGAATCACGAAACCTCCTGGGCCGACTCGGCATACTGCGGCAGCTTGACCCGGCTTCGAGAGTCGGCGATGAGGAAGCGGGGCACCGGCTTGTGATCGGCGAGAGAGCGCATCCAGGCGAGGACACCGACGAACCCGGCCGCCAACAGCGCCAGCACGAGCTGGCCGACGAAGGTTCCGTACGGTGCCGTGTACCCGGGAGTGAGGAACCCGGCAGCGACCACACACAGGGTGATGATGGTCATCCACCGCACGGTCGTCCGCGGCTTGGCCCGATCCGCCTCGATCTGGCGACGCTTGGCGACCTCCTCCCGGACCGCCTCCGAGAGGTCCTCGAGCGCCTGGGCGAGTCCTGGGCCTCTGTCCGAGGAACAGAGGATCAGGGCTGCGAGGACCTTGTCGGCGGTGACGTCGTCGAGCGAGTCGGCAAAGGCCTCCAGTGCCTCGGTCGGACGCCAACCGACCTGCAGACGGTCGGCGAGGTCGGCGATCTCGTGTTCGAGTTCACTCGGTGCACCTCGACGGCTGGCGATCATGGCCTGCTCCAGCCCCATGCCGAGCCGCAGCACGTCCGCAAGCCGCTGGGTCCATTCGCCCAGCCCTTCCAACTTGTCGATGCGCCCGGAAGCCCTCTTCGTCGGGGACAGCAGCCACGGCACGCCGACAATGGCGAGCCCGGCCAGCAATCCGCCCACGAACACACCGGTGAACAGCCACACTCCGAGACCGACGACACCGGCGGCGGTCCAGCGCGTCCGGCGGCGCAGAGACTCCTCCAGTTCCACGCCGGCGCCCTGGCCTCGCCTCCAGCGCAGAGGCGTCGGCGGCGCGGTCGTGCCCACGAAACCGGCGACAACACCGACGAGCCCGCCCGCCGTGGCAAGCCCTGCGAGCACCCACAGAAGCAACGTGTTCATCCGGCCATCACCCGCAGATCCAGAGGGTGGCGCCAGGACCCGTGAGGGTTGTCGAGAAGGTGGGCCGGGAAGCCCACACGGACCAGATCGTCCAGACAGGACGGGTGCATGTGGGGCACCGCGCGCGGCTCGCCGGGCCCTGGAGCGAAGATCCGGTTGGTGGCCGGACGCCCGTTCTCTCCCATACCCGTGACTTCCAGCACGTGGGAGACGAAGCGGTGCCGCTTGCCTCCGATACGGGTCTCGTCGCGCATTGAGACGAAGACGATGAAGTCGAGACCGTTGGCGGCCTGCCGGTAGGCCAGTTGCTCCGTCATGTTGTCCTGAGCCAGCAAATACAGTTCCGCGACTCGGTCGAAGACGATGTCGGGCCGGCGAGCGTGGATGGTGCAGAGGTTGCCACCCTTGCCGTTGGTCATCGCCTGCATCATCGCGACGATCTCCTGACCGCGTACCTCGCCCACGACGACACGGGACAGGGACATTCGCAGGGCCCGGTGAATCAGATCGAGCAATGTGATCTCACCGGCGCCGCGGCCGTCCATACCCCGTTCGCCGTTGGACTCCCGGGCCTCCATCGGGACGACCTGGCGGTGGTAACCGTTGGTGTGCGCGAAGAGTTCGAACTCCGTCTCGATGGTTGCGAACCGCTCGTCCGGGTCGATCTCCTTGAGCAGGGCCCGAAGCAACGACGTCTTCCCCACCGCTTGTTCGCCGGTGATCATGATGTTTTTCTCGGCGCGCACGGCTGCGGACAGGAAGGCCGCCAAGGTGTCGTCGATGGCCCCGAGTTCGACCATGCCCGGCAGGTCCACGTCCTTGACCCGGTGTCGGCGAATGGTCACATAGGTCTTGGGGGTCACTCCCGTGACGGCCTGGAGCCGAGAACCGTCCGCGAGGCGCAGCGCAAGGAACGGGTCGGCAGTGGACAAGGTGCGCTCGCTCTGGCCGTTGCGCCGGGCCAGGTCGCGCAAGAGTTCCTGGAGCTCGGCATCCGAGTCGGCAACCGGCGTCGCGCGCACCCGGTGGCTGTCACCGTAGTCGAGCCACACGTCGTCGTAGCCGTTGATCAGGATGTTCTCGACCCGGTCGTCGTCCAGGTACGGCTGGAGCCGGCCTGCTCGGAACAGCATGTCGTAGACAGCTGCGGCGAGCGCAGTGTCCTCGGCCTTCGTCGTGCTCGCGCCCCGCTCGATGGCAATGGCATCGGACCAGACGGCGACTGCCTCATTGATCAGGGCACGGCCGCGCTGTGCCTGTGACTCCGGGTTCATTCCCCCGGCAGAGTTGATCTCCTGGGCGAGCCGGTCCGCCACCGTTCGCTTGATCTCGCTGGCGACGCGGTAGTCCACGGTGACCTTGGGCAGGTTGTCTCCGCCCAGGGCACGCGGAGTCGAGGCGCCGTAGGGCCCCTCGCGGGGGTCGGCGGGGGGCGCTCCGAACCGGCCGAGGACCACGGTCCGCTCCGATCCCGGCGCGGGCCGTACCCCGGGGTCGGGGTGCAAGGGGTTAGCGCGCACGCGTCAGCTCCTCGCTTCCCTGGGGTCCTGACGACCTCGGTGCCAGCCGGTCGCGGCGGAGCAGCACGCGCTGCTGAAGCGGACCGCACAGCGAACGAGCGGCGCGCATCAGCTGTGAACGCTCGAAGTGCTTGCCACCGTCAGCCCCGTCGGAGAGCACCTCCGCCTGCTTCGGCTGCCAGGGCATGCTGCCGAGCACCGGCACGTGGAGCGTCTTCTCGATCTCGGATGCCGAGTAGGGACCGCTTTCGACCAGTACCGCCGCAAGCGCGTCGGCCCCTGTGCCTCCCGGTCCCGCCAACTCCTTGCGCAGCGCCTCGGCCCGCACCTGCGCACTCTGGATGCCTCGCAGCGTGTTGCGGACCACCAGCACCACCAGGTCCGCCCGTTTGGCCAGGACGGAGGACGGGCCGAACGCCCCACGCCGACCGAGGTCCACGACCACGTCGTGGCCGTGGTCCTCGATGCGGGCGAAGAGTTCGGAAAGGCTCGCCCAGGCAGGGTCAAGGCCCGCCGCCTGGGCCGGGTCGGTGATGCCGGGAAGGAGCAGACGGGTCTGGTCCTCTGTCTCGGACAGGTCGACGAGCTGCCGCCAGAACGCTTCCACGAGCTGATCCCTGCGCGAGGCCACCGCCAGGTTGCGTAGACCGTAGCGCGCGTCCATCCGCCCCTGGAGCGCGCCGGCCAGCACCGCCCCTCCGTCCGGGTCGCATTCGGCGAAGATCAGCCGCCGTTCAGGCTCCAGGGGCCACGCCAGCAGCAGGGCGAGACCCGTGCTGGTCACCCCCGGGGCGCCGGTGCCACCGACGAGCGCGATCACCGACATCAGGACCCGCTCCCGTTTTCCACGACGATGGCGATGCGGCCGGTGGCCGCGCGTGCCGCCAGGGCCGGCCCGTCCGTGGCGGGCACCGCCACGTCGACCGTGACGACACCGGTGCTGTCGGCTGCCTTGCCGACCGACACGACCTTGGCCGAGATGGTCTGCGGAGGAGAGGACGGAACGTCCTCGTCCTGTCCCGGCGTGCTCACGATGAGCACCTTGCGCCCCGGTGTCAGTCCCTCGTTGGGCCGCTGGGACGGCTTGACGGAGATGCCGACCAGGGTGTCGCCCGCCTTCAGCAGCGACTTGTCGGTCACCTGGTCACTCGACAGCAGAGACCCGGAGATCAGGTCGACCGCGGCACGCTTGCCGACGACGCTGGACCGGGAGGTGGCTTTGACCACTTCGAGTGCCGGATCCAGTGAGATGGACGCCTCGGTCAGATCGCCGTCCTCGATGACATCACCGGCCTGTACGTCCTGGCTGAGGGCCAGAACCGCCGTGCGCTCGCTGGTGGCGGTGAACAACACGGCGCCGGAGAGCCCTCCGACCGCGGTCAGGGCAAGGGAGAGCGCGATGAGCGCCGGTCGGCGCCGCCGCTGCTTCAGGGCCCGCGGGGGCGCCACGGGGGTGGGGGCGGAGGAGCCGCCGAGCCCGCCCTGAACCGGCGGGGTGGCGGTCTTCGTCCTGGTCAATTCCTGCCTCCAGCAGATCTGTCGCCGCTCGTCACTCGCCCACGACCTGGAGCTCGCCGATGGCGAGCGCGGTGTCGCTCTCGCGCGTCTGCGTCAGCTCTCCGGTCTCGCCACCACCCTCCCAGTGGATGGTCCAGGTGGCCGTCGCGGTGATCTTGTACTTGTTGCCGTTCTCGCCCTTGGACGTCCGGCTGTAGACATGGCCGCAGTCGGGCGACTCCCGCTTGCCGTAGCTCTCGGCATACGGCGTGCCCGGCTTGGTGCAGGTGACGGACGTCCCGTCGCCCATGTTCCACACGACCTTGTCGACCTTGGCCGTGGCGGTGACACTGACGGACCCTGCGGTGGCCGTCACGGTCTGGGGCCCCGTCGTCGTCTCACCCTGCTGGTTCCACATCCATACGGGCATGCCGATCAGGCCCGTCTTGCCCGGACCGGGCGCCATGCCGATCTGCGGCCCGTTCAGCGTCATCTGCTCGACGGCCCGCTGCGCCACTTCCTCCGGGCTGATGGTCGGTGCCCGTCCGATTCCTTCGCTGTCGGCGAAGAACTGGTCCCGGGGCACGAACGTGCCGGCGCCCACGTACGGGAAGTCCGGGCAGGAAGTGGGGTGGTAGATGGCGCCTTCGCTCGGATCGTGGCCGTCCCAGACGGGGTCGTCGGCTGGTGGCTGAGGGTTCACCAAAATCCAGTAGCACATCTTGCCGTCCCAGTATCCGAGTCCCGGGACGTAGCAGGGGATCTCGGCACCGGTCGCGCTACGGCATGTGCTGGAGCCTCCACCGTTGTCATCGGAGTCCCCGCTCCCGCCGTTGCCACCGTTTCCCTGGTTTCCCCCGCTTCCACTCCCGTTGTTTCCCGGGTCCTCCGCCGTGACGTCGCACTTCGGAGCGTATACGGGGCATGTGACGTCAGCCGTCGCCGTCGTGGTTCCCGCCAGGAGGAGGCCGCCGCTCACCAGGAGAACGAGGGCCGCACGCTTCAGCCGCTCCCGGCTCAGCACGTCCGGTCCTTGTCCACGGTGTAGTCGACGATCCGCCACTCTGTGCCGCCCGCCTCGGCCGTGCTCGCCGTGGCGGTCCATGGGCGTCGGGCGTCCTCGTTGTCCACCGTGACCGGCTTGCCCGTCGAGCGCTTGACCAAGACGTAATCCGTCGTGTCGACGCAGTCGCTGATCGTGGCGGTCGCGGATCCGCTCTTCATGCTGACCGCCGTCACCTTCGGCGCCAGCGTGGGCTTGCCGGTGAAGGTGAGCCCGCTCTGCTGGTAGTAGGTGAACGTGTTGATGATCTTCTTGGCTGCCTCGCCGGTCGTGTAGTTGCCCAGCTTGGCGTTCTCCATGCTCCCGGAGGAATACGCCTTGACCTGGGCGTCCCACATGCCGCGGTACGCCGCGAGGGCCGCACGCTCAGCCGCCGCCCGCTCCTTCTGCTCCTTGCTCTGTGTCGTGCTCGCCTTGGGCTTCTCGGGCTTCTCGTCACCCGACGATCCACAGCCCGCCACAAACACCAGCACGGCCGCCGCCGCACCCGTCCGGATCCAGCGGGCAGCGTTGCCCCCGTGCGTCATCAGACCCCCTTGGTCATTCGACGTAACGTCTCGTGCACGTCTGAAAAGTGACCCGACGCCATTTTGCCTCAGCCCCACGCGACCCGGGCGGGGGATCGTGTCACAACCATGTAGCCCCCTTGTCACAAGCACCCGTCACATCCACCGGGTTGATGGCAAACCGGGACAACAGGCACTCGTGGGCGACGCCGTTGGGACATCGCTCGTCACACCGTTACACAGGTGCCGGGCCTCACGCTCAATCAATTAGCGCGTGACACAGCGGAGTTAATCGGACAAGATCTTGCCTCGAAACGTGCATCGGACGCGTTTCCCCTGGACCGCTCGACCGGCGGGAGGGGGACAAGGGGGGTCTGAAACAGTCGTCACCTGAGCGCCAGACAGGTCCGTCACAGCTCCGGACAGCCTTGCGACAGCAAAGTGACTGACTGGTGACACAACTTGCCCAAACTTTATGCCGGTTGAACATCACACCGGACACGCCGGTGCACGCCCATCTCCGAGGAACCGGCTTCCTCACCCACCCATGACCCATCCCGACGCCACGGAGGATCCCTTGACCGCCATCCCCACCACCGCGTCCTTGGACGAGGACGAACGACACGTCGTCGATTCCTGGCGCCCGGTGCTGTGGATCGGACGGGGAGACGGCCGATGATGCGGGGCCGCAAGCAGAAGGAGAAGGCACCGAAGAAGGGCCAGGCTGCCGCCGAGCGCACGACCGGAAGGACGACGCGTTACGAGGCGCTCACACCGGTGCAGGAGAACGACCTGGAACTCGTCGACGCGCTCGACGAGTCCGCTACAGGCTGGCGCCAGACGACCGCCAAAATGGCCGGTCTCACAAAGCTCGCCACAGTCGGCATCTGGGTCCTTCTGCTGTCCGGGCCCGCAATCGGCGTCTTCGCGGTCGCCGCCGCCGCTTCCTCGAACACGCCCACCACGGCCGCGAAGAGCACGGGAGCGTCCGCCCCACCGTCGGCCACCGGTCCGTCCGGATTCGCCGAGCTGTACCTCGCGGCCTACCTCGCCGCCGGCGAAGGCACGGAGGACACGCTCGAGCCTTACTATGCCGAGGCCGTAACGCTGGCCAACCGTCCCGACTCACGCAGGGCGACCAGCATGGTGACGGTGGCGGCTCAGCAGATCGGGAACGGCTACTGGGCCGTGACGGTGGCGGCCCGCATCGAGGCCATCGACAAGAACGGAAAGACCAGCGACCAGGGTTTGCACTACTTCCGAGTAGGTGTCCAGGTCGCCGGAACCCCCGAGCAGGGGGGCACCGCGAAGGCCGCAAAGTCCGGCCAGACACCGGCGCTCTACGCGGCGACCTCCCTGCCGGCGGAAGTCAACGCGCCGATCCAGGCGAGCCCCGGCGCCCTCGGTTACGGCTCTGACAGCGGAGTGAGCCAGAACGACCCGGTCGCCGACACCGTGGGCCGATTCATCGCCGCGTACCTCACCGGTCAGGGAGAACTGGACCGCTATGTCTCCCCCGGCTTCCGGGTCGCACCGATCGTCCCCGCTCCGTACAGCGGCACGCTCGTCACCGGACTGCAGGACGACCAGGCCGACGACTCGGACGCAACTCAGTCCGCGGTCCCGTCGGACGGCACCCGGCGGCGCGTACTGGTCACCGTGAGCGCCACGGCCGGAGGCGAGGACTACACGCTGAGCTACGCCCTCACGCTGGCCACCCGGGACGGCCGATGGGAGGTCGCCGCGTTCGACAGTGCGCCTGTGCTCGCGCCCGACCAGACCGGGCCGGCCGCCGACAGCCCGGCGACACCGAGCGCCGCAGCGAGTACGGCAACGGATTCCCCGACGGCATCCGCCGGGGATTAACCCACCCACAGCAGCTCATCACAACGAGGGGATTCAACACATGAGCTACGCGAGTTCCGAAATGGTCCAACTGGCCGTCGACGGCCAGATCTTCACGTGGATCGACGGCACGCTCTCCGACGTCAAGACCCTGGCCGTCACCGCCGCGGGTGTGCTGGCCATCGTCGCCACGGTGATGGCGTACTGGAAGACGCGCTCCTGGGCCGGCACCCTGACCGCGGCCATCCTCGGTGCCATCGTCGTCTACGCCGTCTCGCACATGGACGACCTCAGCAGCATGGTCGACAGCGAGGTGCCGGACAAGGCATCGGGTGTGGTCACCGTCGTCGATGTGACGCAGCCGGGACTGCCGCCCGTCCAGGGGGCTGACCTGCTGTGAGCACGGCGCCGTCGGGCGAGAAGCCGCTGGTCGGGCACTCCTACACCCGGGCCCGCAAGCACCCTCTTGTCATCGGCAAGCTCCCCGGCGGCGGGCGCCTCCCCGGAGGGCCGTACACGATCACCCAGATCATGACGATGATCGGCGCGTTCGTCCTGCTCGTGACCACCCGGGGTCTCTGGGCGGTCTTCGGGCTGGGCAACGGCCTCATCATCATCGGCGTCCCCTGGGGCGTGGCGTGGCTGATGCGGTACGCCCGAATGGACGGACGCGACCCGGCGCGGGCGTTGCTCGGCCTGATCGTCTACGGCACCTCCCCGCCGGGCGGCCGGTTGGCCGGCCGCCCGCAACGGCCGTTCAGGTCCAAGCTGGTCACCACCCGAGTGACGATCGGACTCCGACCTGCGGTCCAAGCACCCGCGCAGCAGACACCTGCCGAGCCCCGGCCCGTGCGGCCGGTCCGGGTGGTGGACCGCACCACCGGGCGGACGGACCCGCAGCAGCCGACGACTGCACCCAAACCCCGCACCCGCCTCCAGGAACTGCTCGACGAAGCAGAGCGGAACTGACCGGTACCAACCAGTAGTGATCCGAAGGATGGACCAACTGCCATGCGGCTTCCCGTGCGCCACATCAGCGGCAATCTGATCTGGACCACCAACGCGACGGTGTGGGCCGTGTGGCGCGTTGACTCCGACAACTACAGCCACGCCTCCAGGTCGGCCAAGCTGGAACGCCTGGCCGCCCTGGAAGGTCTCTTCAAGGCCATCAAGGGCGAAGTCCTCCTGCTCAGCCTCTGCCCTCAGGTGGATGCCGCGAGCGTGGTCACCCGCATGACGGCCGGCATCGACCTCGACGCCTCGCCGGAGTACGTCGACCTCTCGCTCCGCGTCCTGGACGAACTGGAGGAGATGGAACTCACCGGGCGAGTCGACTTCCTCGCCGTGCCCATGCGCCACAACGACATCAAGCAGGCGGCCAAAGCCGTCCTGTCGTCCGCCCACTACGAGGTGATGAGCACCTTCGGCCTGCCCACCACCCCGGTCGGGAAGGCCGAGGAGCAGCGCAGGCTCGAGCAGGCCGCGAACCTGGCCGCCACATGGCCCACCGCGATCCGGATGCGGCCGGCCACCGAGGGCGAGATCCTCTGGATCTACGGGCACTGCGCCCGCCGGGGCACGGCCGAGCCGCTGCTGCCCGAGATGGACGAGCCCCGTGGCGTTTTGGGCCGCGGCCGTGCCGTGGCGGCGTACTCCGAGGTGATCCTCGACGAAGGAGGACGCACCGACGGCATCGAGGAGCGTCGAGGCGTACCCGTCAACCCGTTCCAACACCGGTACGTCAAGGCTTCGACCGAGTTCGGTGACAGCTACCAGGCCTTCTCCATCCTGGCCGAGATGCCCGAATCTTTCGCCTTCCCCGGCAGTGAATACCTGGCCGCGCTGGACGACTTCGGATTCCCGGTGGACTGGGCGGTCCGGCTGAACATCGAGCCCGGTTCCAAGGCCGAGCCGAAGTCACGGCGCCAGGCGCGTGAACTCGCCCACCAACGCAGTGAGTACGACGGAGAAACGGCCGGCGTCCCGGCCAGCCTGGACAAGGCGAGTGCCGCTCTGGACGAGTACCGCTCGCGCCTGACCTCATCCTCCACTGAGGTGGAGATCAGGGCGAGCATCGTCACCTGTGTGTGGGGCGAGACCCCGGAAGAGGCCGAGCAGAAGGCTTCCGCACTCATCAACCACTTCGGCGGTAATGACTACACGTTGGTGCGGCCCATCGGGGAACAGACGCCGTTGTTCCACAGCATGCTCCCCGGTACCACAGCGCCTCGTGTCATGAACGACTACGCGCAGTTCCTGCTGGCGAAAGACTTCGCGATGGCCCTGCCGTTCTGCGGACAGCAACTGGGTGACGACAGCGGTTCGTTGTTCGGTCTCCAGCTCAACGGCGGCGGAGCGCGCCCGGTGCTCGTCGACTTCAGCCTCGGCCCCCGGCTCAACGCCTCGGCATCGGCCGTGTTCATCGGCGAGTTGGGTTCCGGCAAGTCCGTGGCCATGAAAACGGCCATGTACTCCATCCTGACCACCGGCCGCCGCATCGGCCGGGCGCGCAGCCGCGGGCGGGCACTGGCGATCGACCGCACGCCCCAGCAGGAGTGGGCCCGCTTCGCGCGAGCCTGCCCTGGAGAGACCCAAGTCATCACCGTGGACGAGGAAGCCGAGGTGTCCCTGGACCCGCTGCGCGTCTTCCGCGGTCCGCGTGCCGCGCGTTACACGGAGTCCTTCCTCACCCCGCTGCTCGACATCGCCTCGATGAGCACGGAGGGCGTGACGCTCGCCGACGCCATCGACGCCACCCACAAATCGCCGCAGCCCAGCATGCGCAAGCTGATGGAGACGCTCACGGAACGGGCTCAGAACCCCGATCCGGAAGATCCCGATGACCATAATGTCCGGGCCGCGGCGAGCGAGCTCGCCCGAAAGCTGCGCTCGTTGGCCAAGAAGGACCTGGGCCGCGTCGTCTTCGACCCGGATCTTCCGATCGTGGAGATCTCGGACGCGGACACGATCATCTTCTCGGCGGCCAACATCGGTCTGCCCAAAAAGACGGAGCTCGAGGGGCACCGGCTCTCCAGCCTCGAGGTGGAGAAGAAGTTCGGCTGGCGGCTGATGTACCTGGTGGCCGCGCTCTGCCGCGAGATCGCCTTCTCCGACCCGGAGGAGTTCGTCGGCGTCTTCCTCGACGAGTGCTGGTGGCTCACCTCCTCAGCGGAGGGTACGGAACTGCTGCTGGAGATCATCAACGACGGCCGCAAGCACGGTTGCGGCGCCTTCGCCGGCTCTCATGACCCGTACGATGTCGGGCCGGCCAATTCCGAATACGGCGAGAAAATCCGCGGTCTGGTCTCGCACCGGTTCCTCTTCCGGCACCGCAACAAGCAACTCGCCTCGCGCGGACTTGAGTTCCTCGGCCTCGACGGCGACGACCCGGAGCTGGTCAAGCTGGTCACCGAGGGCCTGTCGCCGATCAATGTCTCGGAGGAGGAACGACTCCTCAGGGCGGGCGAGTGCCTCTACTACGACCTGAAGAAGCGCATCGGCGGCATGAAGGTCCTGATCCCCGCGGACGAGTTGGCGGCCGAAGCCATCCACACCACGCCAGGCCGCGTGAGCCTCGATGAGCCGGGCGAGGCGATCGAGCGGGCGGAAACGGAGGCAGTGTCTCGATGAGTGTTCTCACGGGGGTGGTCCGGCAGTCGCGATTCTGGCTGCGCCTGCTGGTCCTGGCGGCGGTTCCGGCTCTGCTCGTGCTCGTCCTCGGACAGCACGCGTGGGCGGCCGGTGACTGCATGCCGAACAGTGACGTGCCGAATCTTCTGTGCACGCCGCCGAAGGCCGGTGACTCGGGCAAGGTCCTCGGCATCTTCGACGTCGTCGACAAGAACGGCGTGCCACTCAGCGCTTACAGCCTGAACGTGGACACGGGCGGCACGCTCGACATCATCAGCAAGATCATCGCGTTCCTGATCGGCATCGGCTTCCAGCTGCTCAAGATCCTCATCGGCTTCGCCTGCTGGCTCGTCGAGTGGGCCCTGGACTTCGGGCTCGCGAAGGTACTTCTGGAGCCGGTCTCCAGCATCGCGTCCACGATCTATCACAAGGTGATCGAAAGCCTGGGGCTGAAAATCCTCTGCCTCACGCTCGCCGGGCTCTTCGCTGGATACCACATCCTGTTCAAGCAGCGGGCCAAGGGCTGGGCGGAGATGGGCCTGTCCCTCTTGATCGCCTCTCTCGCGACCGTGAGTCTGGCGAACCCGGGCGGCACGCTGATGGGCGACGGCAAGAACGAGGACTCGGGTGTGCTCGGCACTGCCAAGGTGTTCGCTCTGGGTGTCGCCGACGTCGTACTCGAGGACCGCTGCACCAAGCAGGGCGGCGATCCGAACGAGACGACGGAGTGCTCCGGTCAGCAGAAGGGGGACAACGAGGCCACTGCGGTGAGCCGGCCCATCACCGACGGCCTCGTCGACGCCTTCGTCACCCGCCCGACGTTCGTCATGTACACCGGCCTGCCCGTCACCGACGCCTGCAGCGCCGCGTACAGCAAGTCCATCCTCGTCCGTTACAACTGGAACCGGATGGTCCTGCCGAAGCTGATCGCGGACAAGGACAACCAGGGCTTCTGGGAGGACCTGGGCGACGCCTTCGAGTTCGCCTTCTCCTTCGACGGCATCAAGGACGCCCTGCTCCTGAGCACGGGAAATCCCTGGGCCGTCAGCGTCGCGGTCAACGACATCCAGAACCAGATGCTCGGGGAGCTCAAGAAGAAGGCGAAGGAGACCCCGGCCTGGCAGCAGTACGTCATCCCCGCCGACAAGGAGTTCGCCAAGGCGTGCAACGTCAAGAGCTCCGAAAACAACGCCGACTCTCCTCTGGACAAGCAGGAGATCGCCGCCTCGATGGACAACCTGATCAGCGTGTGGTTCGTCGCGCTGGCTGCGCTCATCACGGTGGTTCTGGTGGTGGCCATCTCGGCGACGTTCCTGATGTCTCAGGTGTGGATGGCCATCGAAGTCATCCGAGCGCAACCGGCGATGATCGCGGGCATCTTGCCCGGCGGTGGCAGGAACATCCTGTGGAGCTGGGTGTCAGGGGTGATCCGGGTCGTACTGGCCCTGGCGCTGTCCATCTGGTTCCTGGCTTTCTTCCTGGTCATGATCATCGCGTATCTGGGCGCTCCGGGCACCGGAAACGTCATGACGGTCAAGTTCGTCGGCATCGTCATACTGGCCGGGGGCTTCCTCGTCTTCCGCGGGAAGGTCACTGCGGCGGCAAAGAACGTCGCGCAGAACTTCGGTCAGCGGATGTCCAGGAAGACCGGCGGTGCGATCCATGAGTGGGAGTCGCCGGCGTCCTCCCTCTCGAGCCCCACCAAGGACTCCAAATCCGGACTCGAGCAACTCGCTGGAGACAGGGGCACCCTGAGCAAGATGACCTCCGGTGCCCGCCATCTTTGGAAGGGCAAAGCTCCCAGTGGGGGTGGTGGAGGCGGCGGAGGTGGAGGCGGCGGAGGTGGAGGCGGCGGAGGTGGAGGCGGCGGAGGTGCCGGCGGCGGCAAGCCCAAGAAGAACTTCAAGCAGCGCGTCCAAGGCGCGGTCAAGCTCGGCACCGAGATAGCCGTCGCAGCCGGCACCGGTGGCGGCAGCGCCGCAGCGAAGACGGCTGCCAAGACCGCTCTCAAGCAACGGCTCAAGAGCGGTGCGAAGAACCGCCTTCAGAAGAGCCGCGCCGGACGCGGCACCCTGGCAACCGCACGCACGGGCCGCTACATAGCCAAGGAAGCGCCCGTCACCCGGAGCCGGTTCAGGAACGCGGTGGCCGCGGAACGCCGAAACCTCGAGAACTCCGGGCGCCCGGCGAGCGGCGGGGCGAGCACCGCCCAGGGCCGCACCCGCAGCGCATCGCAGCGCACCCGTGACGCCCAGCGCGATGCCTCGAGGCAGATGCGCACCGCGCGGAACCGGGCACGCGGCAACAGTAGCGGCGGTCAGCGGCTCAACCGGGCTGTGAACAACCGGCGCAACCAGCAGACCAACCGGCGCCGTTCCTCCGGAGGCGGCAACGGACGCAACCCGGGCACAGGAAGCGGAGGAGGCAGCGGCAGGTGAGCACGGCCTCCGCTGAGAAGTCGGGGAACGGCGTCAGCATCTTGCTGAAGACGCTGGCGCTGTTCTTCCTCGTCATGTTCCTGTTGTGCGTGCTGTTCGTGGTCATGGGGGCGAACCTGATGGCCGGCGAGGAGGAGCAGAACGACAACAAGCCGTCGGTCCAGGTCAGTTGCGTCGAAGTGGCGGGCATCCCCAAACCGACCTGTGAGGCATACATGCAGGCGGAGATCAACATCAGAACGGTCCGGCCGAAGTGCGGGAACCTGTCCTGGACCCTGTTGGCGGGCATCGGCAAGATCGAGTCGCACCACGGCACCTACGGTGGCCGCAAGGTCGTCGACAAGTACGGCAAGGACTACGGCAACGTGGAACCACCGGTCATCGGCATACCGCTGAACGGCCGTGAGGGCACTCAGCTCATCTACGACACCGACAATGGCAAGTACGACAAGGACACCGAGTACGACCGTGCGGTGGGCCCGACTCAGTTCATCCCCCAAACCTGGGAGAGCGTGGCGCAGGACGGCGACGACGACGGCGACACCGATCCGCAGAACGTCTTCGACTCCGCGCTGTCCACGGCCGCCTACCTCTGCGGCACGGGGGAAGTCGATCTCGCCGATCCGAAGGCGGAGCACGACGCGATCTTCCGGTACAACCACTCCGAGGACTATGTTTCCAAGGTGCAGGCCGCGAAGGCGGAGTACGACGCCCTCGGTGATGTCACGGACATCGACGCTTCCGACAGGGCGAAGAAGGTGATCGCAGCCGCGCGAAAGTACAAGGGCATGCCCTACTCCTGGGGCGGAGGAGACGCAAACGGCCCCTCGACGGGCATCTGTTGTTCGGCGGGCGGGCAGGACGGACGGAAGGTGTACGGCTTCGACTGCTCGGGCTTGTCGGAGTACGCGTACGCCCAGGTCGGCCTGAAGATCGGCACCACCGCGCAGGCTCAGCACGACAGCGGCAAGATACGCATCACCCGCAGTCCTAGAAATCTGGCCAGTGCACGGCCGGGGGACCTGCTGTTCTTCTCGGACAACCCGGGCAGCGGCAGAGGCATCTACCATGTGTCCATCTATCTGGGAAAGAACAGACAGATCGAAGCGCAGAAGCCCGGGACCGTGGTCTTGGAGTCCGACGTTCGGGTGAACGGGCTGGACAGCATCGGGCACCTGTCATGAGCGGCGGCGTCGATCGCACGACCTTGGTCATGTTCGCGGCGTCCGCCGTCCTCGCGGTGACCGGGGTCGTGCTGGTGTGGTCCTCCGGCACGGACGGCGGCCAGTCTCCTTCAGCCGGTCCGCCGGCGAGTACCGCAACCGCGACCCCGTCGGCCGGAACAACTCCGCCTGCCCCACCGACGGCGTCTTCCTCACCCCCCGGCAGCGCCGCACCCGCCGGAGATGCATTGGCCGGGGATCCCGGCGACGCAGCACTGCAGAAGGCGCTGGAGGAGACTCGCCGGGCCGACATAGCTCCAAGCCTCGAAACCCGGCTCGTGCAGCTCGGCGGAAAGGTGCTGCGCGCGGACCTCACAGGTCAAGGACGGGAAGCGTTTCCCGACTACTTCAAGGGCGAGCCGGCCACCGACCGCTGGCTTGACGTGCGGATCCGGGCAGGCATCGCCCAGCGGCACGAGAACCGCGCCGACGCGGTGGAAGTGCATCTGGTGTGGGCGGGCACAGACCCGGGCGGTGAGCGCTCGGAACGAGAACCGTCAACGGTTCTCCTGGTCCGCGATAGGACCGGCAACTGGTTTCCTAAGCCATTCTCAGAGTCACCGTGAACGCGTCTCGGTATGTGTCAAGGATCCGGTTCGGCTGGACCTGGCGCGCACAGACGTCCGGACTTCCACGGCGGACGCCAGTGGGGCGCGGCGCCGACGCACGGGCCGGTGAGTCGGAACTCCCCCCGCCGCCGAGGCACCACACGCCCCCTCCACCGCGCGATGCGAGGTATCCGTGTGGGACGACCGGCGCTACAGCGGATTCCCGGTCATGAGCGCGTCGCCCTCTGACCCCGCACCCGTGACCGTCGTCCCTCTCCTCGCGCTCCCCCCGGCCGGGAGTGAAGGTTCCCGGCCGGGGAGCCATGAACCGGCTACCGCGATGTCATCGATCGGCGGATTCGTCCCCTTCCAGCTCTTGCGGCAATCGGAAGGCGACGAATCCCCGTCCTTGCAACTCTACGAAGCCAATTCTGGCCTTCTGTGGGGACATGCCCACGTAGTCGGCGATCTCGTCCACCCCTCGCTGCCGGTCCACCGCGTTCAGCAGGGCGAAGTGCTCCCCCGAGACCGGAGCACGATGCCCTGTACGGGTCCGCACGATGTGCGTGGCGGGCTGCACGGCCCCATCACGTGTCGGTACCTGAAGCCCGAGCGTAAGTCCCGGTGACAGAACCGGCACCAGACGACCCTGCTCGGAATGCGTGTCCATGCGGACTTTACTCACCCGCCGGCCCTCGAGGTAGAGCACATCGAAGTTAGTGGCAAGAAAGCACTCGAGCGCGTCGTCCGGGCTCTCGACGATCGGTTCGCCGCGGATGTTGAATGACGTGTTGAGTACGAGCGGCACGCCCGTCCGGCGATGGAATTCCTCGATGACCGATCGGAACCGCCCGGGATGATCCGGCCTCACGCTCTGAACACGACAGGTACCGTCCGCGTGAGTGACGCTGGGAATGGTCTCGGCGTGCTCCGGGCGAACCGGCGCAACGATCAGCATGAAGGGATCGTCGACCGCCAGATCGAAGTACTCATTCGCGCGCTCGGCGAGTACGGAAGCAGCATAAGGACGGAACGGCTCGCGGAATTTGACTCGGTCGTTGAGGTGATCACGCATGCCCGCGTCCCGAGGGTCGCTCAGAATGCTGCGATGGCCGAGAGAGCGAGGACCGAATTCGCTGCCCAACTCGAACCAGCCGACGACCCGTCCCGCAGCCACGTCCTCGGCGGCACGTTCGGCTACGTCGTCAGTCACGTTCTCCCACTGGATGAGATCACTATGCCGCTTGAGGCTCGATTCGATTTCGGAAGCGGTGTAGGCACGTCCGTGATAATCATCGCGGTACGCCCACTGGGGCACGGACCCGACAAGCTGGTGATGGCCGTAGAGAGCAGCCCCGATCGCCACCCCGGCGTCTCCGGCGGCAGGCGTCACGAAGAGGCTGGTGAATTTTGACTCGCGCAGAATTCGCCCATTGGTCACGCTGTTCAGGCCGACTCCCCCGCTGATCGCCAAATTGCTCTGGCCGGTACGACGGTGAAGCACTTCGGCAAGGTGAAGAATTCCCCGCTCCAACTCGGACTGGACCTTCGCAGCTACATTCCGGCAGATCGGGTCCTGTTCCGGCGGCAACGAGGAGCGCTGGGGGAGCCTGGTCACCCACAGGGTGTCGATTTCCATTCCGTCATCGGTCAGGTCGATGATCGGCTCGGACAGGGCGGAGGGATCGCCGAAGGCCGCCAGACCCATCGTCTTACCTGCGTGCTTCCAATGGCCGAATATGTACTGCGACGCCTCCGAGTACATATGGCCAAGGCTTGCGAAGCGATAGTAGGGATGACTGGCCTCCCACAAAGCCCAGCGCTTCGAGATGAGTTCGATCGCGCCATCCGTTATGCTGAACAGCGATTCCGCTTCCTCCATCTCCGAGAATTCTGGCGCGTCACCGAGATGGGGGCTGCCACGGCGCTGATGTTCGCCGAAGCTGTAGCCACTGCCGTCGAGAATCATGACGGCAGCATCACGATATCCAGAGGCAACCCAGGCGTAATAGGCGTGCAGCAGGTGATGCGAAGGATTGACGATCAGAGTGCCAGAGAAACCGTTGTTCACGATCTCGACATCGAAGTCGGAACTCGCGTATTGATTGACAACCACGCAGTCCACGGAATTGATGTTGTCGATTCCCGCAGCACTCAGGCAGTATTCAACAGCCCGATAGGGGAAGCCCCCGTGGTACTTCTCGCGACTGATACGCTCCTCGCTGATCGCTACCTTGAGCCTACCGTCGACGAGCAAACACGCCGCCGCGTCGTGCGCAGCGTTCACACCGAGTACAACACTTTCACTCATGTCCGTGCTCACCGTCCTGTTCCGTCGCCAAGTCCTTACCCTTCACGCTTGAGCAAGGAAAGAAGTACGGGCATTTCCGCGCACAGTCGAGCCACCGCTGCGATTAGGCCACGGTGGCTCCACCGAGACCCTACCTGATCACGCCCTGCGGCGATGGAATGCTGAGCGTGACGCCCCGATTAAGGCTTTCCGTTGGGTTTGGAATGGTTACTGAGCTTGAATACATGATGTCCTGAGTCACCCCGTCCTCCATACTTCTCAGATTCAGTCCCGCTCATGCCGTGTCGCGGGTGATCTGCCCCGCACCGCGTTCATGACCGGGCCGCGGGGCCTCCTCACGCCGGCGGCGGGTCCGACCGGGGCGACCGGGGCGACCGGGGCGACCGGGGCGACCGGGGCGACCGCGGGAACGGCCGGGCGGGCAGGGAAGCATGGTTCCGCGTGCGGGTCTGCCGGCCAACGCCAGACCGCAGCACCTCGGGGATCCGGAGCGCCGCCGGAGCCCACGTCTGCGGCGCCGCATCGCAGTCCCGAACTTCCTTGCGTCTGTTGACGCGACCGTGTCACGATCATGGTCTTGGCTGCAGGGTGCGATACAGACGGGAACCGAGGTCACTGTGAGGCATCAGATGTCCCCTCCACCCGCCGAGTCGGAGACCGGAGCGAAAGCTCTGCGCATATTGCAACTCACCACCTCGTATGAGATCGGCGGAGTGGCCAGGCACATACTCGATCTGCGCGAGAAAATGCAGCAGAACGGTCATACCGTGTGGCTCGCGGGAAGTCCTGGCACTTGGCTCACACCCGGAGCATCCGGGTTTCTCTCTCTGCCGGTCGATCTCGTGACTGCCAACGGCGGATCACCACAGCGCCGCGCCCGGTCATTCCTCGCCTCTGCCTACCGGCTTCGTCGATGGCTCCGCGACCATCCGGTCGATGTGGTGCACACTCACGAGGTTGCCCCTGCTTACGTGGCCAGACTGGCGGCGGTGCCGTCCGGACCGCCCGTGGTCTTTTCGTTCCACGGGTGTGAGCTGGGACGCGAGGAGCACTACGCCCGCGCAGCACGCCGTGTCGCCGCACACGTCGTCGTCCCGGCGACACGGCTCGGCAGGCCCTTCCTGGCACAGGGTTTTCAAGACGACGAGCTGAGCACAGTGCGGTACCCCGTCGACCGGTTGCCGGACGTGGGAACCGACGAGGTGCGCGAGGCGCGGCGGGGGTTGGGTGTGTCCCCTGAGGGACACCTGGTGCTTACCGTCGCGCGCCTCGACCGACAGAAGGGGATCGACAAGTTGGTCGAAGCGTGCCATCGCGTCGACCAACTCGTAGGCCCCCATCGCGAAATCGTCTTCGCGGTGGTCGGCGGAGGGCCGCTCGAGGGCGAGATACGCAAGCAGATAGACAACGCAGGCATCGGAGCCAGGTTCCGGCTGCTCGGCGCCCAGCCAACGCGCCAAGCGTTCAACTCTTTGCTGCATGCGGCCGACCTGTTCGTCCTGCCCTCCAGGTGGGAAGCACTACCCATCGTCATAGTTGAGGCCTTCCAAGCAGGATGTCCGGTCGTGGCCACCGATGTGGGCGGCGTAGCCGATCTCGTCGACGAGTCCGTCGGCCGGCTCGTGCCGTCGAACGCGCCGGAGCCGCTGGCGAATGCAATTCTCTCCCTTCTCTCCGACCCGGTAGGACTGCAGCGGCGGGGTGAGGAGGCGCGGAACCGAGCCAGCGACCCAGCTCTGGCCATACCCGCGATTCACGCCGCCTACGAGTCGATCTACAGGAGGGTCGCGCGTAGCACCGAGGTCGGCGCACAGTGAGAATCACCTTCCTTATCGACGGTCTGCACGTGGGCCGCGGAATCGACGTGGCCACCGTCCATCTCGCGGAAGCACTCGCCAAGCGTGGCGAGAAAGTAGTCGTCGCAGGCGCGGAAACCGACGACGCAGCACTTCTCCTGGCGCGCCCGCCTGAGTTCGAGTGCGTACCACTTCCGGCCGTCCCAGGCGGCGTCCGCCAGCGGGCGGAAGGCGTCCGCCACCTGATCCCGTCCATCGAGCGGATACCTACCGACTGCTACGTGCCGGTCAGCTTTCCGTTCGACACGCTCGGGGGAAGACTCAACGCACCTGTGGTTCTTTACGATCACGGGGCGGTTCCCAGCCGTCACGCGTCGCCCGCCCTCCGGATGGCGATCTGGGCAGTGGCCGGCTACGCGATCCTTGCCAGACGCCGAGCCACGGGTGTGGTGACGATCTCGCAATGGCTGGCGACGCGCATGGCACGTTGGATGGACGAGTCCCGGATCCGTGTAGTGCCCAATGGCGTTGACCACGCGCGCCGTCTGCTCGACGTACGTCCCGACCGGTCCGTCGCTCGTCGTGCTCTTGGGCTTCCGGCTGAGGCACCTCTTGTGCTCGCGGTCGCGCGGTGCGGGCCTGAGGCGCGGTACAAGGGGCTTCACGTGCTCGGCGACGCCTTGTCCCAGCGCGGCTTCCAACAGCGCGGCGGCGTTTTCGCCGTGGTGGGCCAGGCGACGCCGGCCGACCGGGACTGGCTCGCGACTCATGGTGTCACAGCGCTGGGACCGGTCGACGAGTCAGGACTCGCCAGCGCCTACGCCGCGGCAGACATGCATGTGTCTGCAAGCACCTTCGAGGGCTTCAACCTGCCGTTGGTGGAAGCGCAGTGGATGGGGGTGCCCGTCGCGGCGCTCGACCGCTGCGCCCACCCAGAAGTGGTCGCTTCCCCGAGCAGCCTGTTCCCCGATGTCCCGCATCTCGCCGATCACATCGTCGAACGACTGCTCGAGAACTCGCAGGTGTCATGGAAAACCGCGGAGGCGGCCACCTTCGCGAGACAGTTCACCTGGGACTCGGCCGCCGAGCAGTTCAGCACCGCCCTGGTGGATCTCCTGGAGGAACCGTGGAAGACGACGTGACGGCCACGTCCCCCGGCCCGGCTTCTCAGCAGTCAGAGCCTCATGCCTTCTCGTTCATCATCCCCGTCTATAGGGGCGGAAAGCACATCGCACCTTGTCTTGCGGCTGTCGCTGCCGCTCGAGGCTCTCATGACAACGTCCTGGTGGTCTTCGACGGGCCACCGACCGAAGACGAACTAAGCGCCGCGACGGAGGGCGGAGCTGAGGTCATCACGCTGCCGGAGAACCGCGGCCCAGCAGTGGCTCGCAACGCCGGCGCCGCGGCCGCGACCAACGACGCCTTGCTCTTCGTCGACGTGGATGTGCGCATCACGCCCTCAGCGGTGGGTGTCGCCCGGGCCGCTCTCGCAGAGGGGTGGGACGCTGTTGTGGGGGCGTACTTGCCCAACGTGTCTGAAGGCAACAGGATCACGCGGCTGAAGAACCTGCAGCACTCCTTCGTCCACACCCGGCACGCCGGTCCTGTAGCGACGTTCTGGACCGGCTGCTCGGCCGTATCCCGTGCCGCGTGGCAGAAGGTCGGCGGCTTCGACGACGACCTGCGCTACTGCGAGGACATCGCGTTCGGTGTGAAACTCCACCGTGCCGGATTGCGGATTCTGATGGAACCACGTATGTCGGGGAGCCACTGCAAGGAGTACTCCCTGGGCAAATGGTTCCGAAGCGATCTTTTTGAGCGGGCGATTCCGTGGAGCAGGCTCCTGCTGCAGGGCAGAGCGATCGCCGGGCAACTCAACACAGGGAGGGAGGGCAGGATCGGTATGGTCCTGGCGCTGCTGACCCCGCTGTCGATCGGGCTGCTCGCGGTGACGACCTGGATGGGTGTCGCTGTCGGACTGCTCGTACTGGCGATGGTGATACTGCATCGCGAGCTTCTTGCCTATGCCGCCAGACATGTGGATCGGCTGACTGTGGCCATGGTGATCCCGTACATGTACGCGCACTACTGGGTCGGCGGCCTTGGGCTGGGTATGGCGCTCGCCACTGGGCTGCCGGGTACGAAGGGTGCATGCAAAGGGGCCGCCCGATCCTCGATCGCGCGGCCCCGAAGCGACGACACCCGGTGAATGACTGTCAGCCAACCCCTGCATCGTCGAGTTGCGGTGTCGAGGCGCGCTGTTCCTCGTGGTACTCCGCCTCGACGTTGACCGACCAGATGTCGTGATCCGCCCCGTTCAACAGGTTCTCCACCGTCAGCATCGCCGTCAGGATGGAGTGATCCTGGTTGTTGTAGCGGTGCATGCCGTTGCGTCCGACCGGGTGGACGTTGCTCGCGTGTTCCGCGAGCCAGTCGCGCAGAATCTCGATGTTCCTCTTGTAGTGGCCGTCGTACATCGGGTATGCCTGCGGCATCCGCACCACATACCCCTTGCGCACGTCGGCGGCGGGCACCAAGCCGAGTGCTTCGAGTTCACGGGCACCGAGAGCCACGAGGTCCTCGTCGGTCGCAGACCAGAGATCGTCGCCACGGTTCACGAAGTATTCCAGACCAAGGCAGGCGGCCCCGTCGTTGACGAGATACGGCGACCAAGCACCGAAGTTCTGTATCCGCCCCACCCGCACGTCTGGTGAGTGAATGTAGATCCAGTTGTCGGGGAAGGCTGCCTCCTCGGGCACGACCAGTGCCACAGTGAGGAAGTCCCGGTGCCGTAGTGCCATCGCGGCGTCCAGTACCCGTTGCGGCGGCGCCGGATTCATTGCAGCCACCAGCTCGCCCAACGGCATGGACGAGATGACCGCCTCTGTATCCAGGGTGTCGCTTTCTCCCTCGGCACTGCGCACAGTCACGGTGTGCACCTTGCCACCGGCGTGGGAAAGCTGGGTCACCTTGGACTCCATACGCAAGGTAGCGCCCGCACCGACCACCACATCCCGGCAGGTCTCCCACATCTGTCCTGGGCCGAACCGCGGGTACCGGAACCTATCGATCAGGGAAACGACCCGCGTCTTGCCTTTACTGGGGATGAGTGCGTCGCGAACCGCCTCGTAGAACGAGAGGTTTTTTATTCGCTGTGCCGCCCAGTCCGCCTGGATGGTGTTGGCAGGAACGCCCCACACCTTCTCCGTGTACGTCTTGAAGAACTTCCGGTAAAGCCGCCATCCGAACCGCGAAGCGGTCCAGCCTTCGAAGGTTGACACCTCCGTGGCCGGACGCAATCGGGCACCGATGTAAGAGGCCGCACACAGGAAGGATTCGCGTGGTCCGAGGCCGGACAGTACGTTTGGAAGATTCAACGGGTAGTCGAACATCCGCCCGCCGTAGTAGATGCGGCTCTGGCGTGACCTCACTAGGAATTCATCGTCCGGAAGAATCTCCGACCAGAGTTTTTCTACTCGGTTCACCTTAGTGAAGAAACGATGGCCGCCGATGTCGAAACGCCAGCCCTCTCGTTCGACGGTACGGCTGATCCCGCCAACCACATCGTCCGCCTCAAGAATAACGGGCTTCTGGCCTTGACCGACCAGTTGATACGCGGCGCTGAGGCCGGCTGGACCCGCGCCGATGATGACAATCTCCTTGCCGTTCGCTTCAGGCGGCAACCCATACTCCTAAAGTGGTCGTGGCGTCTCACGCAACGTTGATGGCCGGATCTCCCGGCCGCCATCCGCTCCATGGCGTTCCGGCGAGAGTGGAGTCGAAGAGCTCTGTGAAAAGCGGTCCGCAGGTCGGTGATCCCGGCTTGCCGCCGCCGCAGAAATGGACGACATGGGGATGTTTCTCCGGCAACTCTGAGAGGTAGTTCCAGTCCTGGGAAAGAAGGTGCCATTGACCTTGCAATACCACGTTCAAGCCGAACTGGTCGTACTGCGGCCACTTACCCTGTGCCAGCAGATGCTCGCGGGAGTCACAGCAACGGTGAAGCACCCGCGCCGCCACTTCTTCTCCGCGCCAACGGCCCAGGTCAACCACCATTACCCCTGAGTTGAAGTACGGCGCCTCAGGGTCGAGTCCAAGCTCCTGCCAGGGTCCGACAGCATCGCGGCAGCGCGGCAGGAAATAGTCGGACGCGGCTCCGAGTACTTTGCCGTCCAAATCACTCAACCACAGTTCTTGGAGGTCGTCGAGGACGATCGCGTCGGCATCGAGATAGATAGCACGCTGGACCGACGGCGGCAGTACAGAACCCATGAGGCATCGGAAGTAATGTGGCCGCACAACTGTCTCATCAGTAGGCAGGCCGGCGGCAGCGTAGCTGGCCTCGGTCACCTCGACCCAACGCACCGCCACTCCGTCGGCGAATTCCTCGATCCGGCGCTGCGCGCCAGCGCTCACACCCTGATGGAGCATGGTCAGGTCGATACCGGATGCTTGATTACGACTCGCCGAGAGCGAGGCGATCAAAGCAGCCACATAGGGCAAATATCCGGCATTACAGGCAGAAACGATTTGTATACGGTCATTACCGGATGAGACGGGACTGGTGATTGAGCTGGGCATAGCACCCCTTATTCCTCAGGGTTAGCAAATGACACCGCCTTCGCGGGCAGCAGACAACCCGGTGGCACTGTCAAGATACTGTCCTGAGGCTAGCGAGAAGTAATGAACGTGACAAGATCCTCTGGAGCCCTTCCCTGCGCGGGCCACCTTAGCTATCTTGTACGGGGTCACCACGGGGGGTGCTGCTTAAATCGTTTGCCCCGCGGTCGACTTGTTTGGTATGGCGTCGACGACAGACGGAGGGCTCGATACATGGACTTCGGCCGCTCGCACGGAATATTGCACCCCGTGCAGGACGATCTCTTTCACCTGGCGCCTGTGCCGGTTATCTACAAGCAGCTCGATTTCGCTGACCTCGACGCATTCAACGCGGACCTCATGCGCGTGGCTCGCGAGTCGCTCACCGAACCGGAAATAGAGGTCCCCGACGTTCGTCACATCGACGAAAGAGGAATCGGGGTCAAATTCGACGACGACGCCTGGTCGGAGACACAGATCCCGGCGATCGGAGTGTGGCACGGAGTACCCACCAACTCTTTCCTGGACATCAAGTCGGAATCCGTGGGGCGTCTTCGTGGAATTATCGCGGAAAGGTACCAATACGCTCTTCGGGCTACGGAAGAAGTCGACTCCAGTGAACCCTGGATCAGCGAGAGCTGGATCCAGTTCTACAAGGACGGCGACTACAAGGTCCTGCACAACCATGAGCGTTACGGACCGCCCTACCCGGACCACCGCTGGTCGGGCGCCTACTACCTGCAGGACGGTGAACCCGATGACTCCATGCCGTACGCCGGCATGTTCAGTTTCCGGGTTCGTCAGACCAACTACTACATTCGCCCCAAGGCCGGTCTGCTCCTGCTCTGGCCCGCTGACATCCTCCATGAGGTGGCGCCGTTCTACGGGAAGCAGGAGCGGGTCGTGATCAACTTCAACATCAACGCCTGGCCGCTCGGGGCGGGCCCTGACGGTCAGGGAGACTAAGTGCCGGCGACCGCTCCTGTCCCCTTCCCACTGCTCCATGGGCTGAATCTGGGCGGTTGGTTGTCCCAGGCGAAGCTCACCGCTGAGCACGTCGAGAGCTACATCGGTCAGACGGATCTCCATCGGATCGCGGAATGGGGATTCGATCACGTCCGTCTGCCGCTGGACTGGCACTTCGTCATGGGTGGTGACGAACCCGGCCCGCCCCGCTCCGAAGCTGTGCGAACCCTGCGTGCCTTTCACGACAGAGCCACCCAAGCAGGTCTCCGCTACATCCTCGACCTGCACGAGGCGCCGTGCCACACCTTCGAGAACCGCGACAATCCGCTCTGGGCGGACGGGTCGGCGGTGAACCAGTTGGCGGCGTTCTGGGAGTTCCTCCTGCCAACGCTTCCTGATACGACCGACATCGCCATCGATCTGCTCAACGAGCCGACGACACGGGATGTGCACCTCTGGGCCGGTATGGTGGAACAGATGGTCGGTCGAGTCCGCGAGCATGCACCGCAGGCATGGATCGTGGTCGAGGGGGCTGATCGGGGCGCGCCAGGTCTGTGGAGTGAGATGACCGTGCCGGACTCGAGGTGCGTGCTGGGTGTGCACTTCTACGAGCCGATCGCTTTCACCCACCAGCAGGCGTTCTGGTCGGAGGTACTGCCCTACTCCTCCAACTCCCAGACGTATCCGGGTCGGATGGTTCCGAGCGCGACGCCGGTGCCTTCGGAGTTCCAGCACTGCTTTGATCGTGAGTGGCACCGGGAAGAGCTGCGCAAACTCCTGATGCCCGCCGCAGAACGCGCCCGCGAACTGGGCGTTCCCATACACTGCGGTGAATTCGGAGCCTTCGTCCTGGCGCCGGCCGAGTCTCGCTACGCATGGTTGACCGATGTTCTGTCCATCTTCGACGAGTTGGGCATCGGATGGTCCTACTGGAGCTACCGCGACATGGGCTTCGGCGTCTTGTACGACAACCCAGCCGACCGTTTCTCACGACTCCCTGAGTACTCCGCCGGCGTCGACCCCAGACTCCTGCAGACCTTGACCCGCGGGTTCGCGCCGCACCGAGCTGAGGCGCCGTGAAAGCGAGTCTTGCCCGTAAGCTCCTCCGAGTGGGGGGCCAGATCGTCCGTCCCGTCAATCTCATGCTGCGTCGGATGCTTCCAAGCGCCCGTCTGGAGAAGGTGACATGGCGTCCGGCTCCGTCCCGTCGTGCAGTGGGGCCGATCACCGTCGCCTTTCTCACCGACATACATCTCGGTCCGACGACTCCTCCCTCGTATCTGCGCCAGTCGGTCCACCAGGTCAACGCTCTCAACCCTGACCTCATCGTGCTCGGCGGGGACTACTTCTTCCGCAGTCTGGACGACACCGACGAATTCACCCGGGCCATCGCGGAACTTGACTGTCGGCTTGGAGTCTTCGCCGTGCTCGGTAACCACGACTACTGGCTCAATGCTCCGCTCGTCACCGAGTGCCTCGAGTCTGCGGGGGTAACCCTGTTGACCAATCGCGGCGTGAGGGTCGACGGCAATGAGGGCAGTGTGTGGTTGTGCGGCGTAGATGACCTTTGGACCGGACAGCCCGACATCGTCGCGGCACTCGACGGGCGCGAAGACGACGAGATCGCCATCCTGCTGAGCCACAACCCGGACTTCGCCCCTGTGGCGGCCGAGCATGGTGTGGACCTGATGCTCAGCGGGCATACGCATGGCGGGCAGATCCGCTTGTTCGGCCGCACCCTCTTCTCCAACTCAACATACGGCGACACCTATCTGGCCGGTTGGAGTCGGCTGAATGGCACAGACGTGTATGTGAGCCGCGGCATCGGATCAGTTGAAATCGCATTGCGGCTGGGCGCGCCGGCCGAGATCACTTTGATTTCGGTGGTGTGAGGTGGGTCTCTTTGCAGGAGCCCTGATAGCGGCAAACCTCTTTGTGGGCTTGGTGCTGGTTCTGCTCGCCGGGCGCCGGATGCTGTTGACCGCAGCCTCCTTTCGGCGAGTCGAGCCAGGGCCTGTTCCCGTCGATCTCCCCCGGTTCTGGGTGGTCAGTGCTCTGCTGAACGAATCCGCGCGCGTACCGGAACTGGTACGTGTGATAAACGCCCTGGACTACCCGAACGTTGAGGTCGTACTGGTCGATGACGCGTCCGACGATGACACGGTCGGACGGCTCGAGGAGTTGGCGCCCGCGGAATGGCGGATAGCGGTCAGCCGGGACGGAACTCGGCGCGGCAAGGCCGGTGCGCTTCACGCGGCTCTGGCCAGCTTGCCGATATCGGACGACGATCTGGTGCTCGTCACGGATGCCGACCACATTCTGCCCGCCGACACTCTGCTTCGTCTCGCGAGGTGGTTCGGCGATCCGGACGTGGACGCCGTCGCATTCGGACACCGCGCCATAGAGCCCGATCGCTCTCTGGTGAGCGTCTTCTGCGAGCTCGAGGGAGCTGTGAGCGAAGAAGTGAACAGCCGGGGCCGTGCCGCGCTTTGGGGCGACGCGGCACTCGCCGGTGTATTCGGTTGCCGCTGGACGGCATTCCGGCAGTTCTATCCGAGCGACTGGAACTTGGCGGACGACGCGACTTTCTCTGCCGCCCTGCGCGCAGCCGGTCGGCGTATCGGTTTTGCGTCGGATATATCGTCGCGGCACGAGGTGCCTGACACCCTGCACGGTTATGTTCGTCAGCATTTGCGGTGGATTGTCGGACTGTACGCGACAGGTCGGTCGGTTAGCAGTAACCTGCTCCGAACCAGAGACCGCAGTTGGAGCGCACGGCTTGGTTCCGCGGTGAACTCATTTGGGTACGCGGAGCGGCCCATCTTGATCCTGTGGGCCATTCTCAGTGCTTGCGTCCTCGGCATGGGCCGCGGCGGATGGCTCGTAGCATTTCCGCTGTTCACGTTCGGCGCGGCGGTCACCGGGCAGTTGATCGCCGCACTCCTCCACATCAAGGCAACGGGAAGGCTGTGGCTGCTCGCCGTCCCCTCCCTCGCAATGGGCGTGGTGGACGTGGCTCTGTCCACTTATGGCCTTTTCCGTCGATTTGGTGAGGGCGAGGGGTGGTCGAAGCAGCCTTCCGAACAATCCCGTGATGCCACCCTGACGGAGTGAGACGAAAGGACAACATAGCGCATGGCTAAGATAGTCGCGATAACAGTCGGCTACAATAACCGGCGCTGGTTGGAGGAGTGCTTCACCTCATTGCTCGCCTCCGAAATGCAGGAGCATTCACTAGATGTAATTTTCGTCGACAACAGCTCGTCCGATGGCAGCGCCGAGCTTGTGCGGGGAAAGTATCCAGAGGTTGAAGTAGTCCACAGCCCGGAAAACCTAGGGTTTTCCGGTGCTAACAATATCGGCATGAGGATGGCGCTGGAGCGCGGCGCTGACTTTGTCTTTTTGGTCAATCCTGACACACGGACCCCGCCAGATCTCGTCTATGGGCTCACTGAGTTCATGGAAAATCAGCCGAGCTACGGCGTAGTGGGCCCGATGCAGTTTGTCTACACCGCTGACGGCTCGTCCAGTACAGAGTTGAACGCTTGGTCAGTGGACGCTCTGCAGGCCGGTGAAGCACACGCGCTCTTCCTCGACTGGCCGGATCACCCGTCGGAGGCCAGTCCGGCCCAGGGGCGAGCCCCGGAGACTCTGGAGCATGCGTATGTACAGGGTGCAGCTTTCTTCTGCCGCGCCGACGTACTCCGCAGTATCGGCATGTTCGACCCTGCCTATCACTCGTTCTACGAGGAGACCGACCTCTGTCGGCGGGCGCGCTGGGGTGGTTGGCGGGTGGCCCTTCTGCTAAACCTGGGCATTCAGCACTACGGGGGCGGTGACTCAGCCGCATCTCTGTATCGACGACGACACATGCTGCGCAATAAGTACTACTTCCTGGCCACTGACCCAAGTTGGCGAGTCAGGGATGTCGTGAGGCTTTCGGCAAGCTGGGTCATCAGTGACCTGCGTCGCCGTGGCGCTGCCCCGGCAGCGACGCGAAGGGCAGCGTTCGGAGACGTCGTTTGCGGGATGGCCTGGCTCGCCGGGCGTATCCCTCGCATGCTGGCACGCAGGCGAGCCCATTCACTGCTTCACAAAAGAGGTTCTTCAGAACCCGTGCTCAGTCACCACGCCGACTGCGAGCGCCCGCTGCCGCCATCCGGCGAGGCCGGAGGGGAGAATCGGTCGGGGCCGTCCGGGCGGGGCGCAGAGCAGGAGGTGTGAAAGCCGACCGGCCAACCGGATGTGGTGGGCCAGGGAGAGCTGGAATCCTCGAGCACGCAGCACCGTGGGGACGTCCATCTCGCTGTCTGTCACGAGGACGGCGCGTCCAGTGGGTGACAGCACGCGGGCGCATTCGTCCCAGAACATGTTCAGAGAGGGCGTGAGCGACCCCGCTGCCTCAACGGCGAGGTTCCATGGCGGGTTGGTCACCAGCAGGTCAGCGCTGCCGGAGGACCAGGGCTGAAGACCAGCGTCTGCGGTTCCGAAGAAGATGGGCGTGTCAGCCAGCTCGGCGTTACGACGGGCGTTGCGCACCCGGGTGATGTCGTGGTCGGCAGCGAACAAGCGGGCGGCCGGCTGGATCGCGGCCATCTCGATCGGGATGGTGCCGTCACCACAGAAGGGGTCGACGACAACTGCGTTGGCGGCGGGCTCGGCCAGCCGGGCAAGAGCCGCGGCGAGCGGGGGGTGGAGGGTGCCACGCTCGGCGTGCTGTTTGTAGGACCGTCGATGCAGCGGCCCGGCCGCCACCCTGAGTGTGGCGGTTGCCCTGGTTCCCTCCACGAAGAGACGAACCGTCATATCGACGGGTACCGACTGACCGGTCTCGGCACTGCGGGAGGCGAACCGACCACCCAAGGGCGCCGTGAGCGCCGCACCCACAGCGTCCTCCAGGACGTAGCGGCTGAAGTTGCGCCGTCCGACGAGGCTCACCACCACATCGAATCGAGGTGCCGCCGTGACCGCTCGCAGTGACCTGAGACTCTTCACGGCTCGCCGCCACGGCAGCGTCGCGAGTCGCTGGGCCAGCCAGAGAACGACGTCCTTCGTATGCCCGACCCCGTCGATTTCGCCGACCAAAAGGAACACGTCGTCCACTGTGCGCAGTTGCAACAGTCGACTGTGCAGTTCAGGGAGCTCGAAGCGAACCTCACGACCGCTCAGTTCGATGCCCGAAGCCGCCGGCAGTCCTGCGATCTCGTCGGCCGCGATCCACTCCGTACTTCGGACCGTACGCGCGATCAATTTGACACTCATGATGCATACGCCGAAGCTGCCAGTCCCAGCCCGTGAACGCGCTCACCAACAGCCGTCAGGTGACGAGGCAACCTGGCTCCTCCTTCATGCCGATGATGGCGCTGCCAGGGCCTCAGCCTACACCTTGCCTGGTCAACGCAACCGGCCCAGATCGCGCTAGCTCAGGAGCCTGCCCCTGCGCAATGATGATCACCCTGAACAGCGAGTGGGAGGGACGGGCGCGTGACTCACGGGGGTCTGAAGGTTCTTGTCACCGGCGGTGCCGGGTACATCGGGTCGGTGGTAACCACGCAGTTGCTCCAGGCGGGATACGGAGTCACTGTGCTGGATGACCTGTCGACCGGTTTCAGGGATTCCGTGCCCAGCGGGGCCCGGTTCATCGAAGGCCGCATCCAAGATGCGGCAAGGGTGCTGGACTCCTCGTACTCGGCGGTCCTGCACTTCGCCGCCGTGGCCGAAGTCGGTGAATCCGTACGAATGCCGGAAAAGTATTGGTGGAACAACACCGTCGGATCACTCAGCCTCCTGGACGCGATGCGCGGGGCCGGTGTGGGTACCTTGGTCTTCTCCTCCACCTGCGCGGTCTACGGCGAACCGCGATTCATGCCGATCACCGAGGACACCCCGGCCGCCCCGATCAATCCCTACGGCGCCTCCAAGCTGGCCGTCGACAACATGATCAGCGGGGAGTGTCGGGCACGCGGTCTGGCAGCCGTATCGCTCCGATATTTCAACGTCGCGGGTGCCTATGGGCGTCACCGGGAACGCCACTCCCCGGAATCTCACCTCATCCCGATCGTCCTGCAGGTCGCCCAGGGGCGCCGGAAGTCGGTCGCGATCTACGGCACCGACTACCCGACCGCCGACGGCACGTGCATCCGCGATTACATACACGTCGCCGACCTGGCTCAAGCCCATCTGCTGGCTCTCGACGCCGCGCGTCCCAACAGGCACATCATATGCAACTTGGGTAATGGCACCGGTTTTTCCGTGCGTGAGGTGATCGAGACCGCCCGCCATGTCACGGGACATCCGATCCCGGAGGTCATAGCCCCTCGCCGCAGCGGCGACCCGGCCGTTCTCATCGCCGCCGCCGACTTCGCCCGGGAGGCTTTGGGGTGGCAGCCCACACGTACCGCGCTCGCGGACATCATCGCCGATGCCTGGGCATCCATGCAGTGAGGCCGCGGTCGGCGCATGCCACCGCACGGCCTCACTGCACGGTCTTGTCGTCAGTGTGCGGAGCTGGCGAACCAAGAAATAGTGTGCTTCACGCCCTCCGCCAACGAGACTTCCGGTGACCAGCCCAGAACCTCGGCAGCCAAGCTGATGTCCGGCCTCCTCTGTTGCGGATCGTCCTCCGGCCGAGGAATGAATTCGATAGGCGAATCTGATCCGCAAGCCTGCTTGATGAGTGTCGCCAGTTCCAGGATGGTTATTTCCTGCGGATTCCCGATGTTTATCGGCCCCGTATGCTCCGTATCAATGAGCCGGATGATACCCTCGATCAGGTCCGACACGTAGCACAATGACCGCGTCTGCGCACCGGAACCGGCGACCGTTATCGGCTCGGAACGCAACGCTTGATTGATGAATGCAGGAATCGCCCGGCCATCGTGCGACCGCATGCGGGGGCCGTAGGTGTTGAAGATGCGGAAGATGGACGCGTTGAGTCCGTACGCCCTTCGATATGCTGTGACCGCAGCCTCGGAAAACCGTTTCCCCTCGTCGTACACCGACCGCGGACCGATCGGGTTCACGTGACCCCAGTATGTCTCTGGTTGCGGATGGATCTGCGGGTCTCCGTAAACCTCGCTCGTGGAAGCCAGCAAGTACTTCGCACCGTGTTCTTTGGCCAACTCGAGAGTGTGCAGGGTCCCGATGGAACCTGCCTTCAGGGTCTCGACCGGCAGTCGAAGGTAGTCGACAGGACTTGCCGGCGAAGCCAGGTGCAGCACGATGTCGATGCCGCCTGATATTCGGATGGGTTCCGTTATGTCGCTATTGACGACATGAAATGGACCGATTTCGGAAAGGTGCGCTACATTCTCTGGCGAACCGGTGACGAAATTATCCAGGCAGACGACCTCGTAGCCTTCCATTAGAAGCCGTTCGCAGAGATGAGAGCCGACAAAACCCGCTCCTCCGGCGACAACCGCACGCCTCATGACCGGATTCCCCCTTTTGACGTGAAGGGCGATGAAAGGCCGCCCTGTGTACACACTGTTCGGAGATCGAACCAGTCAAGATCATACCGTGGGTTCCAAAATCGGAAACCTTGTGCGGCGTGTCGTCCGGATCAGGTTCCGCAGTTCCGCATCTCAGATGCCGGCGTGATCCGGCCGCCGCGAACAACAGGACCACATACGAGGTAATTTTTAGGTTGTCGCCGGAAATTCATAGAGATTGTACGAAATGCCTGGCAGGCGTGGTTTACTCGCTCATCGATCTCCCTGGCGACCTTGCTCTGACAGCTCCCGACAGAATTGGCTGGTCAGTCCGCGAAGCGGCACACCACCATGCCGACCGACGCAGGACACGAGTCTTGTTCGGGGTGGGCGGTGTTTCCTGCACGCGCCGAGTCAGTCACTCGGTTACTGACGCCAAGAGCAGCAATTCCTGACCTCTGTCGCCTGAGCCTGCTCGACCGGAGTTCGTGGCCACCGTTGGGGTCTTCGATGCCGATGCCCGCCAAGGCCATTGCTGATGCTTCCGCAACTGGCCAGGCACCTCAGCATGACCCACCTGTCCAGCACTTGGCGACAGTTCGCAGAACGCGCCGTAACGGACGCATGGCAGTCGGCGCGCAGGCCGTCTCCCCGTACCACCACCCGCTCTGTATGCGGCACAGCCGCAGCGCCATCGACCGCACCCACGTGCTCGCCCTGCGCGGCGCGGCGGGCGCATGCAAGGCCCTCTTCACCCGGCCGGATGGTCGTCCCCTCGACCTGCACGGACCGGGCCGAGTTCGAAGAGCAACTCAGAGGGACCAGGATCGACGACCGCCGCCTGTACGACGGGATGCGCCACGCCGCCAGCACGACCTGAACGAACTCGGGGTGGACATGCCGACGATCAGAGGTTCTGCGGCACACCCTGATCAGTCAGACTCGCCGATAAGCGCAGAGGACTATCGCACCTGTCGGAGGATGCAACGCGCCGCATGAGAGCCACTTCATGCCAGCGCCGGAACTCGCGCCTGAGGCCAAAACTGAGACTGGCGCAGGGTCCGCTCGAGGTCGCCGCCCCATGCGCTCAAGCAAAAGCCCAGCTCAGACAATGTCTGGGCTGGGCTTCGGAAGAGCCGCCTTCGGGATTCGAACCCGAGACCTACGCATTACGAGTGCGTTGCTCTGGCCATCTGAGCTAAGGCGGCGCGCTGTCCACACCATGGTGCGATCAGCAACGTCGGTAAGTCTACACAGTTTCCGGGGGTGCTCCGTACCACCCCCGGAGGTGTCGGTCCGGGGGTGGGGGCCGGACTAGGGGGTATTTCGAAAGTCCCGCACAGCACCCACGGCGCCCGGCACGCCCTCTCGCCGCACCGGCCGAAAACCCGAGTGCATCCAGTACGAGCGCTTTCGTCCGGCACGCCGAGAGCACGCACCGGACACCGCGGGCACCGCACAGGACTTTCGAAACACCCCTAGGAGCAGCGCTTTCCGTTCGTCGGTGGGGTGCCGCGGAGGAGGTACGCGTTGATCGCCGCGTCGACGCAGGCGCTGCCGCGGCCGTAGGCGGTGTGGCCGTCGCCCTCGTAGGTGAGGAGGCGGCCGGAGGAGAGCTGGCCGGCCAGGGAACGGGCCCAGGGGTAGGGGGTCGCCGGGTCGCGGGTGGTTCCGACCACGACGATCGGGGCGGCGCCCCGCGCCTCGATGCGCTGCGGCTCGCCGGTGGGCGCGACCGGCCAGTACGCGCAGTTCAGGGCCGCCCAGGCGAGACTCTTCCCGAAGACGGGGGACGCCTTCTCGAAGGCGGGCAGCGCCCTGCGCACGTCGTCGGGGCCGTCGAAGGCGGATGGCAGGTCGAGGCAGTTCACGGCCGCGTTGGCGAACATCAGGTTGGAGAAGCCGCCGCCGGCGTCGCGCTCGTAGTAGCTGTCGGAGAGGACGAGCAGCCCGGCGCCGTCGTTCTCGCGGATCGCCGAGGTCAGCGACTCACGCAGCTGCTCCCAGGTGCTCTGGTCGTACATCGCGGCGATCACGCCGGTGGTCGCGAGGGATTCGGTGAGCCTGCGGCCGTCGGCGTCGCCCGTGGACAGGGGTCGCGCGTCGAGCCTGTCGAAGAAGGCCTTGAGGTTCGTGCCGACGGCACCCGCCCGTGTGCCCAGCGGGCAGTCGGACCGCCGCGCGCAGTCCTTGGCGAACGACCGGAACGCCGTCTCGAAGCCCGCCGTCTGGTCCAGGTTCAGCCTGCGCGCGGGCAACGACGGGTCCATCGCACCGTCCAGCACCAGCCGTCCCACCCGGTCGGGGAACAGCCCCGCGTACGTCGCCCCGAGGAAGGTCCCGTACGACGCGCCCACGTACGTCAGCCGCCGGTCCCCCAGCACCGCGCGCAGGATGTCCATGTCACGGGCCGTCTCGACGGTGGAGAGATGGCGCAGCAGGCGCGCCGACCGGGCGCCGCAGCCCTCCGCGAACTGCTGGTAGGCAGCGACGAGGCGGTCGGTCTCCCGCTGGTCGTCGGGGGTGACGTCGGTCTGCGTGTACGCATCCATCTCCCTCCCGTCGAGGCACTTCACGGGCTCGCTGCGGGCCACGCCCCGCGGGTCTACGGCGACCATGTCGTAGCGGGCGCGGATCGCGGCCGGGTAGCCGATGCCGGCGTACTGCTGGAGGTAGCCGACCGCGGAACCACCCGGTCCGCCAGGGTTGACCAGCAGCGAACCGATCCGCTCGCCCGGATCGGTCGCCTTCTTCCGAGCCACGGCGAGCCGGATGTCCCCGGCGCCGGGGCGCGCGTAGTCGAGCGGCGCCCTCATGGTGGCGCACTCGAATCCGGGGGCACCGCAGCCGCGCCAGCGCAGCTTCTGCCCGTAGTACGGCGCGAGCGCCGACGGCGTGGCCGACGGCAGCGCCGCCAGTGCGGCCTCCGCCACGGCCGGACTGGTGCTGTTCGTCGAGCCCGTGGCGGAGCAGGCCGACACCAGCAGCGCCATGAGGGCGAGGAGGGTGACACCGGTCCGGGATCTGCGGGAGGTGCGCCTGATGTGCATTCCGCGAGCGTAACGCTGAGCCACTGTTCGATCGCGCAGTGTACACATGACGCCACGGACGGGGGACCCCGTCAACCCGGCGGTTCGCAGCACCCGATCGGCGGGGCTGGGGGTCCGATCAGCGAGTCCCACCAGCACCGATCAGCCAACCCCGGGTCCCGGTCATCAGCAGGCCTGCGTCCCGATCACCCGGGCCCAGCCCGCGATCAGCCAGGCTCCGCCCCGATCAGCCCGATCTCAGCGCCATCAGCCCGATCTCAGCGCCATCGTCATCGCCTCCACCGCCAGCAGCGGTGCCACGTTGCGGTCGAGGGCGTCTCTGCACGCGCCGATGGCCTCGATCCGGCGGAGTGTCGACTCGGGGCTGCTGCCGCGCGCGAGCCGCTCCAGGGCGTCCTCGGCGTCCGTGTTGGCGAGGGCGATGCGGGAGCCGAGCTGGAGGGCGAGGACGTCACGGTAGAAAGCCGTGAGGTCGGTGAGGGCGAGGTCGAGGCTGTCGCGCTGGGTGCGGGTTCTGCGGCGCTTCTGCTTGTCCTCCAGGTCCTTCATGACGCCCGCCGTGCCGCGCGGCATCCGGCCGCCCTGGGCCGCGCCCAGTGCGGCCTTCAGCTCCTCGGTCTCCTTGGCGTCCTTCTCCTCGGCGAGCTGCTTGGCGTCCTCGGCCGCCGCGTCGACCAGCTCCTGGGCGGCCCTCAGGCAGCCGCCGATGTCCTCGACGCGCAGCGGAAGTCTCAACACGGCGGCGCGGCGCTCGCGCGCGGCCGGGTCGGTGGCCAGGCGCCGGGCCCGGTCGACGTGCCCTTGGGTGGCGCGGGCGGCCGCCGCGGCGACGTCGGGCTCGATGCCCTCGCGCCGTACGAGCATGTCGGCGACGGCCTCGACGGAGGGCGTGCGCAGGTTGAGGTGCCGGCAGCGGGAACGGATGGTGGGCAGCACGTCCTCTAGGGACGGCGCGCACAGCAGCCAGACCGTACGCGGGGCCGGCTCTTCCACGGCTTTGAGGACGGCATTGGCCGACTTCTCGTTCAGCCGCTCGGCGTCCTCGACGAGGATCACCTGCCAGCGGCCGGTGGCCGGCGAGGTGTAGGACTTGCGGACCGTGTCGCGCATGTCCTCGGCGAGGATCTGCGTGCCCACGGCGGCGACGGTACTGACATCGGCGTGCGTGCCGATGAGGGCCGTGTGGCAGCCGTCGCAGAAGCCGCAACCGAGGGCCCCGCCGAGGGCCCGGTCGGGGCTCACGCACTGCAGTGCGGCCGCGAAGGCCCGCGCCACCTGGGTGCGGCCCGCGCCGGGCGGGCCGGTGAACAGCCAGGCGTGCGTCATCTTCGACGCCTCGGGCGGCGGCGTGCCGGTGGCGGCCGCGGTGACGAGCGCGTCGGCGTCCCGGGCAGCGGCGGCGAGCTGCTCACTCACCTTCTCCTGCCCGACGAGGTCGTCCCACACGGTCATGGGTCACGCCGCCCTTTCCTCACGGTTCGTCTTGCGGGTTCCATTGTGGGGGCACCCACTGACAACGCCCCGGGGCAGGGCTTCAGCGCCGCCGGCCCCGCCCGCGACCGCCGCCGCCCTGCCCTTCGTCGAACCCGTCGTCGTCGCGGTGCGGGCCGAGCAGCTCGTCCGCGAGCGACGGCAGGTCGTCCAGGGGAGTCTCCTCGGCCCAGTCGGACCGGGGGCGTCGCCGCGGCGCGCCCTCCTCGTCGACCTGCGGCAGCTCGCGGGTGCGGTCCTCGGATCCGTCCGGGCCGGCGTCCACCGGCTCGTCGCGGAAGTACCCCGGCGGCACCCGGTCGACCGGCCGCTCACCGGAGACGGGAGGCCGTCCGGCCGCCCTGCCGGCGGGCCCGGAGGGCTTCACCGGCGGCAGCACGGCCGTCTCGTCGACGCCGCCGCCCTCCCGTACCGGAGGCAGCACCGCGGTCTCGTCGGCCGGCCCGACGGGGGGCACCGGCGGCAGCGCGGCCGTCTCGTCGGCCGCGCCGGCGGGCGCGGGAGGGGTCAGCGGCTGCGGCAGTTCGGCCGTCACATCGGCGTCGGGCCCGGCGGAGGCACCGGCGCGTTCGGCCTTCCCCCGAGTCCCGGGTTCCGGTTCCTTGTCCATCCGTACGCGCGGCAGGACCGCCGTCTCCTCGACCGGGCCGCCCGAGGCGTTGGTCGGCGTCACCACCGGCGTGGGCACGGTCGCCGCGTCCGGCCCGATGCCCGGGGCTGGGGGCGGGGTCGGCCTCGGGCCGGCCTGGGCCGCCGCGGCGGCCTGTTCCGCCGCACGCCGCGCCTGCTCGGCCCGCAGCAGCGCCTCCTCGGCCTTCCGCTGCTTCTCCAGGCGCAGGGCCTCGGCCTCGGCGCGCAGCCGGGCCTCCTCCGCGGCCTGCTTGCGGCGCCGCTCCTCCTCCGCCTTGCGGCGGACTTCCTCCTCGGCGCGGGCCTTCTCCTCGGCGAGGAGGCGCGCACGCTCCTCCTCCGCGCGCCGGCGTGCCTCCTCGGCCCGCTGCCGGGCCTCCTCGGCCTGCCGTTCGGCCTCGCGGCGCTGCGCCTCCTCCAGCTCGCGTCGCTTGCGCTCCTCCTCCTCGGCGCGCAGCCGGGCGAGCTGCTCCTGGCGCTCGCGCTCCAGACGCTCCTCCTCGGCCTTGCGCCGGGCCTCCTCCTCGGCCTTCTTGCGGGCCTCTTCCTCGGCCTTCTTCCGCGCCTCCTCCTGGGCCCTGATCTCGGCCTCGGACAGCGGCAGCAGCTGGTCGAGCCGGTGTCGGACGGTCGCGGTGACGGCCTCGGGCTCCTGGCCGGCGTCGACGACCAGGTAGCGCCCGGGGTCGGCGGCGGCAAGGGTGAGGAAACCGGAGCGCACGCGCGCGTGGAACTCTGCCGGCTCCGACTCCAGCCGGTCCGGCGCCTCCGTGAAGCGCTCGCGGGCGGTCTCCGGGGAGACGTCCAGCAGCACCGTCAGATGCGGCACCAGTCCGTTCGTCGCCCAGCGCGAGATCCGGGCGATCTCGGTCGGCGACAGGTCACGGCCGGCGCCCTGGTAGGCGACGGACGAGTCGATGTATCGGTCGGTGATCACCACGGCGCCGCGCTCGAGGGCGGGCCGCACGACCGTGTCGACGTGCTCGGCGCGGTCCGCCGCGTACAGCAGCGCCTCCGCGCGGTGGGAGAGTCCGGCGCTGGAGACGTCCAGCAGGATCGACCGCAGCCGCTTGCCGACGGGTGTGGCGCCCGGCTCGCGGGTGAGGACGACCTCGTGGCCCTTGGCCCTGATCCATTCGGCGAGCGCCTCGGCCTGGGTGGACTTGCCGGCGCCGTCGCCGCCCTCCAGGGCGATGAAGAAGCCGTTCGCCGTCTGGCCCTGCTCCGGGTCGTCGCCCCCGAGGAGCGCGTCCCGCAGGTCGTGCCGCAGGGGCACGCCGGAGCGGTCGTCGACCTTGGCCAGCACCAGCGCGGCCACGGGCAGCAGCAGCGCGCCGACCAGCATCAGCGTGAACGCGGCGCCGCCGTGGGCGAAGACGAACTTGCCGCTCTGCAGCCGGTACGGGCCGATCAGCCCGGCCACCAGCGGGGCGGCCAGCGCGCCGAGTGCGACCAGGACCCGTACGACCGCGTGCAGGTGTTCCGTCACGCGCGCGCGGCGGTGGTCCTCGGTCTCCTGGTCGAGCAGGGCGTGTCCGGTGTTGGCAGCCACGCCGGCGCCGACACCGGCCAGGACGAGGATCAGCAGCACCGAGGTGACGTCCGGGACCAGCCCGGCCGCGAGCAGCGCGACACCGGTGAAGGCGATCGCCAGCGCGAGCAGCCGGCGCCGCGACAGCGAGACCAGCACCTTCGGCGCCGTGCGGATGCCGACGACGACTCCGCCGGTCAGGGCGAGCACGAACAGTCCGTACAGGACCGGGCCGCCGCCGAGGTCCTTGGCGTGCAGCACCGCCACGGCCACGGCCGCGGCGGTCGCGCCGGCGACAGCCGCGCAGGCGAGGACCAGCAGCGGGATCGCACCTGTGCGGCCCGCCTCGACACCGGTGGCCGTCTTCGGCCGGCGCAGTCCCTCGAGCGGGGACCGCGCGCGGGGGGTGCGCGTGCCGGGCAGTTCCAGGAACACCACGACGGACAGCGAACCGGCGAACAGTCCCCCGGCGACGTACGACGGGAGGGCCGCCTGGTGCTGGGCGAACCAGTCGATTCCGGCACCGAGCAGATTGTTGAACAATGCGGCGGCGAGCAGGGTGGCCGCGCCGACCGGGATCGCCAGGAATCCGGTCCGCAGGTACAGCCGGCGCAGGGCGTCCATGTGGTCCGGCAGCGGCCGCACGGTCGCGCCTTCCGGGGGCGGCTCGGGCAGCAGCGCGGGGGCGGCGCCCTCGCGGGCGACGGTCCAGAACCGCTCGGCGACCCCGGCCACGAACACGGTGACCAGAAGCAGGACCAGGGCGTCGTCGGGCGTCCAGTCGATCCACAGCGGGGCGACGATCAGCAGGGCGGCACGCACGCCGTCCGCGGCGACCATGGTCCAGCGGCGGTCGAGCGGACCCTCCGGCGCGGTGAGCGAGGTGAGTGGTCCGAGGAGGACGGCGCCGAAGAGCAGGGTGGCGAGAATGCGCACCCCGAAGACGGTCGCCACCGCGAACGCCACTCCTCGGTAGCCGCCTCCGAAGGAGCCTCCGGCGACCGCCGCCTGGAGGACGAGGAGGACGAGCACCAGGAGGGCGAGGGCGTCTCCGACGCCGCTCACCAACTGCGCGCTCCACAACCGCTTGAGCTGCGGCTGGCGCAGCAGGGCGCGGACGGCGCGCTCGCGGGAGTCCGCCACCAGGGCGTCGTCCGGTGCCGGGTGATGGGCCGTTGGCTGCTCGGCTCGCGTCATGCTTTCAGCCTATCGGCAGCGGCTGACGGCCCGGGTGACCCGTCCACAGGTGCGCACACCCCGACACCGATGTGATGCCGGGGCGCGCATGTCGCGAAGCAGGGGTGAAGCCTTCGTGGAGAGAACCGGCCACCCGGGGACACGCTCAGCCGCGGTGTCCGGGCACGACCGGGGCGGGAACGCCCCTTGTGCCCGATCAGAAACGTCGTGCCCGCCGGGTGGAGCCGGGCGAGAAAGCCCGGCCCCCCGGCCGCCCCGCGCCGCGCTCAGTCCTCCGACGCCGCCTTCGAGGCCGTCGCCTTGCGCGTCGTCGTCTTCTTGGCCGCGGCGGTCGTCGTCTTCGCCGCGGTCTTCTTGGCGGCCGTCTTCTTGGCCGGCGCGGCCTTCTTCGCCGCGGTCTTCTTCGCGGGCGCCTTCTTCGCCGTCTTCTTCGCGGGACTCTTCGCCCGCTTCTCGGCGAGGAGCTCGAAACCACGCTCAGGAGTGATCGTCTCGACGCTGTCGCCGGAGCGCAGGGTCGCGTTGGTCTCCCCGTCGGTGACGTACGGCCCGAAGCGGCCGTCCTTGACGACGACCGGCTTGCCGCTGACCGGGTCGGCGCCCAGCTCCTTCAGCGGCGGCTTGGCGGCGGCCCGGCCGCGCTGCTTGGGCTGGGCGTAGATCTGGAGCGCCTCGTCGAGGGTGATCGTGAAGATCTGGTCCTCCGCCTGCAGCGACCGCGAGTCCGTGCCCTTCTTCAGGTACGGGCCGTAGCGGCCGTTCTGCGCGGTGATCTCGACACCCTCGGCGTCCGTGCCGACGACCCGCGGCAGCGACATGAGCCGCAGTGCGTCGTCGAGCGTCACCGTGTCCAGCGCCATCGACTTGAACAGGGACGCCGTGCGCGGCTTGACCGCGTTCTTGCCGGTCTTCGGGGTGCCCTCGGGGAGCACCTCGGTGACGTACGGGCCGTAGCGGCCGTCCCTGGCGATGATCTGGTGGCCGGTGGCCGGGTCGGTGCCCAGTTCGAAGTCGCCGCTCGGCTTGGCGAGCAGCTCCTCCGCCAGCTCCACGGACAGCTCGTCGGGAGCGAGGTCCTCCGGGATGTCCGCCCGCTGGTGGTTCTCGGAGTCCTTCTCACCGCGCTCGATGTACGGGCCGTAGCGGCCGACGCGCAGCACGATCTCGTTGCCGACCGGGAACGACGACACCTCGCGCGCGTCGATCGCGCCCAGGTCGGTCACCAGCTCCTTGAGGCCACCGAGGTGGTCCCCGTCGCCGTTGCCGGCGTCGGCGGCCACGCCCTCGACCGTGCCCTCACCGAAATAGAACCGCTTCAGCCACGGCACGGCCTGCGCCTCACCGCGCGCGATGCGGTCGAGGTCGTCCTCCATCTTGGCGGTGAAGTCGTAGTCGACGAGCCGCCCGAAGTGCTTCTCCAGAAGGTTGACCACGGCGAAGGAGAGGAACGACGGCACCAGTGCCGTGCCCTTCTTGAAGACGTAGCCGCGGTCGAGGATCGTGCCGATGATCGACGCGTACGTCGAGGGGCGGCCGATCTCCCGCTCTTCCAGCTCCTTGACCAGCGAGGCCTCGGTGTAGCGGGCCGGGGGCTTGGTGGCGTGCCCGTCGGCCGTGATCTCCTCGGCGGTGAGGGCGTCGCCCTCGCCGACCTGGGGCAGGCGGCGCTCGCGGTCGTCCAGCTCGGCGTTCGGGTCGTCGGCGCCTTCGACGTAGGCCTTCAGGAAGCCGTGGAAGGTGATCGTCTTGCCGGAGGCGCTGAACTCGACGTCGCGGCCGTCGGCGGCGGTGCCGCCGATCTTCACGGTGACGCTGTCGCCGGTCGCGTCCTTCATCTGGGAGGCGACGGTCCGCTTCCAGATCAGCTCGTAGAGCCTGAACTGGTCGCCGGTCAGGCCCGTCTCGGCCGGGGTGCGGAAACGATCACCCGAAGGGCGAATCGCCTCGTGCGCCTCCTGCGCGTTCTTGACCTTGCCGGCGTAGGTGCGCGGCCGGTCCGGCAGGTAGTCGGCGCCGTACAGCTGCGTGACCTGGGCGCGGGCGGCGGCGACCGCGGTGTCGCTCAGCGTCGTGGAGTCCGTACGCATGTACGTGATGAAGCCGTTCTCGTACAGCTTCTGCGCGACCTGCATCGTGGCCTTCGCGCCGAAGCCGAGCTTGCGGCTGGCCTCCTGCTGGAGCGTCGTCGTCCGGAACGGGGCGTACGGCGAGCGGCGGTACGGCTTCGACTCGACCGACCGCACGGAGAACCGGGTGTTCTCCAGGGCGACGACCAGGGCGCGGGCGTTCGCCTCGTCGAGGTGGAGGATGTTCGCGCTCTTCAGTTGTCCGAGGGAGTCGAAGTCGCGGCCCTGCGCGACCCGCCTGCCGTCGACGGTCTGCAGGCGCGCGACCAGCGACGACGGGTCCGAGGGGTCCCCCGCGCGGCCGGTCGCGAAGGTGCCCGTCAGGTCCCAGTACTCCGCAGAACGAAACGCGATGCGCTCGCGTTCCCGCTCCACCACGAGCCGGGTGGCGACGGACTGGACACGGCCGGCCGACAGGCGCGGCATGACCTTCTTCCACAGGACCGGCGAGACCTCGTAGCCGTAGAGACGGTCGAGGATGCGGCGGGTCTCCTGGGCGTCGACCAGCTTCTGGTTGAGCTGGCGCGGGTTGGCCACGGCAGCCTGGATCGCGGCCTTGGTGATCTCGTGGAAGACCATCCGCTTGACCGGGACCTTGGGCTTGAGCACTTCCTGGAGGTGCCACGCGATGGCCTCGCCCTCGCGGTCCTCATCGGTGGCGAGGTAGAGCTCGTCAGACTCCTTCAGCAGGTCCTTGAGCTTCTTGACCTGCGCCTTCTTGTCGGCGTTGACGACATAGATCGGCTCGAAGTCGTGCTCGACGTCCACGCCGAGACGGCGTACCTCACCGGTGTACTTCTCCGGCACCTCCGCGGCGCCGTTGGGGAGGTCGCGGATGTGCCCGACGCTCGCCTCGACAACGTATCCGGGGCCGAGATACCCCTTGATCGTCTTCGCCTTGGCAGGCGACTCGACGATGACGAGTCGGCGGCCGCCCTTCGCGGTCTCGCTGGTCGGGGACAACTTCGCTCTTCTCTCCGGTCGACGCTGGGGCCTCCCCAGGCCTTGCTCCCGGGGTCGGGACACCTTTCCAATGGCTCGCTCGCCTCCAGGACGCTACATCCGGTGTCGAGTCGGCGATCGTGCTCGGCCCTCACTTCGGGCCTTTGCGCGTTCGCACCCTCGGCACCACCGCGTCCCTTCGGTTCACTCGCTGGTGACGTTGCGGAGTGTGACGGTACATCCCGCCCCCGTGTCAAACGGGAAAAGCCCGCAACGGCCACTCGAACGGTAACCCGACTACCGCCATTCCTGCCGCCCCGAGTGTCGACCGACTCTTTTCCGCCGGTCCGGAGCCCACCCTGTCAATTATCCGCCCGAGCGCCCCTACGCGGTTCTCACGCGGACCTCTGCAAGATCTGCCGTGGCTGTCGGACGACTCTTCACAGGCGGGTGAGGCACCACGCCGCGGCGGTCAGGGCGGCGACCGCGGCACAGGTCGCGAGGGTCGCCGATGCGACGGGGCTCACACCATGGGCGACGGGCCGGCGCTGCCGGACACGAACCGCCGTCCAGGCCAGCAAACCGCCCCCGAACAGCGCGAACACCAATCCGGCGAAGACCGCCGACGCACTCTCCATGATCGTCTGCGCCCCTTGTCTCCCACCCGCGCGTGTCCTGGCCCAGCGAGGCTGACACGCGCGGGCGGCGCCCGGGAGAACCCCGGGTGAACGACCGGTCGACGAGTGGGGGCGGCGGGTCACCGCAGACCGGCGGGCCGTGGTCACGGCCGCTCCGGGACCGTATCGGGCGCGGGTGTCATTCCCGTCGTCTTTCCCTTGTCCGCCCAGGTCACCTTGGACTGGATCTTGGTGAGGCGCTCGTAAGCGGGCGCCCGGAACGACTGGAATTTGTCGCCGCGCGACTCCGTCACGTTGTCGGCACCCTTCTCACCGACCAATTCGGCCATCGCTCGAGCACTTCCGATCACCCGGCCCGCCGTTCGAGCAGTTCCGATCACCCGGTGCGGTGCGCGCGGTCCGGGTTGCGCCGCCCGCGGATCGGCTCAGGCCGGGTCCAGGAAGCCCTGCTCCACCAGCAGCCGGATCTGGGCCGGGGTGCGGTCGCGCAGCAGCACCGGGTCCTCGCCGACGAGCTGGGCGATGGCGTCCAGGATGCGGCCGGCGCTCAGCGAGCCGTCGCACACCCCGGCGAAGCCCGCGCCGACCGTGTCCACCTTGGTGGCCCGGCGCATGCCTCGGTTCTGGCGCAGCACGACGTGCTCCGGGTCCTCGGCGCCGGGCAGGCCGACCTGCTCCTGCACGACCTCGGGAGCGAGCCGGAAGTGTCCGGCGAGCAGCGCCGCGTCGTCGTGCGCGCGCAGGTGGTCGAGGCGCTCGAAGTGCGCCCGCACGGTGTCGCCGAGCGGCTGTTCGACCGGGTGCGGCCACTCCTCCACGGTGATGACGGGCTCGTCGGAGTCCGTCCTGCGCAAGGTGATCCAGCCGAACCCGACGGCCTTCACCTTGCGCGCCTCGAACTCGTCCAGCCACGCGTCGTACAGCGCGCGGTACTCGTCCGGGTCGCCCCGGTGGTCGCCGGAGTCCCTGAGCCACAGCTCGGCGTACTGCGTGATGTCCTGTGCCTCGCGCTGCACGATCCACGCGTCGCACCCGCGCGGCACCCATGACCTGAGCCTGTCCTGCCAGTCCTCCCCTTCGACGTGCTGCCAGTTGGCGAGGAACTGAGCGAACCCGCCCACGTTCAGCCGTTCCCCCGCCTGTTGAACGAGCGACCGGCACAGATCGTCCCCGCCCATCCCGCCGTCGCGGTAGGTCAGCCGGGCGCCCGGCGAGATGACGAACGGCGGGTTGGAGACGATCAGGTCGAACGTCTCGTCGTCGCGGACCGGCTCGAGCAACGAGCCCTCGCGCAGGTCGGCGGCCGGCATGCCGGACAGGGCGAGCGTGAGGGCGGTGATGTGCAGCGCGCGCGGGTTGAGGTCGGTCGCCGTCACGCGCGTGGCGTGCCGTGCGGCGTGCAGCGCCTGGATCCCGGAGCCGGTGCCGAGGTCGAGGGCGCAGGCCACGGGCGTGCGGACGGTGATCCCGGCGAGGGTCGTGGACGCGCCGCCGACGCCCAGGACGACGCCTTCGTCGCGGCTGCCGATGCCGCCGGCACCGCCGACCGCGCATCCCAGGTCGGACACGATGAACCAGTCCTCGCCGCCCGGCCCGCCGTAGGGCCGTACGTCGACGGTCGCGGCGAGGTCGTCCGTCCCCGCGGGCCGCAGCCAGCCGCTCTCCACGCACGCGTGCACGGGCAGAACGCCCTCCACGCGCGCGCGTGGCACCGGCTGCTGGAGCAGGAACAGCCGTACGAGCGTCTCCAGCGGCGTGTCCCCGCGGGTCGCCCGCAGGGCGGGCACGGTCTCGCTGCGGGCGAGGGCCGCGTACGCGGGGGCGCCGAGCAGCTCGAGGAGGCCGTCGGCGGTGAAGGAGGCCGCGATCAGGGCCTCGCGCAGCCTGGCGGCGACGTCGGGGAGGTCGGCGGAGGGCAGGGGGGACAGGGTGGCGTTACTCACGCCACCCATTGTGTCCCGCCCGCCGCCCGTGTGCCGTCAGCCGGTGGTGGCGCGGGCGGACGCCTGTGCCGCGACCCTCTTGCAGCTGTCCTGCTGGGCCATGGCGTTCTTGACGTCGCCCTGTTCCAGGTTCTTCAGGGCGGTGTTGCCGCTCTTGCTGAGCTTGCCCAGCTCGGTGGCGATGTCCTGGAGGCCGTCGGCGAACTTCCCCTGGTCCTTGGTGTCGAGCGCGTCGACCTTCTTCTTCAGGCCGGCGTAGGAGGTGGAAAGGCCGTTGAGGGCCGTGACGGCGTCCTGCTGCTTCTTCTCGCCGTCGTCGACGCCGGGGGGCGGCCCGGCCTGCTGGACGGTCTGCGCGAGCGCCTTGTAGGCGTCGGACATGTCCTGGAAGGCCTGCGAGTCGGTCTTCTGGACGTTCGTGGGGGCGTTGCTGTCCGTGGCGGCCTTCTTGATCGCGTCGTTGGCCGCGTCGACCTTGGCGTCCTGGGCGGGCAGCGCGTCGCAGACCTGCTTGGCCCAGGCGTCGAGCTCCTTGTTGCCGTCGTCGCTGCTGCATCCCGACAGCGCCAGTACCAGTACCGCACCGCCGGACAGTGCGGCCGCGAGCTTCTTGTTCACCGGATTGGTCCCTTCCATGGCTCTCGGCCCCGGAACATACACGCAGAGCGGGCGACAACCCCAGGACGAATGCCCGTTATGAGGACCCATGGGTCCATTTGCACGATGAGAGAGAAGGCTCACGGCACGGCCCGGTGCGCAACGAGACGGGCGGCCGACGCGTCAACACGCGCCGTCCGCCCGCCCTTTGAGCTGGGAGCCTCCGGAGGCCCTACGAAACCACCGCCGGATCGCCCGACTTGGACGCGGCTCGGGCGTTGTCTTCGTCACTCACGGCGATGCCGCGCCGCTTGGACACGTACACCGCGCCGACGATCACGGCGAGCGACAGGACCGCGATCACGACCCGCGCGCCGACGCTGGCGTCGTCGCCGTAGCTGAACTTGATCACGGCGGGCGCGATGAGCAGCGCCACCAGGTTCATGACCTTCAGCAGCGGGTTGATCGCGGGTCCGGCGGTGTCCTTGAAGGGGTCACCGACCGTGTCGCCGATCACCGTGGCCGCGTGCGCCTCGCTGCCCTTGCCGCCGTGATGGCCGTCCTCGACGAGTTTCTTGGCGTTGTCCCAGGCGCCACCGCTGTTGGCGAGGAACACCGCCATCAGCGTGCCCGCCCCGATCGCGCCCGCCAGATACGCGCCGAGGGCGCCGACGCCGAGCGTGAACCCGACGAAGACCGGCGCCATCACCGCGAGCAGCCCGGGCGTGGCGAGCTCCCGCAGGGCGTCGCGGGTGCAGATGTCGACGACCTTGCCGTACTCCGGCTTCTCGCTGTAGTCCATGATCCCGGGGTGCTCGCGGAACTGCCGCCGCACCTCGAACACCACGGACCCGGCCGACCGCGACACCGCGTTGATCGCCAGTCCGGAGAAGAGGAAGACGACCGCCGCGCCCGCGATCAGGCCGACGAGGTTGTTGGGCTGGGAGATGTCCATCATCAGGGTCATCGGCGCGCCCTCGCCGGAGAGCCGCTCACCCACGTCCTGCGCGCCGGTGGTGATCGCGTCGCGGTACGACCCGAACAGCGCCGACGCCGCGAGGACGGCGGTGGCGATGGCGATGCCCTTGGTGATGGCCTTGGTGGTGTTGCCGACGGCGTCGAGGTTCGTGAGCACCTGCGCGCCCGCGCCCTGCACGTCGCCGGACATCTCGGCGATGCCCTGAGCGTTGTCGGAGACCGGCCCGAAGGTGTCCATCGCGACGATCACGCCGACCGTGGTGAGCAGACCGGTGCCGGCCAGGGCCACCGCGAACAGCGCCAGCATGATCGACGTACCGCCGAGCAGGAACGCCCCGTACACGCCCAGGCCGATCAACAGGGCGGTGTAGACGGCCGATTCGAGGCCGACGGAGATGCCGGCGAGCACGACCGTGGCCGGGCCGGTCAGCGACGTCTTGCCGATGTCGCGCACCGGGCGGCGGGTGGTCTCGGTGAAGTAGCCCGTCAGCTGCTGGATGACGGCGGCCAGGAGGATGCCGATCGCCACCGCGACGAGGGCGAGGATCCGTGGGTCGCCGTTCTTGCCCAGGATCGCCGTGTCGGTGACGCCGTCGAGGTCCGCGTAGCTGCCCGGGAGGTAGACGAACACGGCCACGGCGACCAGCGCGAGCGAGATCACCGCGGAGATGAAGAAGCCCCGGTTGATCGCGGACATGCCGCTGCGGTCGGTACGGCGCGGCGCCACCGCGAAGATGCCGATCATCGCCGTGAGCACGCCGATGGCGGGCACCAGAAGGGGGAAGGCGAGTCCGGCGTCGCCGAAGGCCGCCTTGCCGAGGATCAGTGCGGCCACCAGGGTGACGGCGTAGGACTCGAAGAGGTCGGCGGCCATGCCCGCGCAGTCGCCGACGTTGTCGCCCACGTTGTCGGCGATGGTCGCCGCATTGCGCGGATCGTCCTCCGGAATGCCCTGTTCGACCTTGCCGACCAGGTCGGCGCCGACGTCGGCGGCCTTGGTGAAGATGCCGCCGCCGACCCGCATGAACATCGCGATGAGCGCCGCGCCGAGACCGAAGCCCTCCAGGACCTTCGGCGCGTCGGCCGCGTACACCAGCACCACACAGGAGGCTCCGAGCAGACCGAGCCCCACCGTGAACATGCCGACGACGCCACCCGTGCGAAATGCGATCTTCATCGCTTTGTGCGAGACGGTGGTGAGATCCTTTTCCGGTTCACCTTCCGCGGGAGTCGCTTCCCGAGCCGCCGCGGCGACGCGCACATTGCTGCGCACGGCGAGCCACATGCCGATATAGCCGGTGGCCGCCGAGAACGCCGCACCGATCAAGAAGAACACTGATCGTCCGGCGCGTTGATTCCAGTCGTCCGCGGGCAGCAGCATGAGCAGGAAGAACACCACGACGGCGAATACGCCGAGGGTGCGCAGTTGCCGGGCCAGATAGGCGTTGGCGCCTTCCTGGATCGCTGCCGCGATCTTCTTCATGCTGTCGGTGCCCTCGCCGGCCGCGAGCACCTGGCGCAGAAGCACGCCCGCGACCACGAGCGCAGCCAGTGCGACGACCCCGATGACCACCACGAGCAGGCGGTTTCCGTCGGTCAGCACGGCGGCTGCGAAGGTTGTGGGGTGGTCCAACCGATGAGGGGTAGAAAGCCCCGCCATTCGTCCTCCTTGACGCTTGGGCTGAGCTCAAGATGTGGACGGATTGTAGGTACCGGAACCTGATCAAAACAGTGCGCGGTAAATGGAATTCGCCGTCGTGCGCGAAGCGGTGGCTAATGCCTTGGAGGCATTCCGCCTCGTGAACTGATTCACGAATTCACGACAAGATTCACTCGCCAAGATTCACTCGGGCGCCGGCCATCGGCGGCATTTCAAGATTCACTTCCTGGCAACCACTGTAAACGGGGTCCGCGTGGTCCGCACATGACGAAGGGCCCCACGGGTGGGGGCCCTTCTCAGACAAGTGGGAGCGAGGGGATGGCGCACCGGGATCGGCAGCGCCACCGGGGGCGGGCGCCGGGTGCGGTGCCGCGGTCAGGCCGGCGGCACGATGGCCGGTGTGGTCGGCCAGGTCATGCGGATCAGACCCCCGTGCTCCCCGGCGGTGACCTCGACGTCGTCGACGAGGCCGCTGATGACCGCGAGGCCCATCTCGTCCTCCTCGGCCTCCACGTCGGCCTCGGCGCCGGAACCGGGATCACCCGGGACCGCGTGCGGCGCCTCGTCGCCGACCTCGATGGAGAACTGCTTCTCCTCCTCGATGAGCGACACCTTCACCGGCGCGGTGATGCCACCGTTCTGGTGCAGTCCGACGGCACGGGAGCAGGCCTCGCCGACGGCGAGCCTGACCTCGTCGAGGACGGCCTCGTCCACTCCGGCCCTGCGCGCCACCGCTGCCGCCACCAACCGGGCGGTCCTGACGTGCTCGGGCAGCGCGCTGAAGCGGAGTTCAACGGTGGCCATGCATCCCCCTCCGAACTACGGGCGTGCTGTCGGGAGGCCGGGCCGCCGAAGCCCGGCCCCCCAGGGTTCAACTGTGCTGCCGGCCCGGGCGCGGCTGTTCTCGTGCCCGGAGCGCGGATCAGTCAGTGGTCGATCGGATGGTCAGTCGGTGGCCGCCACCGCTTCGTCGACCGAGGTGTGGATCGGGAACACCTTGGTGAGACCGGTGATGCGGAAGATCTTCAGAATGCGCTCCTGGTTGCACACCAGGCGCAGCGAGCCCTCGTGGGCACGCACTCGCTTCAGGCCGCCGACCAGCACGCCGAGTCCGGTGGAGTCGAGGAAGTCCACGCCCTCCATGTCGACGACGAGGTGGAAATTCCCGTCGTTCACCAGCTCGACCAGCTGCTCGCGCAGCTTGGGCGCGGTATATACGTCGATTTCGCCACCGACCTCGACGACCGTACGATCGCCGACGGTACGGGTCGACAGGGACAGGTCCACGGATCCTCCAGCACCTTGCTATCGAGCGGTCGCCCCTCGGGACACCTCGGCAGGAGCCCCCGGGACGGTTCGCCAGCCGCGATGGCATTCAATCACTTACCGGCAGGCGTGCACGACGCCTTGGCTCCATTGTCCGTCACGCCAGTGACACACTCGGTGCCGATGGCCAAGAATCACCGACCCGATCGACCCCCGGCCGAGGCCGCGCCCCGCCTGTCCCCGGCGGCGGTCCTGGACCGGCTCGCCCCGGGACCGAGCCGGGCTTCGCGCATCACTCATACGGAGCACTTGCCCCCGCGCGCGGGCCGCCATGCCGTCTGGCCTGACCGGATTCGCCCAGAAGTGATCGCGGCCGTACAGGCGTGCGGCATCGAGCACCCCTGGGCGCACCAGGCCCGCGCCGCCGAGCACGCCCTCGACGGCGAGTCGGTGGTCGTCGCCACGGGCACCGCGTCGGGCAAGTCGCTGGCGTACCTCGTCCCGGTCCTCTCGACGCTCCTGGACGGTTCCGAGGCTCCGAACGGCCGAGGTGCCACCGCGCTCTACCTCGCCCCCACCAAGGCCCTCGCGGCGGACCAGTGCCGGTCCGTGAAGAAACTTTCACAACCTCTCGGCACCGCCGTACGCCCAGCCGTGTACGACGGCGACACCCCGGTCGAGGAACGCGAGTGGATCCGCCAGTACGCAAACTACGTCCTGACCAACCCCGACATGCTGCACCGCGGCATCCTCCCCTCCCACCCCCGCTGGTCCTCCTTCCTGAAGTCGCTGCGCTACGTCGTCATCGACGAATGCCACACCTATCGCGGTGTCTTCGGCTCCCATGTCGCCCAGGTGCTGCGCCGACTGCGCCGTCTGTGTGCCCGCTACGGCTCCTCTCCCGTCTTCCTGCTGACCTCCGCGACGGCGGCCGAGCCCGCTGTGGCGGCCGGGCGCCTCACCGGTCTGCCGGTCGTCGAGGTGGCCGACGACGCCTCCCCGCGCGGTGAACTGGTGTTCGCCCTCTGGGAGCCGCCGCTCACCGAGATGCAGGGCGAGAAGGGCGCCCCCGTCCGCCGCACCGCGACCGCCGAGACGGCCGACCTGCTCACCGACCTCGCCGTGCAGGGCGTGCGCACGGTCGCCTTCGTCCGCTCCCGGCGCGGCGCCGAGTTGATCTCCGTGATCGCCCAGGAGCGCCTCAGGGAGGTCGACCGCTCACTGGCCCGGCGTGTCGCGGCCTATCGGGGCGGCTACCTGCCCGAGGAGCGCCGCGCCCTCGAACAGGCCCTCCACTCCGGTGAACTCCTCGGTCTCGCCGCGACCACCGCCCTGGAGCTCGGCATCGACGTCTCCGGCCTGGACGCCGTCCTGATCGCCGGCTACCCGGGCACCCGCGCGTCCCTGTGGCAGCAGGCCGGCCGGGCGGGCCGCGCCGGACAGGGGGCGCTGGCGGTGCTCGTCGCCCGCGACGACCCGCTGGACACCTTCCTCGTCCACCACCCGGAAGCCCTGTTCGACCGCCCCGTGGAGTCGACGGTCCTGGACCCCGACAACCCCTACGTCCTCGCCCCGCACCTGTGCGCGGCCGCGGCGGAACTCCCGCTGACGGACGACGACCTGGCGCTGTTCGGACCCGAGACCGAGGGACTGCTGCCGCAGTTGGAGGCCGCGAAGCTGCTGCGCCGCCGGACGAAGGCCTGGCACTGGACGCGCCGGGAGAGGGCCGCCGACCTCACCGACATCCGCGGCGAGGGCGGCCGGCCGGTGCAGATCGTCGAGGAGGGCACGGGCCGGCTGCTCGGCACGGTCGACGAGAGCGCCGCCCACACGACCGTCCACGAGGGCGCCGTCCATCTGCACCAGGGCCGCACGTACCTGGTGCGGTCACTCGACCTGGAGGACTCGGTCGCCCTGGTCGAGGAGGCCAGCCCGCCGTATGCGACGGTCGCCCGCGACACGACGTCGGTCTCCGTCCTGGAGACGGACATCGAGATCCCCTGGGGGGACGGCCGCCTGTGCTACGGCTCCGTCGAGGTCACCAACCAGGTGGTCTCCTTCCTGCGTCGGCGTGTCATCACCGGCGAAGTGCTGGGCGAGTCGAAGCTCGACCTCCCTCCTCGTACGCTGCGGACCCGCGCCGTGTGGTGGACGGTCACCGAGGACCAGCTGGACGCCGCCCGCATCGACCCGGAGATCCTCGGCGGTGCCCTGCACGCCGCCGAGCACGCGTCGATCGGCATGCTGCCCCTCTTCGCGACCTGCGACCGCTGGGACATCGGCGGCGTCTCCGTCCCGCTGCACCCCGACACCCTGCTGCCGACCGTGTTCGTCTACGACGGCCACCCCGGCGGCGCGGGCTTCGCGGAGCGCGCCTTCCACACCGCCCGCGCCTGGCTGACCGCCACCCGCCAGGCCATCGCCTCCTGCGAGTGCGACGCCGGCTGCCCGTCCTGCATCCAGTCCCCCAAGTGCGGCAACGGCAACGAGCCGCTGCACAAGAGGGGGGCGGTACGGCTGCTGACGGAACTGCTGCGGGGGGCGCCGGAGCAGAAGGACGAGGGGACGAAGGGGGGCGGGGTGGCCGAGTAGCGAGCGGGAGGGGGAAGGCCGAGTGCTGCTGAGAGGAGCCGGGGTGCAGCGGGCGGTCAGGGAAACAGAGAGAGGGGGGCGAGGAGGAGGCCGGCTGTCAGGGGTGCGGCGAGGGGACCGACGGGGCCGACGCGCAGGGTTGCTCGAGGGGCCGAGGGGCCGAGGGGCAGGCTGCTGCCGGGGGGCAGGCTGCTGCCGGGGGGCGTAGACCGGTGGTCAGGGCTCCGGGGGCACCGGATCGGCAACCGTGGGCGATCGAGCCACCGCAGGTCCCGCGCGTGCCCTCGCCTCAGCGGTGAACGGTCCCCGTCCCGAGGCGGCCGTCACGTCCGAGATCTGTCCCACCACCACGCACCGCACCAACCGCGCGCCCTGGGCCCGGGCCACCCGGTCGGCCCGGGCGCAGGCCGCCGCTGAACCGTCCGCCCAGTGGTCGGCCGCCGCCAGGGCCGCGAGATCCGCGCCGCCGGCGGCCCGGTGACGGGCGACGACGGCTTGCCCGAGGGCGATCAGGACGGCGAACACCAGGCACAGCACGGCGAGCGCGCCGAGACTCCACACGGTGGCCGAGCCCCGGTCGGAGCCCCGACACCGCCTCCCACCGGCACTCCGGCCCCCACCGCACCTCATGACCCGGCCCCCGCGCCCGCGTCCGTGCCCTCCGCCACCGCCACGGCCTCCTCCCGCACCTCGAACGGCAGGCCCCGCAGCACCGGCGGTTGCGCCACGACCACCACCCGCACCTGATCGCCCTCCCGGCTGACCGACACCCGCGCCCCGCTCGGCGCCGCGGCGCGGGTCAGCGCGACGACCGCGCCGGCCGGGTCCTGCCGGGCCGCCGCGCGGGCGCCGGTCCTGGCCGCGTCCACGCACTGGATCCGGGCGGCCACCACGAGCAGCCCCCACACCAACGCCATCGTGAACGCCACCAGCACCGGTAGCACCACGGCCGACTCCGCCGTCACGAACCCCCGGTCCCCTCGACGCGTCCTTCCGTGCTCACGCGCCCGCACTGAGCGCTCGCCTCACGATGTCGTGCAACTGCGCGGTGACCACGTCGCTCGTCAGCACCTTGTAGAGGAGCACCGCGAACGCCACGGCCGCGACGATGCCCATCGCGTACTCGGACGTCACCATTCCGGCGTCCCGCCGTGCGGCTGTCCGCATCCGAAACGTCCTGCGCATCCTGCCCACCAGGGCACGCACCCGCGCCCGTACCACCTTGTTCATTGCAACCCCCGTCGGGTCTGGTCCCGTTGGTCGAGATTCGTCGGTCTTCATGTGTCGGTTGTGTCAGTTGTGTCGGTGTGCTTGGCCGGTCGGTCTTGGCCGGCTGGATCTGGTCGGTCGGGCTCAGCTGTGCTCGCTCGGTCCTGACGGTCGTCCTGGCCGGTCGGCCCTGGCCGGTCAGTCCTGGCCGGTCGGCCCCGGCCAGTCGGCCCTGGTCGGTGGGGCTGCCGACCCCTGATGGGGCGGGGCGCGAGCTGTCCTCGCCTCTGTCATGGGCCGTCCGTCCGTCACGGACCACCCCCTCCCAGCGCCCCGCCCGCCAGTCCGATCACGACGGGTGCGATGCCCACCGCGATGAAGGCCGGCAGGAAGCACAGTCCGACCGGGGCGGTGACCATGACGGCGGCCCGGCGGGCACGCGCCGTCCCGGCTCGCGCCCGGTCGGCGCGGGCGTCGGCGGCGAGTCGGGCGACCGGTCCGGCCGCCGGAAGTCCGGACACGTCGGCCCGCTCCAGCAGTCGGGCCAGGTCGGACGCGCCCGGCGCCAAGGCCAACCTCCGCCAGGCAGTGGCCGGTTCGCCGCCCAACCGCACCTCGGCGGCCCCCCGCGCCAGCCCTTCACCGACCGGGCCGCCCAGCGCCTCGCCGACTGCCTGGGCCGCTGTCACCGGACCGGCTCCCGCCGCGATGCAGGCAGCCAACAAGTCCGCCGCCAGGGGAAGTTGTCGGGCCGCGACCCGTGCGTCGGCATCACTCACGGAGTCGGCCGCCTGCCGTCGGCGGCGCCACCGCCACAAGCCCACCGCGCCGATCAGTCCCAGGACGAGGCCGACGACTCCACCGCCCACCGCCCATCCGGCGCCCACCACCGCCACCTCGGGCAACCACCGCCGAACGGTCTCCCGCACCCGGGGACGTGTGGGTTCCTCCGGCCCCGAGCCGGCCAGCGCGTCGGCCAGCCGCTGCCGGGTCCTGCGTTCACGCCGGGCGGCCCTGAGCCACCGCGCCGTCCACCCCAGGGCGCACGCGATCCCCACCGCCGCCCCCAGCCTGTGGACAAGTTCCGCACTCATTCCGCCTTGCTCTCCCTTCGAACCACCGCAGCTCGTTCCCCTGCCTCACGCGCCCTCCGCGCCGCGCACGATCCGCACCGCCCACCACATCCCCAGGGCCTCCAGCGCGCCGCCGACGAGCAGGCACCCCAGCCCCGCACCGGTGTGCAGCAGGACGTGCAGCGGATCCGCGCCGAGCGCCGTTCCGAGGAGGAGCCCCAGGACCGGCAGGCCGGCGAGCATCACCGCCGTGGAGCGAGCGCCCGCCAACTGGGCCCTCAGGTCGGCCCGCTGGTCACGCTCGGCGCGCAACGCACCTTCGAGGCGGTCGAGTCCGTCGGCGAGACCGGCACCCTGGTCGACGGCCACCCGCCAGCAGGCGGCGAGCCCCAGCAGCCCGTCGGCCCCCGGCAGGCGGGCCGCAGCCGCGAGCGCACCGGGCACGTCCCCGCCGAACCGTGCCGCCGCAAGAACCGCGGACTGCGCCCCGCCCAGCCCTCCGCGGTCACGCGCGGCCCGCTGCAACGCCTCCCCCGGCTGGCACCCCGCCCGCACCTCCCCGGCGAGTGCCGCGCACAGCGCGATCACGGCGTCCCCGCGGCCCTCCTCCGCCCGGCGCGCCTCACGAGCCCGCCGCATCCGGCGCACCAGGGGCACTCCGGCCGCCCCCGCGACGACCGGCAGCACCGAGGCCCCCGCCAGCGCCACGGCCACTCCGACGACCAGCGGCCACCACTCCGGTCGCCAGCGCCCGCGCACCCGCCGCAGCTCACCGGCGAGGTCCTGCCACGACGGAGGCCCACTGCCGACCGCCCCGCCCCCCGCGAGCAGCAACTGGGCTCGCCGGGCCGCCGAGTACGGTCCGCCCCACAGCCAGATCGCCGCGCCGACGCAGGCCACGGCCGCGCCCATCGGCACCTCACCCCATGCGCTCATCACTGCCTCCGTCCCGTCCGGCTCACTCCTCCACGCGCCCCTCACTCCTCCTCGCTCCCCTCACTCCACTCGCCCCGCAGCAACTCCCTCAGCCGCTCCCAGCCCCGCTCGCGGGCGAAGGCGTCGGGCCGCCATCGCAGCGCCGGCACCGTCCGCACCAACCCGGCGTGATCGCGCTCCAGCACGTGCACCTCGGCGATCCGGCGCCGTCCGGCCGGGTCACGGACCAGGTGCAGGACCACCGACAGCGCGGCCGCCACCTGGCTGTGCAGGGCGGCCCGGTCGAGCCCGGCCGCCGTGCCGAGCGCCTCGAGACGGGCCGGAACGTCCGCGGCGGCGTTCGCGTGGACCGTCCCGCAGCCGCCCTCGTGGCCGGTGTTGAGCGCGGCCAGCAGGTGGACGACCTCCGGCCCGCGCACCTCGCCCACCACCAGCCGGTCAGGCCGCATCCGCAGGGCCTGCCGGACCAGGTCCTCGAGCGAGACGAGTCCGGCTCCCTCCTGGTTGGCGGGTCTGGTCTCCAGTCGGACGACGTGCGGATGATCGGGGCGCAGCTCCGCCGAGTCCTCGGCGAGCACGATCCGCTCGCCCGGCCCGACCAGCCCCAGCAGGGCACTGAGCAGGGTCGTCTTGCCGCTGCCCGTGCCCCCGCTGACCAGGAAGGACAACCGGGCCCGCAGCAGGGCCCGCAGCACCCGGTCCCCGCCCGGCGGCACCGTGCCCGCGGTGACCAGTTCGCCGAGGGTGAAGGCCCGCGGCCGGACGACCCGCAGCGACAGACAGGTGCAGCCCACGGCGACCGGGGGCAGCACCGCGTGCAACCGGGTCCCGTCGGGCAGCCGTGCGTCCGCCCAGGGCCGGGCGTCGTCCAGGCGCCGACCGGCCACCGCGGCCAGCCGCTGGGCGAGTCGCCGCACGGCGGCCGCGTCCGGGAAGGACACGGCGGTCAGTTCCAGGCCGCCGCCTCGGTCGACCCAGACCCGGTCCGGGGCCGACACCAGCACGTCGGTCACCGAGGGGTCGGTGAGCAACGGCTCCAGGGGACCGCTGCCGATCAGCTCGGAGCGCAGGTGCTCGGCCGCGCCGAGGATCTCCGCGTCCCCGAGGACCCGCCCCTGTTCCCGCAGCGCCTGCGCCACGCGCGCGGGTGTCGGTTCGGCACCGCTCTCCGCCAGCCACTGCCGAACGCCGTCCAGCAGTGCCCCGTTCCCTCGCGACCACGCCTGTTCGAATCCGACGTTCATACGCCCCCCTCTCGACCCACGACAGGGCCTCTTCACTCATCCCTGCGATCTCCGCGCCGACGACCGAACCGCCGACGACCGAACCCCGCCTTCGCGACCGGACCGCGCCCACATGACCGCCCCACCGCCCGGCCGAATCCCACCCGTGCGGCCGACTGCACGCCGCACGGCCGAACCCACCCGCCAAACGCCGCTGCCCTCCCCTCCCCGAAGCGGGGAAGCGACAGCCGCCTCGCCAGCCACCAGCCCACCCAGCCACCCCCGCCTCACCCTCCGCCGCGCCACTCACCCCCGGCTTCCGCCAGCGCCCGCTCCCAGAACTGCTTGCAGAAGCGGGCAAGGGGGCCACGTGCCGCTCCGCCGGGCGGGGTCCGGCCGTCGTCCGGGCGCAGCAGGCCGGGATCGGTCGGGATCTCACCGGCCAGGGGCAGTCCGAGGAGCCTGGCCACCTCGCGGTCGTCGAGGCCGGGGGTGTACGGGCCGCGTACCGCCACCCTCAGGTCGCGCACGACCATGCCGACCGCGGAGGCCACCCGTCCGGCCGCCGCGACGGCGCGCAGTTCGGCGGGGACCACCAGCAGACCCACGTCGAGCTGGGTGAGGACTTCTGCGACACCGTCGTCGACGCGGCGCGGCAGGTCCACGACGACCGTGCCGCCCCGGCGGCGGGCCGCGGCGAGCACCGCGCGGATCGCCTGCGGAGGGATGGCGACGCAGTCGCCGCGGTCCCAGCTGAGCACCCGCAGCTCGTGCAGCTTGGGCAGCGACTCCTCCAGGGCTCCGCCGCCGACCCGACCCCGTGAAGCGGCGAACGCCGGCCAGCGCAGGCCCTCGGCGGTCTCGCCGCCGAGGAGGACGTCGAGTCCGCCGCCCAGCGGATCGGCGTCCACGAGGAGCGTGCGCAGGCCCTCCCGCGCCGAGGTGACGGCGAGGGCGCACGCGAGCGTGGACGCGCCGGCCCCACCGCGTCCGCCGACGACGCCGACGGTCAGGGCCGGTCGGCCCACGCCCTCGGTGACGTCGGCGATGCGGTCGACCAGCCACTGTTCGCCGTCCGGCAGCACCAGGACGTGGTCGGCGCCGATCTGGACGGCCCGTTTCCACACCTCGGAGTCGTCCTGGTCGCGGCCGACGAGGACCACTCCACGTCTGCGGGCGGCTCCGCGCACCCGGCGCGCGGCGTCATCGCCCACGAGGACGAGGGGTGCGGACTCCCAGCTGCCCCGGGGCTCGGGGAGGCCGTGGTGTACCTCCGGTGTGGCGCCCGCCGCGGCGCACAGCCGCAGCAGGTCGTCGAGGAGCTCCGCGTCCTCGGTGACGATCAGCGGCCTGCCCTGCCGTCCTCCGACGGCGGGCGGCGGCGGGTCGTGTGTGACGGCTCCGCTCACGGTTTCCTCCCCCTTCGCTGTGTCTCGCGCGGCCTGTGCGGCCCCGCGATTCCCGTACGTGTGAAGAACCGGTGGGCCGGTCTCCCTTTGAACGGCCGACGGAAACCGGCCTGCGCGTCCGGCAAACGGAACCTGTCCCGAACTCCGCCTGAGCGGACGCGTCGGGAATCACGGTGCAGCGAACCCGGAAATCGTGTGGATCTTGGTGGATAACTGTGGACGAGTGGCCGGTTGTGAATATCGCCATCACCCATACCGGTGACGACGGTGCCGTCCGCTGTGCGACTTCCGCAGAGGAGTCCGACGACTACACTCCGTAACAGATCTTGGGCATGCGAAAGAGGCGGCCTCAGCCGCCTCGCCACTGCGTCACAACCGCTTATAGAACGGAAAAACCCACCCGGACATGCGACGACCCCCGCCGGGGGGGAGAGCGGGGGTCGTCTCCACGGCCGACTCGGGGGGGGAGGAGCCGGACCGGGTTAGCACGGTCGCGAACGATCCGTGACTTCCATGGTGTACCCGAGAGCCCTCTCAGGCAAACCCACGCGCCCACCTTACGCCGAATGGGCTGCCCCTATGCTCTGGGTTGTGGAAAACCACTCCTTGCCCCGCACAGCGGCCTTCTTTGACCTGGACAAGACGGTCATTGCGAAGTCGAGCACGCTCACCTTCAGCAAGTCCTTCTACCAAGGGGGGCTGATCAACCGCAGGGCGGCCTTGCGTACCGCATACGCCCAGTTCGTCTTCCTCGTGGGCGGTATGGACCACGACCAGATGGAACGGACACGCGAGTACCTGTCCGCACTCGTCCGCGGTTGGAACGTCCAACAGGTGAAGGAGATCGTGGCCGAGACGCTTCACGATCTGATCGACCCCCTCATCTACGACGAGGCGGCCTCGCTGATCGAGGAGCACCACCTCGCCGGCCGTGACGTGGTGATCGTCTCCACGTCGGGCGCCGAGGTGGTCGAACCCATCGGCGAGCTGCTCGGCGCGGACCGCGTGGTGGCCACCCGGATGGTGGTGGGCGAGGACGGCTGTTTCACCGGCGAGGTGGAGTACTACGCGTACGGCCCGACCAAGGCGGAGGCGCTCAGGGAACTGGCCGACTCCGAGGGGTACGACCTGGAGCGCTGCTACGCCTACAGCGACTCGGCGACCGATCTGCCGATGCTCGAGACGGTGGGTCATCCGCACGCCGTGAATCCGGACCGGGCCCTGCGCCGCGAGGCAGTGGCGCGCGGGTGGCCGATCCTCGACTTCCACCGCCCGGTCCGGCTCAAGCAGCGCATCCCGGCATTCTCCGTACCGCCCCGTCCGGCGCTCGTCGCGGCCGCGGCCATAGGCGCGGCGGCCGCCACCGCGGGCCTCGTCTGGTACGCCAGCCGACGCCGGGCGGCGTCCGTCTGATCCGGCCGAACCGGTATCCGCCGCCAAGGTGTCCGGTTCCATCCTGGTTGAGAGTACAAGTAAAGAAGTGGGGGCCAGGACTTCCGCTTCCCCCGGCCCTGGAGTACAAAGGATTCAACGGCCCGCGAGACCAAGGACATCCGAGAGGATCACCTTAATAACGCAGTTTGGCCCCACGGACCGCGCACGAACACCGAGCACCCACGCGACGTCGACCCGTCGATTACGGGCCAGCCGCACCAGGTGACGGGCGAAGATCCCGACCTGATGGGCGACATATCGAGGACGCTTGGTAACCCGGTGGACGTGCCAGCGGCGGTACGAGCACTCGTACCGCCGCAACCCTTGTCCAGGCTCCCCACGGGGAGCCTTTCTCGTTTCCCGCGCCGTCTGCGCGCGACCTACGCCGCACGCGCCGTTTCGCGCACCTCTTGTTCGGAGCTCTTACGCCGCCCCGCGCTGAAGCGCCTCGCAGACGGCGGTCGACTCGCGGGCGCCCAACTCGACGGCCCTGCCGCAGTGCGCGATCCAGGCCGCCATGCCCTCCGGGGTTCCCGAGACGTAGCCGTCGAGGGCCGCGAGGTAGGCGGCCCGACCCAGCTCGGCGTGGCCCACCTCGGCCGGGCAGACCGACTTGGGGTCGAGGCCGCTGCCGATCAGCACGATGCGCTCGGCCGCGCGCGCGACCAGGCCGTTGTGGGAGACGAAGGGGCGCAGCGCGAGCAACTCGCCGTGGACGACGGCGGCCGTCACCAGGGCGGGGGCGGAGCTGCCGCCCAGGATCAGCCCGGACAGCCCCTCCAGCCGGCCCGAGACCTCCTCCGCGGTCGGCAGCGGCAACTCGATCAGCGGCTCCTCGACCGGCTCACCGGCCTGCCGGGGCCGCCCGACCTCGTCGGCGTTGCTCGCCGCGGCCACCAGGTGCAGCCGCGCCAGCACCCGCAGGGGTGACTGACGCCAGATGGACAGCAACTGACCCGCCTCGGCGGTCAGCCGCAGGGCCGCGCCCACGACGCGCGCCTCGCCGTCCACGCCGAAGTCGCTGCGTCGGCGCACCTCCTCCAGGGCCCAGTCCGCCCCGGACAGCGCCGCCGAGCCCCGGGAGCCGCGCAGGGCCGCCTCGGAGGTGATCGCGGTACTGCGCCGTCGCATGATGCGGTGTCCGTAGACCCGGTCCACGGCCTTGCGCACGGTCTCGACGGACTCGGTCACGCCGGGCAGCGAGCCCAGGACCGCGAGCGGATCGGCGGTCGCGCCTGTCGTACTCATGCGTACGACCCTACGCAACCGGACCCCGCACCCCGAGAAGGAGTGGTCTTCTTCACGTCCACCTGCCACCTACGGCCATCGCGTCACTACGCGCGGCGACCGGGAAGACTTCATTCGTCGGGAAGGGCGGCAGCGGCAGGACCACCCTGTCGTCCCCGTCGGTCCGCCGTCTGGTGGCAGCGGCAGGACCACCCTGTCGTCCCTGTCGGTCCGCCGTCTGGTGGCAGCGGCAGGACCACCCTGTCGTCCCTGTCGGTCCGCCGTCTGGTGGCAGCGGGCGCGCCGGTCGTCCCGATCGACGCGGACAGCGACCAGCACCTCCGGCCGCACTCGGCCGCGACGAGGCGTCGGCCGCCGCACCGCCCGTGCGGGGCGACCGGCTGCCCGCGTCGGGGACAGCCCGCCTAGGGCCTGGCCGCCGGTGCCCCGGGTACTCCCTTCGGGGCCGGGGCGGGGTCGGTGGAGAGGAAGGACGCCCAACCCTGCCGCGGGGCCTCGCCCACCCCCAGGGTGCGCAGCTTGGCCAGGGTCTGCGGGTCCTGGGCGTCCAGCCAGTCGGCGAGCTGCCGGAAGGAGACGCAGCGCACCTCCTCCTTGGTGCAGACGTGCTCCACGACCTCCTCGACAGCGCGCATGTACGTGCCGCCGTTCCAGGACTCGAAGTGGTTGCCGATGATCAGCGGCGCCCGGTTGCCGTCGTAGGCCCGCCGGAAGCCCATGAGCAGGCCGTCACGCATCTGGTCGCCCCAGTACCGGTGCTTGGCGGGGTTGCCCTGGGTGGTGGTGCCGGACTGGTTGACCATGAAGTTGTAGTCCATGGTGAGCTGCTCGTAGGAGTGGCCGGGGAAGGGCACGAGCTGCATCGACAGGTCCCACAGGCCCTCCTTCTTGCCGGGCCAGACCTGGTTGTTGACGCCGCTGGTGTCGTAGCGGAAGCCGAGCTCGCGGGCGGCCTTCATGAAGTTCTTCTGGCCTTCGAGACAGGGGGTACGGGCTCCGACGAGCTCTTTGTCGTAGTCGAAGGGCAGCGGGGCCGCGTGCCGCATGCCGGCGTTGGTCCTCCAGGTCTTCACGAACCGCTTGGCCTGGGCGATCTCGTCCTTCCACTCGTCGACGGACCACTCACCGACGCCGCCGCCCCTGCCGCAGAAGTGGCCGTTGAAGTGGGTGCCGACCTCATTGCCCTCCAGCCACGCCAGGCGCAGTTGCTCGACGGTGGCGGCGATGCCCCGCCTGTCGTTGAAGCCGATGTCCGAACGGCCCGGCGAGTGCTGGGGCGGCCTGTAGAGGTCGCGCTTGTCCTCCGGCAGCAGGTACACGCCACTGAGGAAGTAGGTCATCGTGGCGTTGTTGTCCTTGGCGACCTTGCGGAAGTGGGAGAACAGCCGCTGGCTGTCCTCTCCGGCGCCGTCCCAGGAGAAGACCACGAACTGCGGCGGCTTCTGGCCGGGCTTCAGACGCTCGGGTCGGGGCTGGTGCGGCTGGGCGCCGGTATAGGCGGTGGAGCCGTCGCCGATCAGACGGAGCACGTTCCTCGGAGCGGGGGCCGGCTTCGCCTTCCTCGGTCCCGCCGCCCCCTCGTCGCCTCCCTGCGAACCCCCGGTTCCGGTCGCACAACCGGCGAGCGCCGCGGCGACGGTCACGGTGACCAGGGCTCCTGCGGCCATCCGGCGGGGGGCGGGCCCCGTCTGCGGGGCGGAGCTCGGCCGTGGGCCGGCCTGCGGGCCTGAGCCAGGCTGCGGGCCTGAGCCAGACCGCGGGCGGGGGCCAGGCTGCGGGCTCGGAGCGGACTCCGGCGGGGGGCCGGTTCTCGGCTCGGAGGCGGACTTCGGCGGGGGGAGGGACTTCGACGGGGTGGGGGCCTTCTGCGCGGCGGCGTTCCTCGGGTTGGCGGCCATCTTCCGCCCACCTTCTTCCTTCTCTCAGGCCAACGCCGACTGGGGCGTTCTGGGGTGGCGTGCGGGTCGAGCGACAGCGCCGCCAAGGTCGCACGGACCCGAGAAGGAATTAGTACGACAAGCCGATAAAAAGCTTGCTTCACCCTTGCAGGTGATTCATTGCCCCATTTGCCGGTTAAATCCATGCTTGGCCTTTACTCTGCATTACGATCTGTTTACCGAACGTTGATTCATCCCGCCGCTGCATGCCGTGACCCACGGCCGCGACCACCCCCGCCCCGGAGCGGGGGACCACCTGATCCGCGACCGCGCTGCCCCGGAGGAGACGGGAAAAATGTCAGCCTGCGTCCCGACCCGCACATCCGACTCGACGCTCACCGAACGCGTCCATCCACCTCACAGCCCGCCGCCGAGCGGACCCCGCCGCTTCCGCGTCGCGGGCGCCGACCTGTCCGCGTCGATCGCGGTGTTCCTGATCGCCCTGCCCCTGTCGCTGGGTATCGCCCTCGCCACCGACGCACCGCTCCAAGCCGGCCTGGTCGCCGCCGCCGTGGGCGGGATCGTCGCCGGTCGGCTCGGTGGCGCACCCCTCCAGGTCAGCGGCCCCGCCGCCGGACTGACGGTCGTCACCGCCGACCTCATCCACCGCTACGGCTGGCGGACGACCTGTGCCATCACCGTCCTCGCCGGGCTCGCCCAACTCGGTCTGGGCTGTCTGCGTGTGGCGCGCGGCGCGCTCGCCGTCAGCCCCGCCATCGTGCACGGCATGCTCGCCGGCATCGGCGTCACCATCGCCGTCGCGCAGCTCCACATCGTCCTGGGCGGCAGCCCGCAGAGTTCCGTCCTCGACAACCTCCGGGCGCTACCCGCCCAGTTGGCCGACGTGCGGCTCGCCGCGGTGGCGGTGAGCGTGCTGACGCTGGTCCTGCTGCTGCTCTGGCCTCGTCTGCCCGGCCGGGTGGGCCGCCTGTTGCGCATGGTGCCCGCCGCACTCGTCGCCGTCGCCGGCGCCACCGCCGTCGCCGCGCTCGCGGAACTGACCCAGCCCAGGGTCGACCTGCCCTCCTGGAGCAGCCATGCCCTGGTCGGGCTGCCCGAGGGACCCGTGCTCGGGCTCGCCGCCGCGGTGCTCACCATCACGCTGGTGTGCAGCGTGCAGTCGCTGCTCGGCGCGGTCGCCGTGGACAAGCTGGTCGCCTCCCGGCCCGGACTGCCCGCCCGTGTCGGCCGCTCCGACCTCGATCGCGAGCTGCTCGGACAAGGCGCCGCCAACATCGTCTCCGGCTCGCTCGGCGGCCTGCCCGTCGCGGGCGTGGCCGTGCGCAGTTCGGCGAACGTCCACGCCGGGGCCGTCAGCCGGAACTCCACGATGCTGCATGGCGTTCTCGTAGTGGTCGCCGCGCTGCTGATGGTGCCGCTCCTGGAGCTCATCCCGCTCGCCTCGCTCGCCGCCCTGGTGATGGCCGTCGGCATCCAGATGGTGTCCCTGCACCACATCCGCACGGTGACCCGCCACCGAGAGGTGCTGGTGTACGCCGTCACCACCCTGGGCGTGGTGTTCCTCGGCGTCCTGGAGGGCGTGGCGCTGGGGATCGCCGTGGCCGTCGCCGTCTCCCTGCACCGCCTCGCCCGCACCCGCATCACCCACGACGAGAGGGAAGGAGTCCATCACGTACACGTACGAGGCCAGTTGACGTTCCTCGCGGTGCCGCGCCTCACCCGCGCCCTGCACCACGTGCCCCACGGCACCCATGTCGTCGTCGAGTTGGACGGCTCCTTCATGGACCACGCGGCGTTCGAGGCGCTTCAGGACTGGCAGAAGACACACACCGCGCGGGGCGGACTGGTCGAACTGACCGGCCGCCGCATCGGCACCGGCTTCAGACACCCCGAGCCGGTCGCCGAGCCGATCGTCGGCCCACCCCTCGACTCCGCTCCGGCAGCGGGCACGCCCGTCGCCGACTGTCGCTGCGGGCCCTGGACCCCCTGGCGCAACCACCAGTGCCACGACCCACGGTCCGTGCTGCTGTCGGGCGGTGGCCACGGCACCGTCGACGCGGCGATGGACGACGGTGTGGCCGCCGATGCCGAGGGGTCCGGCGGTGCCGGTGGCCCCGGCGATTCCGACGCGCGCACCCACGCTGGTGCCCCCACCCACGCGAAGTCACCCCGTCACGCCGGTGCGCAGGCTCACGCCGAGGCGGCGACCCACACCGGTGCATCCACCCCTACCGTTGCGCACACTCACGCCGGGGCGGCGGCCCACACCGGTGCGAGCACATACGCCGGGGCGGCGGCCGACCACGGTGCGACGGGCGCCGCCGGTACACACGGCGACGCCAGGACGCCCGGTGCTGCCGGTCCGCCGGTTTCCTCCACCGCACCGGAGGCGCCCGGCACGGCCCCCGCCCCCTCCCCTCCCTCCCGCTCGCCCGACAAGGCCGGCCCAGCGCGTCACGCCGAAGCCGCGGCCACCGGTCCGACGGACGACGGCCACACGACCGACCCCGCCGAACGCACCACCCCGCCACCCAGCGGACCCAGCGCCCGTCAACTGGTCCGAGGCATCAGCGCGTTCCAGCGCAACACCGCCCCGTTGGTGCGCGGGGAGCTGGCGCGGTTGGCGCGGGAGGGGCAGCAGCCGTCCCAGCTCTTCCTGACCTGTGCCGACTCACGGGTGGTCACCTCGATGATCACTTCCAGTGGTCCGGGAGACCTGTTCGTGGTGCGCAACGTCGGCAATCTCGTGCCGCCGCCCGGCGAGGAGAACGGGGTGGAGAGCCGGGACGACTCGGTGGCGGCCGCGATCGAGTACGCGGTGGACGTGCTGAAGGTGCGGTCCATCACGGTGTGCGGGCATTCCGGGTGCGGGGCCATGCAGGCGCTGCTCAACTCCGAACCGGGCGCCGCGCAGACCCCGTTGCGGCGGTGGCTGCGGCACGGGTTGCCGAGCCTGGAGCGGATGGTCGACGACAGCCGCCCCTGGACCCGGATCGCCGGACGGGCGCCCGCCGACGCGGTGGAGCAGCTGTGCCTGACCAACGTGGTCCAGCAGTTGGACCATCTGCGTGCCCACGAGTCGGTGGCCCGGGCGCTCGGGTCCGGGATGCTGGAACTGCACGGGATGTACTTCCACGTGGGTGAGGCACAGGCGTACCTGCTCACCGAGGCGGGCGAGGGCGACGACGAGGTGTTCGACCACGTCGGAGTGGCGGACGTGTCGGCCTGACCCGTCGCCGGTCACGGCTCCGGTGCGCGGCCTCCCTCGGGGTGGGGCCGCGCGCCGAGGGCATGGCCGCACAGCCCGGAGCCACCATCCGCCACCCCGCCCCGCACCGGCACCGGCACCGGCACCCCGCCTTCCGGGTTCCCGGCGCCCGACGCCCACCGCCCGCAGCCCTCTCTCCCCCGTCGTCCGGCACCCCGCCTTCCGGGTTCCCGGCGCCCACCGCCCCCAGCTCCCTCTCGCCACCCTCCCCTCACCCCTCTCCCGCCCCCGCATTGAACTCCCCCCGCCCCCCATCCGTGGCTACCGATGACCCAGGTCGGCGGGGGCGGGCGCCGACACGCCCGCGAACCGTCCACCCCGTCCAAAGGTCTACACCAATTGCCCGGCGGCCCTTGTCACCGGGCCCCCGGGTCTGATGAGCTGTGGCCTGGGACACAACGGACACCCTTCGAGAGGGAGATGTCGTGAGCAACGAGAGCCTGGCCAACCTGCTGCGGGAGGAGATGGGACAGTGAGCGAGAATCCTTCCCTCTCCAACCTGCTGCGCGAGGAACGCAGGTTCGCGCCGCCCGCCGACCTGGCCGCGAACGCCAATGTCACGGCGGAGGCGTACGAGCAGGCCAAGGCTGACAGGCTCGGCTTCTGGGCCGAGCAGGCCCGTCGGCTGACCTGGTCCAAGGAGCCGACGAAGACGCTGGACTGGTCGAACCCGCCGTTCGCGAAGTGGTTCGAGGACGGCGAACTCAACGTCGCCTACAACTGCGTGGACCGGCATGTGGAGGCCGGGCACGGCGACCGCGTCGCCATCCACTTCGAGGGCGAGCCCGGCGACAGCCGTGCCCTCACCTACGCCCAGCTCAAGGACGAGGTCTCCAAGGCCGCCAACGCCCTGCTGGAGCTGGGCGTCCAGGCGGGCGACCGGGTCGCCGTCTACATGCCGATGATTCCCGAGACGGCGATCGCGATGCTCGCCTGCGCCCGTGTCGGCGCCGCGCACTCGGTGGTCTTCGGCGGCTTCTCCGCAGACGCGCTCGCCACCCGCATCCAGGACGCCGACGCGAAGGTGGTCATCACCGCCGACGGCGGCTACCGGCGCGGCAAGCCCTCCGCGCTGAAGCCGGCCGTCGACGAGGCCGTCGCGAAGGCCGGCACCGTCGAGCACGTCCTGGTGGTGCGCCGCACCGGCCAGGAGGTCGCCTTCACCGAGGGCCGGGACGTGTGGTGGCACGACCTCGTCGAGCGGCAGAGCGCCGAGCACACCCCGCAGGCGTTCGGGGCCGAGCACCCGCTGTTCATCCTCTACACCTCGGGCACCACGGGGAAGCCGAAGGGCATCCTGCACACCTCCGGCGGCTACCTCACCCAGACCGCCTACACCCACCACGCCGTCTTCGACCTCAAGCCCGAGACGGACGTGTACTGGTGCACCGCCGACGTCGGCTGGGTCACCGGGCACTCGTACATCGTCTACGGGCCGCTCGCCAACGGCGCCACCCAAGTCATGTACGAGGGCACTCCGGACACCCCGCACCAGGGGCGGTTCTGGGAGATCGTGCAGAAGTACGGCGTCACGATCCTCTACACGGCGCCGACCGCGATCCGCACGTTCATGAAGTGGGGCGACGACATCCCCGCCAAGTTCGACCTGTCCAGCCTGCGCATCCTGGGCTCGGTCGGCGAACCGATCAACCCCGAGGCGTGGATCTGGTACCGCAAGCACATCGGCGCCGACCGCACGCCGGTCGTGGACACCTGGTGGCAGACCGAGACCGGCGCGATGATGATCTCGCCGCTGCCGGGCGTGACGCAGACCAAGCCGGGCTCCGCCCAGACCCCGCTGCCCGGCATCTCCGCCACCGTCGTCGACGACGAGGCGAACGAGGTCCCGAACGGCGGTGGCGGCTACCTGGTCCTCACCGAGCCGTGGCCGTCGATGCTGCGCACCATCTGGGGCGACGACCAGCGGTTCATCGACACCTACTGGTCCCGTTTCGAGGGCAGGTACTTCGCCGGCGACGGCGCGAAGAAGGACGACGACGGCGACGTCTGGCTGCTGGGCCGGGTCGACGACGTCATGCTCGTCTCGGGCCACAACATCTCCACCACCGAGGTCGAGTCCGCGCTCGTCTCCCACCCGTCCGTCGCCGAGGCGGCCGTGGTCGGCGCGGCGGACGAGACGACCGGCCAGGCCATCGTCGCCTTCGTGATCCTGCGCGGTACCGCCGCCGAGACCGAGGACCTGGTCGTCGAGCTCCGCAACCACGTCGGCGCCACCCTCGGCCCCATCGCCAAGCCCCAGCGGATCCTGCCGGTGGCCGAGCTGCCGAAGACGCGCTCCGGCAAGATCATGCGCCGTCTGCTGCGCGACGTGGCCGAGAACCGCCAGCTCGGAGACGTCACCACGCTCACGGACTCCACGGTCATGGACCTCATCCAGGCCAAGCTCCCGGCCGCGCCCAGCGAGGACTGAGGGCGAGAGCGGGAGGACGAGACCGAGGGCGACAGGACTGAGAACGGCACGAAGGGGCACCCGGCGACCAGCGCGCCGGGTGCCCTTCGCGCACCTACGGTGGAAAGCAGTGGCCGGCACCTGCGCTGGGGCCAGTGGCTCGCCCCCGCGCAGGGGTCAGTGGATCCGCGCCGAGGTGGGGATCCGAGGACCGTGTCATGGCGGGTACCAGTGGATCCGCGCCGGCGGTGGAGATCAGTGGATCCCTCCCCGCGCCCTTAGGTAAGCTAAATAAAGTCAGCTGTACACGAGGTGCGCCGGGAAGTCTGGTCGGCAACTGCTCCGTCCTGCCCCCCCGACCGGAGGTCTCCCCGTGACCGCGCCCCGCACCCCCACCCCCGGCAAGGCCCTCGGACGCCTCTCCCTGCCCGAGCGGACCTATGTGGCGGACGCGCTGCGCACCGAGACCGTCGGCGGTGTGCTGCTGCTCGTCGCCGCCGTCACCGCGCTGGTCTGGGCGAACGTACCGGCGCTGCGCGCCGGTTACGAGAGCGTCAGCCACTTCCACTTCGGTCCCGAGGCGCTCGGCCTGGATCTGTCCGTCGCCCACTGGGCCGCCGACGGTCTTCTCGCCGTCTTCTTCTTCGTCGCCGGCATCGAACTCAAGCGCGAGCTGGTCGCCGGTGATCTGCGCGACCCCAGAGCGGCCGTGCTGCCGGTCGTCGCGGCGCTGTGCGGCATGGCCGTCCCCGCGCTCGTCTACACCCTCACCAACGTCGTCGGCGGCGGCTCCCCGGCCGGCTGGGCCGTGCCCACCGCCACCGACATCGCCTTCGCGCTCGCCGTGCTCGCCGTCATCGGCACCTCATTGCCGAGCGCCCTGCGCGCCTTCCTGCTCACCCTCGCCGTCGTGGACGACCTGTTCGCGATCCTGATCATCGCCGTCTTCTTCACCGAGACGATCGACTTCGCCGCGTTCGGCGGCGCCGTCCTCGGGCTCGCGGTCTTCTGGCTGCTGCTGCGCAAGGGCGTCCGCGGCTGGTACGTGTACGTCCCGCTCGCGCTCGTCGTCTGGGCGCTGATGTACAACAGCGGCGTCCACGCCACCATCGCGGGCGTCGCCATGGGCCTGATGCTGCGCTGCACCACCCGCGACGACGAGAAGCACTCCCCCGGCGAACACATCGAACACCTCGTCCGGCCCCTGTCGGCAGGCCTCGCCGTGCCCCTGTTCGCCCTGTTCAGCGCGGGGGTGACGGTCTCCGGCCGGGCCCTCGGGGACGTCTTCACCCAGCCGGAGACGCTCGGGGTCGTCCTCGGACTCGTCGTGGGCAAGACGGTCGGCATCTTCTGCGGCACCTGGCTGACGGTCCGCTTCACCCGGGCCTCCCTCGGCGAAGGCCTGGCCTGGGCGGACGTCTTCGCCGTCGCCTCACTGGCCGGCATCGGCTTCACCGTCTCGCTGCTGATCGGCGAGCTGGCCTTCGAGGGCGACGCGGCCCTGACCGGCGAGGTGAAGGCCGCCGTCCTCGTCGGATCGCTGATCGCGGCCGTGGTCGCGACCGTACTTCTGAAGCTGCGCAACGCCGAGTACCGCCGGCTCTACGAGGACGAGGAGCGCGACGACGACCTCGACGGCATCCCCGACGTCTACGAGCAGCACGACCCGGCGTACCACCTGCGCATGGCGGCACTCCACGAGGCCAGGGCCGCGGAACACCGCAGGACCGCGCGTCGGCTCGCCGAGGAGAGGGACGCCGAGCGCAGCGGGCTTGCCGAAGTGACGGGCGGGGCAGGCGACGAGGACGACCGTCCGGCATGATCTGACGGGACGGTACAAAAGACGGGACCGTACGCAGTCAGGCAGAAGACGGCGGAACCGTACAAGACGAGGGAGACCGCGATGAGCGCACCCGACGGCAGCCCGGTCGGCGCCGAACGCAGCATCGGTCAGTTGTTCGCCTCGGCGACGACCGAGATGTCGGCGCTGGTGCACGACGAGATCGCGCTGGCGAAGGCGCAGCTCAAGCAGGACGTCAAGCGCGGCGCCACCAGCGGCGGCGCCTTCTCGCTGGCCGGCGCGGTCCTCATCTTCTCGCTGCCGATGCTGAACTTCGCCCTGGCGTACGGCATCCGCACCTGGAGCGGGTGGAACCTCGCGATCTGCTTCCTGCTGTCGTTCGCGGCGAACGTCCTCGTCGCGCTCGTCCTGGTGCTGATCGGCGTCGTCTTCGCGAAGAAGGCGAAGAAGGGCAAGGGGCCGCAGAAGGTCGCCGCCTCGGTGAAGGAGTCGGCGGGCGTCCTGCAGAAGGCCAAGCCGCACCCGCGGCCGGAACTCGCACAGGACCGGACACCGGAGGCCATCGAGGCTGTGGCACGCTCGTCCTCATGACGGACCCCGCCACCCCATCGGCGCAACCCGCCTCGGTCGTACGCCCGGACGTCGTCGGCGACACGAAGGTGACCCACCGGGAGGTCGCCGCCAACGGCGCCCGCTTCCACATCGCCGAGGCGGGCGACGGCCCCCTGGTCATGCTCGTGCACGGCTTCCCGCAGTTCTGGTGGACCTGGCGCCACCAGATGACCGCGCTGGCCGACGCGGGATTCCGGGCCGTCGCGATGGACCTGCGCGGCGTCGGCGGCAGCGACCGCACCCCCCGCGGCTACGACCCGGCCAACCTCGCCCTCGACATCACCGGCGTGATCCGCTCCCTCGGCGAGCCGGACGCCGCGCTGGTCGGCCATGACCTGGGCGGCTATCTGGCCTGGACGGCGGCCGTGATGCGCCCCAAGCTCGTGCGCCGGCTCGCGGTCGCGTCGATGCCGCACCCCCGGCGCTGGCGCTCGGCGATGCTCACCGACGTCCGGCAGAGCGCCGCCGGATCCCACATCTGGGGCTTCCAGCGGCCCTGGATCCCCGAACGCCAGCTGACCGCGGACGACGGGGCGCTGGTGGGCCGGCTGATCCAGGAGTGGTCCGGACCGCGGCTGCCGGAGGACGACTCGCTGGAGACGTACCGGCGCGCCATGTGCATCCCCTCCACCGCGCACTGCTCGGTCGAGCCGTACCGGTGGCTGGTGCGGTCGCTGGCCCGGCCGGACGGCGTGCAGTTCTACCGGCGGATGAAGCGGCCCGTGCGCGTGCCCACACTGCACCTGCACGGTTCCCTCGATCCGGTGATGCGCACGCGCAGCGCGGCCGGCTCCGGTGAGTACGTGGAGGCGCCGTACCGGTGGCGGCTGTTCGACGGGCTCGGACACTTCCCCCACGAGGAGGATCCGGTCGCTTTCTCGACAGAACTGGTCAATTGGCTGAAGGACCCCGAACCCGATCGGTGACCAGAGCATCGCGCCCGGTATCCGAACGTGAACGTCTGTCCTACGAACGGCCACTTGCCCCGCGCATAGGCCAATTGGCGGCCCTGAGCGCGGTTATGGACCTTGGGGCCCGGGCAGACGTCGGGGTATGGGCTGGACGCACGACTACAGTGACGCAGCACGCACCCGCCGCTCGGCCGCCGGTCTGAGCCCCCACCGAGAGGGTGCCTCCCCGCAACCGGGCGGCGACCTCCGCGTGGGCATTCCGCGCATCCTGCGCCGCCGGGCCCGCTGGGTCTCGGTACGGCTGCGCCACCCGCGCGGCTGACGCCCCGTCCTCCCACTCCCACCGCGGCTCACAGCGCGCAGTTGTCGCTGTCCACCTGCTGGTTCGCGGTGCGCCCCGCGGTGATGTCCTGCTGGATCTCGTCCGCGGTGAGCGCGTACCCGGTGTCGGCGTCGTCCAGGGACTTCGCGAACACCACGCCGTAGACCCTGCCGTCGGGCGTGAGCAGCGGACCGCCGGAGTTGCCCTGGCGGACGGTCGCGTACAGCGAGTACACATCGCGCCGTACCGTGCCGCGGTGGTAGATGTCCGGGCCGTTGGCCGTGATGCGCCCGCGCACCCGCGCCGCCCGCACGTCGTACGCGCCGTTCTCCGGGAACCCGGCGACGATCGCGTTGTCACCGCTGGCCGCGTCACCGTCGGTGAACTGCAGCACGGGCGCGTCGAGGTCGGGCACGTCGAGGACGGCGATGTCGCGCTTCCAGTCGTACAGCACGACGGTGGCGTCGTACTTGCGGCCCTCACCGCCTATCTGGACGGTGGGTTCGTCGACGCCGCCCACGACGTGCGCGTTGGTCATGACGCGACGCTCGCCGAAGACGAAACCGGTGCCCTCCAGGACCTTGCCGCAGCTCTCCGCGGTGCCCATCACCTTGACGATGGAACGCTGCGCGCGGACCGCGACGGCGCTGTCGGCCAGCGCCGGGTCGGGCGGTCTGACGTCGGTGATCGGCTCGTTGGCGAAGGGGCTGAAGACCTGCGGGAAGCCGTTCTGCGCGAGGACGGAGGAGAAGTCCGCGAACCACGTGTCGGCCTGGGCGGGCAGCGCCCGGGACACCCCTTGCAGCACCTGCGAGTTGCGGACCTCCTTGCCCAGCGTGGGCAGGGTGGTCCCGGCGAGGGCCGAGCCGATCAGCCAGGCGACCAGCAGCATCGCGACGACGTTGACCAGGGCGCCGCCCGTCGCGTCCAGCGCGCGGGCCGGGGACCAGGTGATGTACCGGCGCAGCTTGTTGCCGAGGTGGGTGGTCAGGGCCTGGCCGACGGAGGCGCAGACGATCACGATGACGACCGCGACGACGGCGGCGGTCGTGCTCACCTCGGAGTTGTCGGTGAGCCAGTCCCAGAGCACGGGCAGCAGGTACACGGCGACGAGGCCGCCGCCCAGGAACCCGATCACCGACAGGATGCCGACGACGAAGCCCTGGCGGTAGCCGACGACCGCGAACCAGACGGCCGCGAGCAGCAACAGGATGTCCAGCACGTTCACCGTTTCAGGCCTCGCCTCTTTCTTTCCCGGCCGGGCAGGCCGGCCGGGGCTCCGGGGGCCGCGCCCCGGACAGACACAGCACGGGGGACACCCTGTCATGACCGCCAGTCGAGCGGGACCTGCTTCTTCGGGTCCCAGGGGCGCTCCCAGCCGGAGTGGTGCAGGAGGCGGTCGATGACCCCGGCGGTGAAGCCCCACACGAGGGCGGATTCGACCAGGAAGGCCGGACCGCGGTGACCGCTGGGGTGGACGGCGGTCGCACGGTGCGCGGGGTCCGTGAGATCCGCCACGGGGACCGTGAAGACACGGGCGGTCTCGTTGGGGTCGACCACGCCGACCGGGCTGGGCTCGCGCCACCAGCCCAGCACGGGCGTCACGACGAAGCCGCTGACCGGGATGTACAGCTTGGGCAGCACCCCGAAGAGCTGGACGCCCGCCGGATCGAGGCCGGTCTCCTCCTCGGCCTCGCGCAGGGCGGCTCTCAGCGGCCCGTCGCCGTGCGGGTCGCCGTCCTCCGGGTCGAGCGCGCCGCCCGGGAAGGAGGGCTGTCCTGCGTGGGAGCGCAGGGAGCTCGCCCGCTCCATCAGCAGCAGCTCGGGTCCGCGCCGACCCTCGCCGAAGAGGATCAGTACGGCCGACTGGCGCCCCGCGCCGTCCTCCGGCGGCAGGAAACGGCTCAGCTGGAGCGGTTCCACCGTCTCCACGGCGTGCACGACCGGGTCCAGCCAGGCGGGCAGGCCCTCCTGGCTGAGCACCACAGAACCGCCCTGTGTGTCACTCGCCCGTGTCATCGGCGCAGCACCCCCCGATCCGTCCCCCGTTCCGTCGGGTTCAACGGCTGGGGTGCGGTAGATCGTTCCGAGGAGGGTCCGGGGACCGGACCCGCAGCCCGTCCCGTCATCCGGCCCCCAGCGGCGGGGCCGGCCTGCCGCCGGCGTCCAGGTAGGCCTGCGGCGGATTCAGGCGCTGGCCGGGGAAGCCGCCCTTCTCGTACTTCAGCAGTTTCTTCGCCTTCTCGGGATCGGTCTCACCCTCGCCGTAGGCCGGGCAGAGCGGGGCGATGGGGCAGGCGCCGCAGGCGGGCTTGCGGGCGTGGCAGATGCGGCGGCCGTGGAAGATCACGTGGTGCGAGAGCATCGTCCACTCGCCCTTGGGGAAGAGGGCCGCGACCGCGGCCTCGATCCGGTCGGGGTCGGTCTCCTCGGTCCACTGCCAGCGCCGCACCAGCCGCTGGAAGTGCGTGTCCACGGTCAGGCCCGGCCGGCCGAACGCGTTGCCCAGCACCACGAAGGCGGTCTTGCGGCCGACGCCGGGCAGCTTCACCAGGTCCTCCAGGCGACCGGGGACCTCACCGTCGAACTGCTCCGCCAGGGCCTTGGACAGCCCTATGACGGACTTCGTCTTCGCCCGGAAGAAGCCGGTCGGCCGGAGGATCTCCTCCACCTCCTCCGGATCGGCCGCGGCCAGGTCCTCGGGGGTGGGGTACTTCGCGAAGAGAGCCGGGGTCGTCTGGTTCACCCGCAGGTCGGTGGTCTGCGCGGACAGCACGGTCGCGACCAGCAGCTGGAAGGGGTTCTCGAAGTCGAGCTCGGGATGGGCGTACGGGTACACCTCGGCCAGCTCGCGGTTGATCCGGCGGGCACGGCGGACCAGCCCGGCACGGGACTCCGGCTTGCGGACGGCGGCGGCCGTCTTCCTCGCGGGCGCGGAGCCGGCCGTCTTCCTCGCGGGCGCGGAGCCGGCCGTCTTCTTCGCGGGCGCGGAGCCGGCCGTCTTCCTCGCCGGCGCCGTGCCAGGGGCGTCGGCGGCCGCTGACGGGGCCTTCTTCTCCGGTGTCTTCTTCGACGTCTTCTTCACGGGCGTCTTCTTCGCCGTTCTCGTCGGCCTCTCACTCGCACCTGAGCCCTGTTCGCCCACAGCGGAATCGCGACGTACCACCACTCGCGCAGCCCCCTTGGCCTGTGCTCTCACCGGCGATTTGGACACCCGGCCAGCCTAAAGCCCGCCACCGACATCCGCCCCGGACCCGGAAGATCGGCGCCCAATTGGACCCCTGCCGCTTACCTCGGGACACCTGTGCGGCATCCTTGTGACAGATCACACTGTTTGGACCGTCCGGCAAAATGGGGAACACGGTCCCCTGGCAGACGGGGGATAAGACCCCCCTGAGCAGGTCGACAAGGAGAGAACTCGTGGACGACGTTCTGCGGCGCAACCCGCTCTTCGCGGCTCTCGACGACGAGCAGGCCGCGGAGCTGCGCGCCTCCATGAGCGAGGTGACGCTCGCACGCGGCGACTCCTTGTTCCACGAGGGCGACCCCGGAGACCGGCTCTACGTCGTCACCGAGGGCAAGGTGAAGCTTCACCGCACCTCCCCCGACGGCCGCGAGAACATGCTGGCCGTGGTGGGCCCCGGTGAGCTCATCGGCGAGCTGTCACTCTTCGACCCGGGCCCGCGGACGGCCACCGCCACCGCGCTGACCGAGGTCAAGCTGCTGGGCCTGGGCCACGGCGACCTCCAGCCCTGGCTGAACGCCCGGCCCGAGGTGGCCACCGCGCTGCTGCGCGCCGTCGCCCGGCGCCTGCGCAAGACCAACGACGCCATGTCCGACCTGGTCTTCTCCGACGTCCCCGGCCGCGTCGCCCGTGCCCTGCTGGACCTCTCCCGCCGCTTCGGCGTGCAGTCCGAGGAGGGCATCCACGTCGTCCACGACCTCACGCAGGAGGAGCTGGCCCAGCTGGTCGGCGCCTCGCGCGAGACCGTGAACAAGGCGCTGGCGGACTTCGCGCAGCGCGGCTGGCTCCGATTGGAGGCCCGCGCGGTCATCCTGCTCGACGTGGAGCGGCTGGCGAAGCGCTCGCGCTGACGCCGACCGCACGGCGGCCGGTCCGTCTCTCGAGAGGCGGGCCCGCCTGTCGTCCCCGCCGCCCGTACCGCCGCGTCTCGTCCCCCCTGCCGTACCGCCGCATGTCATCGCTGTCCCCGCTGTCGTCCCGCCGCGCGGAGGCCGGAGGGCCGCTCATGACCGGTGAGCCCACCAGCCGCCCCACGGCCCGCCCCACGCCCCGTCCCGGGCTCGACGCCGACGGGCACATCGTCCGCGAGGGCTCCCTCGCGCGGGTGCCGCCCGCTTTCCGGCCCGTGGTCGCGGCGGCGCGGGAGCGGGTGACGGAGGCCTTCGGGGCGCGGCTGGACAGCGCCTACCTCTACGGGTCGATTCCGCGCGGCACCGCGCGCGTGGGACGCAGCGACCTGGATCTGCTGCTGGCCCTGCGCGAGGAGCCCACCGACGCCGACCGGGAGGCCGCCCGCGCCCTGGTCGCGGCCCTCGACGAGGAGTTCGGGGAGATCGACGGCGGCGGGGCGCTGCTGTTCGCCCGCTCGCGGCTGCTGAGCGACCTGGAGACCCACGACCTGGGCTGGTTCGTCGCCTGTCTGTGCACACCGCTGATCGGCGAGGATCTCGCCGCGCACCTGCCCCGCTACCGCCCCGACTCGATGCTCGCCCGCGAGACCAACGGCGACCTCGCACTGCTCCTCCCCCGATGGCGGCTCCGCATCGCCGCGGCCGGCGACTCCACGGCGGCCCGGCGGTCCCTGGTGCGCTTCATGTCCCGGCATCTCGTCCGCACGGCGTTCACCCTCGTCATGCCCCGCTGGAACGGCTGGACGAGCGACCTGCACGAGATGGCCGAGGCCTTCGCCGCGTACTACCCCGCGCGCGCGGAGGAGCTCCGGGCGGCCGCCGTGCGCGGCTACGACCCGGCCGGCGGGCCGGGCGCCCCCGGCGGCGGGGACGACGTCCTGCGGTCGTACGTCGACGGCCTCGGTCCGTGGCTCGCGGCCGAGTACGCGCGCGTGCACGGCGTGAAGGCACCCCGGCCGCCCGGGATCGATTGACCGAGGTCGGCTGGAAGTCTCCATCAGACTTCTAGAGCAGGTCGGACGGCCCCGGGATGAGCCCGTGCTCCTCCAGGTACTCCAGTTGCGCGCGGACCGACAGCTCCGCCGCCGGCCACAGGGAGCGGTCGACGTCGGCGTACACGTGGGCGACGACCTCGGCGGGGGTGCGGTGGCCGTCCTCGACGGCCGTCTCGACCTGGGCGAGGCGGTGGGCGCGGTGGGCGAGGTAGAACTCGACGGCGCCCTGGGCGTCCTCCAGGACGGGTCCGTGGCCCGGCAGGACCGTGTGGACGCCGTCGTCGACCGTGAGGGACCTCAGGCGGCGCAGTGAGTCCAGATAGTCGCCGAGCCGGCCGTCGGGATGCGCCACGACGGTCGTGCCGCGGCCGAGGATCGTGTCGCCGGTCAGGACGGCCCGGTCGGCCGGGAGATGGAAGCACAGGGAGTCGGCGGTGTGGCCGGGCGTCGGCACGACTCTCAGCTCCAGCCCGCCGACGGTGATGACGTCGCCGGCCCCCAGGCCCTCGTCGCCCAGGCGCAGCGCCGGGTCCAGCGCCCGCACCTTGGTGCCGGTCAGCTCGGCGAAGCGGGCGGCGCCCTCGGCGTGGTCGGGGTGGCCGTGGGTGAGCAGGGTCAGGGCGATGCGCCGGCCGGCCTGTCCGGCCGTGTCGAGGACCGTCCGCAGGTGGCCGTCGTCGAGCGGGCCCGGGTCGATCACCACCGCCAGGTCGGAATCCGGCTCGGCGACGATCCAGGTGTTCGTGCCGTCCAGCGTCATCGCGGAGGCGTTGGGCGCGAGGACGTTGACCGCGCGCACGGTGGCGGGGCCGGAGAGGACACCGCCCCGCGGCTGGCCGGGAAGGGTGCTTGCGTCCGTCATGCGGGGGCTCCACCTGTGGGGATGTGCTTGGTGAACTCGTCGTGCCCCGGCCAGGAGAGCACGACCTCGCCGTCCTCCAGGCGCGCCTGCGCCAGGACGGGGGCCAGGTCCCGGCCGGGAGCCGCGCCGAGCGCCTCGGCGGCCGTGGCGTACGGGACGAGCTGACGCAGGGTCGCGATGGTGGGCGGCATCATCAGCAGCTCGCCCCGGTCGTAGGAGTCAGCGGCCTGCGCCGGACGGATCCAGACGGTGTGGTCGGCCTCCGTGGAGGCGTTGCGGGTGCGCTGGCCTTCCGGGAGCGCGGCCACGAAGAACCAGGTGTCGTAGCGGCGGGGCTCGAACTCGGGGGTGATCCAGCGCGTCCAGGCGCCCAGCAGGTCGGAGCGCAGCACCAGGCCCCGGCGGTCGAGGAACTCCGCGAAGGACGTCTCCCGGGCGACCAGGGCGGCTCGGTCGGCCTCCCAGTCGGCGCCGGTGGTGTCGCCGACGACCGAGTCGGGGGTGGGCCCGGCGAGCAGGACGCCTGCCTCCTCGTACGTCTCCCGCACGGCCGCGCAGACGACGGCCTGTGCCGCCGTCTCGTCGACGCCGAGCCGGTTGGCCCACCACGCGCGCGTGGGGCCCGCCCAGCGCACCTGACGGTCGTCGTCACGCGGGTCGACGCCCCCTCCGGGATAGGCGTAGGCACCCGCGGCGAAGGCCATGGAGGCGCGTCTGCGCACCATGTGGACGACGGGCCCGCCCTCGGCGTCCCTCAGCAGCATGACGGTGGCCGCGCGTTTCGGGGCGACCGGGGTGAGGGTGCCGTCCGCCAGCGCGCGGATACGGTCCGGCCAGTCGGGGGGAAACCACTGCCCATTCGCCATGGCCGGAGGCTATCCCGTGGTGCGCGAATGTTCGACAGGGGCTGGTGCGCGGGGGACGGCCCCGGGGGCGCGGCGAGGGGTGCAGGACCGTGGCCCGGGGACCGAGGTCGGCACGGCCGAGGCCCGGAAGGGCCGAAGCCCGCATGGCCGAGGCCCGGGACGGCCGAAGCCCGGGACGGCGTGAACCCGCAGTCTCCGAAGCCCGCACAGCCCTGGCCCCGCAGTCCGAGGGCCGCAGGACGACAGCCACCGGTTCAAGGGCGGCCCCCAGCGGGCCGAGGTCCGGGCGTCGCGGGCCGGTGGCCCCGAGGGTCTCAGGGCCGCCCGGGCGTCGCCGCGGACCGGTGCTACGGCGCCGCCAGCTCCACCTGGATCTCCACCTCGACCGGCGCGTCCAGCGGCAGGACCGCGACGCCGACCGCGCTGCGGGCGTGGACGCCCTTGTCGCCGAGGACCTCGCCCAGGAGTTCGCTCGCGCCGTTGAGGACGGCGGGCTGTCCGGTGAAGTCGGATGCCGAGGCGACGAAGCCGACGACCTTCACCACGCGCGCGACGCGGTCCAGGTCGCCCGCGACGGACTTCACGGCGGCCAGGGCGTTCAGCGCGCAGATGCGGGCCAGCTCCTTGGCCTCCTCCGCGGTGACCTCGGCGCCGACCTTGCCGGTGACCGGCAGCTTGCCGTCCACCATGGGCAGCTGACCGGCCGTGTACACGTACGGGCCCGACTGCACGGCCGGCTGGTAGGCCGCGAGCGGCGGCACGACCGCCGGCAGGGTCAGGCCCAGCTCGGCGAGCCTCGCCTCGACCGCGCTCACGCCTTGGCCCTCTTCAGGTAGGCGACGAGCTGCTCGGGGTTGTTCGGCCCGGGCACGACCTGGACGAGCTCCCAGCCGTCCTCGCCCCAGGTGTCCAGAATCTGCTTCGTGGCGTGGACGAGCAGCGGCACGGTTGCGTATTCCCACTTGGTCATGGAGCCGACTGTATCCGCTGCCGGGCACGGCCCCCGTCCACAGGCCGGGTGGACGATTCCCGCCCCCTTATCCACAGCCTCCCGATTGGCTCGGGCGCCGACTGGTTACGCTCGAATACGTGAGCAGGCTCCAGGTCGTCAGCGGCAAGGGCGGGACCGGAAAGACCACGGTCGCCGCCGCACTCGCGTTGGCTCTCGCGACCGAGGGGAAGCGGACGCTTCTCGTCGAGGTCGAGGGCCGACAGGGCATCGCCCAGCTCTTCGAGACGGAGGCGCTCCCCTATGAGGAGCGGAAGATCGCCGTCGCTCCCGGGGGCGGGGAGGTGTACGCCCTCGCCATCGATCCCGAACTGGCCCTTCTGGACTACCTCCAGATGTTCTACAAGCTGGGCAGCGCCGGGCGGGCCCTGAAGAAGCTCGGCGCCATCGACTTCGCCACCACGGTCGCGCCGGGCCTGAGGGACGTCCTCCTGACGGGCAAGGCGTGCGAGGCGGTGCGCAGAAAGGACCGGGGCGGGCGGTTCGTCTACGACTACGTCGTCATGGACGCCCCGCCCACGGGCCGCGTCACCCGCTTCCTCAACGTCAACGACGAGGTGGCCGGCCTCGCCAAGATCGGCCCGATACACAATCAGGCGCAGGCGGTGATGCGGGTGCTGAAGTCGTCGGAGACGGCCGTGCACCTGGTGACGCTGCTGGAGGAGATGCCGGTCCAGGAGACCGCGGACGGCATCGCGGAACTGCGCGCGGCCCGCCTGCCGGTGGGACGGGTCGTCGTCAACATGGTGCGCCCCGAGGTGCTGGACGCCGGGGACCTGGAACTCGCGCGGACGGCGACGCGTTCCTCCGTCGCCCGGTCGTTGTCCGCCGCGGGACTCGGCGGGGCGCGGCGCGGGGGGCACGCCGAGCGGTTGGTGGACCCCCTGTTGGCGGAGGCCGAGGAGTACGCCGAGCGGTACGCGCTGGAGCACGAGCAGCGTGCGGTCCTCGCCGAGCTGGGCCTGCCGTCGCACGAACTGCCACTGCTCGCCGAGGGCATGGACCTCGCGGGCCTGTACGAACTCGCCACCGAGCTGCGGAAGCAGGGGATGTCATGAGCGCGGACCACGCTCAGGCCGGGGAGAGCTCCCGGGCCCACGCCCAGGAGGGCGCCCGTCGCCTCTCCCCCGCGCGCGTGCTGGACGTCGATCCCCTGCTCGACGACCCGAAGACCCGCATCGTGGTGTGCTGCGGCTCGGGCGGGGTCGGCAAGACGACGACCGCGGCGGCGCTGGGCCTCAGGGCGGCCGAGCGCGGCCGCAAGGTGGTCGTCCTCACCATCGACCCGGCGCGCCGGCTCGCGCAGTCCATGGGCATCGACTCGCTCGACAACACCCCGCGCCGGGTGAAGGGCGTCGAGGGGGACGGCGAGCTGCACGCGATGATGCTCGACATGAAGCGCACCTTCGACGAGATCGTCGAGGCGCACGCGGACCCCGAGCGGGCCGCCGCGATCCTGGGCAACCCCTTCTACCAGTCGCTCTCGGCGGGCTTCGCGGGCACGCAGGAGTACATGGCGATGGAGAAGCTGGGCCAGCTGCGTGCCAAGGGTGAGTGGGACCTCATCGTCGTGGACACACCGCCGTCGCGGTCGGCGCTGGACTTCCTGGACGCGCCCAAGCGGCTCGGGTCGTTCCTCGACGGCAAGCTGATCCGCGTCCTGCTGGCGCCCGCCAAGGTCGGCGGCCGCGCGGGCATGAAGTTCCTCAACGTCGGCATGTCGATGATGACCGGGGTGCTCGGCAAGCTGCTGGGCGGCCAGCTGCTGAAGGACGTGCAGACGTTCGTGGCCGCGATGGACTCGATGTTCGGCGGTTTCCGCACCCGCGCGGACGCGACGTACCGGCTGCTCCAGGCGCCCGGGACGGCCTTCCTGGTGGTGGCGGCCCCCGAGCGGGACGCGCTGCGGGAGGCCGCGTACTTCGTGGAGCGGCTGGCCGCCGAGGACATGCCCCTGGCGGGTCTGGTCCTGAACCGGGTTCACGGCAGCGGAGCCGCCCAGCTGTCCGCCGAGCGGGCACTCGCGGCCGCGGAGAACCTGGAACTCGCCGACCCTTCGCCCGACCCGTCCGGTGTCTCAGCGGACCCCGCGGCCGCCGCGTCGGCCGGGGAAAATCTTGGAGAACCCCGCATTGTGGATCAGGACGGCGGGAAAGCTGGTCTTCGTAACTCTCCCGACACGTACGGAAGTTCAGCATCCGTCCCGGCGTCACCCGAGTCCGCGCCCGACTCCCCCACCCACCCGGACCGGACCGTGGACGACCTCACCGCCGGCCTGCTGAGGCTGCACGCGGAACGCATGCATCTGCTCTCCCGCGAGCAGCGCACGCGTGACCGCTTCACGGCCCGCCACCCCGAGGTGGCGGTGGCCGAAGTGGCCGCGCTGCCCGGCGATGTGCACGACCTCGCGGGGCTGCGGGACATCGGGAACCGGCTCGCGGCCAACCGGCCGGAGCTGCCCGAGGCGGTGGACGCCTGAGGGGACGGACCCCCTCAGCTCACCGCCGCGTAGTTCTCGTACACCTGGTCGTCGTCGAGCGGCACGATGCCCGCTCCGCGCTCGTACTCCGATCGCGCCGTCTCCAGCAGCCGGCGCCACGAGGTGACGGTCGGTCGCCTGCGCAGCAGTGCGCGGCGCTCGCGCTCCGTCATGCCTCCCCAGACGCCGAACTCGACACGGTTGTCGAGCGCGTCCGCCAGGCACTCGGTCCGCACCGGGCACCCGGTGCACACCGCCTTGGCCCTGTTCTGTGCTGCTCCTTGAACGAACAGTTCATCCGGATCGGTAGTGCGGCAGGCGGCCTGCGCACTCCAGTCGGTTACCCAGCCCATACCGGCGCCGTCCTCTCCCGAATCGAGGCTCCCCCACGGCGGCAGCGGCATATTCACCGCCGCCAGTTGAGGACGTTACGGAAGGTGGGCACAGCGCAACACCCCCTTCGGGCCCAATCTTGAATGGCCCGAACGGACTATGGGTAAGCGGCAGATCACCCGGGGGAGTGAGCCTGCGACATGCGCGACTATTCCCAGCAAAAAGGGACAGTTCTGTTAGGTCGCAACGGACGCCGCGTGACACAGAAGGCGATTTCGGACACGCCCCCGGGGAAAAAGTCGGGGAACCTCCGGAACGATTCGGGGTCGCCGGACGTATTGATACGTAGCCCTGCTGCTGTGACAGTTGAGAGCAGCTTAGGCCAAGGCCTATACGCGTGTCCGGCGAATGAGAACGTAGGCTGCCCTCATGCCAAAGAAGCGCTCGGGCGGTGGTCTGTCGCCAACGCAGGAGGCCGCCAAGTTCCTCGGTGTCAGTGTGCTCGCGGGAGCCGTGCTGGCCGGTATCGCGCTGCCCGCGTTCGGCGCGCTCGGTCTCGCGGCCAAGGGTTCCGTGGAGAGCTTCGACGAGCTCCCCGCCAACCTCAAGACTCCTCCGCTGAGTCAGCGCACCACCATCCTCGACGCCGAGGGCGGTCAGATCGCGACGGTCTACTCCCGTGACCGCACGGTCGTGGACCTCAGGAACGTCTCGCCGTACATGCAGAAGGCGATCGTCGCGATCGAGGACTCGCGCTTCTACGAGCACGGCGCGGTCGACCTCAAGGGCGTCCTGCGCGCGCTGAACAAGAACGCGCAGAGCGGCGGGGTGGCCGAGGGCGCCTCGACGCTCACGCAGCAGTACGTGAAGAACGTCTTCGTCGAGGAGGCCGGCGACGACCCGACGAAGGTCGCCCAGGCCATCCAGCAGACCATCGGCCGCAAGATCCGCGAACTGAAGTACGCGATCCAGGTCGAGGAGGAACTGGGCAAGAAGAAGATCCTCGAGAACTACCTGAACATCACCTTCTTCGGTCAGCAGGCCTACGGCGTCGAGGCCGCCTCCCAGCGGTACTTCTCCAAGCACGCCAAGGACCTGACCCTCCCCGAGGCGGCCCTGCTGGCCGGCATCGTCCAGTCGCCGAGCCGCTACGACCCGGTCAACGACGCGCAGGAGGCCACTCGGCGCCGCAACGTAGTGCTCCAGCGGATGGCCGAGGTCGGCGACATCTCCCCGGCGGAGGCCGCCCAGGCGCAGAAGGCCCCGCTGGGCCTGAAGATCACCAAGCCGAAGAACGGCTGCATCACCGCCGTCCAGGGCGCCGGCTTCTTCTGCAAGTACGTCGAGCGCGTCTTCAAGAGCGACCCGGTCTTCGGCAAGACGAAGGAGGAGCGGGCCAAGATCTGGAACCAGGGCGGTCTGACGATCCGGACCACGCTCCAGCCGCAGGCCCAGGAGTCCGTGCGGTCCTCGCTGAAGGAACACGTCTACCAGTCGGACAAGGTCGCCGCGGCCGTCACCCTCGTCGAGCCCGGCACCGGCAAGATCCTCGGCATGGGCCAGTCGAAGCCCTACGGCTACGGCAAGAACGAGACCGAGTACAACTACTCGGTCGACGCCTCGATGGGCGGCTCGAACTTCGGCTTCCCGACCGGTTCGACGTTCAAGCCGTTCGTGGCGGCGGCCGCGCTGGAACAGGGCCGTCCGGCGACGCAGACCTACCCGGCGCCGTACCAGATGCCGTACCCGGACCGGGTCCAGACGTGCAGCGGCAAGCCCTGGGTCAACACGCGGAACGAGAAGCTCGAGAACGAGACCGAGTCCGAGGTTGGGCCCTACGATCTGCGGACCGCCATGGCCAAGTCGGTCAACACCTACTTCGTGCAGATGCTCGGCGACATCGGCATGTGCCCGGTGGTGAAGATGACCGACGCCCTCGGCGTGGTCCAGGGCAACGGGACCAAGGTCCCCGAGGTGCCGTCGTCGATGACGCTCGGCTCCACCGGCCTCTCGCCGCTGACGATGGCCACCGCGTACGCCGCCTTCGCCAGCCGCGGGATGTACTGCACACCGATCGCGATCGAGTCGATCAACCAGACCGTGGACGGCACCAAGAAGTCGCTGGAGGTGCCGAAGTCGACGTGCTCGCGCGCCATGAGCGAGAAGACCGCCGACAGCATCAACACGCTGCTCAGCGGTGTGATCGACTCCGGTACGGGTAAGTCGGCCGGTCTGAAGGACCGCGACAACGCCGGCAAGACCGGTACCACCGACGAGCGCAAGAACGCCTGGTTCGTCGGCTACACGCCGAACCTCTCGGGCGCCGTCTGGGTCGGTAGCGCCACCCAGAAGGTCAAGATGACCAACATCTACATCGGCGGCCAGTACCACTCGCTCGTCTACGGCGGTGACACCCCGGGCCCGATCTGGAAGGACGCCATGACCGGCGCCCTCGAGGGCAAGGAAGCACCGCAATTCACCATCGTCGACATCCCCAAGGGCCCCCAGGGCGGCGGTGAGGAGAACGACGACGACAACGACCGCGGACGCGGCCGAGGCCGGGGGAACGACGACGGCAACGGCGACGGCGGCTTCCTCGGCGGTCTGATCGGCACGACGAGCAACGGCGGCAGCACCACCGGCGGCGGAACCTCCCCGACGCCCTCCTTCACGCTCCCGGAAAACCTCTTCCAGGGCCAGAGCAACGGCGGAAGGAACGGCACCGGCGGGCGGGACTGAGGACCGCGGGCACGGCGACGACAGCGGACGGCCCCTGCCGTCCCGTACGGAAGGACTCGTACGGGACGGCAGGGGCCGTCTGCTGTGGCTGGTCGTACCGCTGTCCCGCTGTGGGCCGGTGGTACCGCGGGGGCGGTGCCGGTGGCGCCTTGGGCAAGCCGGGGGCGCCGGTGTCGTCGGTGTCGTCTGGCCCTGAGGTGGGCCCGGCCGGGGCTCGCCGGGGCCGGCCTCGGACCTGGCGCCGCGGTCGGTGCCGGGCCTTGCCCGGGGCGGGGGCGGACCTGGCGACGGGTCGGGCCCCGCCCGGGACAGGGTCGAGCGCTGCCGGGGCCGAGGTCAGGCCTGGCGCCGAGGTGGGGTCGAGGCCGGGGCCAGGGCCGGGGCAGGGGCAGGGGTCGCCGGGATCGTCAGCCGGCGAGGAGCTTCTTCACCGCCGCGGCGACGCGTCCGCCCTCCGCCTGACCGGCCACCTTCGGGTTCACGATCTTCATGACGGCGCCCATCGCCCGGGGCCCCTCGGCACCGGCCGCCTTCGCCTCCTGGACGGCCTGCGCGACGATGTCGTTCAGCTCCTCGTCGCTGAGCTGCTTGGGCAGGTACGCGGCGAGCACCTCGCCCTCCGCCTTCTCCCGCTCGGCCTGCTCGGCGCGACCACCCTGCGCGAAGGCGTCGGCCGCCTCGCGCCGCTTCTTCGCCTCACGGGTGATCACCTTCTGCACCTCGTCGTCGGAGAGCTCGCGCTTCTCCTTGCCCGCGACCTCCTCCTTGGTGATCGCGGTGAGCGTCAGCCGGAGCGTCGAGGAGCGGAGCTCGTCGCGCTCCCTGATCGCGGCGTTGAGGTCTGCGTGCAGCTTCGACTTGAGCGTGGTCATGCGTGTGATTGTCGCAGGTGCCGTCCGTCCCCCGCCCGTTCATTTACAGGGCTCTGGGTCTGACACGATGGACGCATGCGCGCGCGATACGGAGTTCCCCTTGGAATCGCGGCGGTTGGCGCCGCCGGACTGCTGTACTCGGCGGGCTTCGAAGCCCGCTCCTTCCGCCTGCGGCGGGTGACGGTCCCCGTCCTCCCCGCCGGCATGCGCCCCCTGCGCGTGTTGCAGGTCTCCGACATCCACATGGTCGGCGGTCAGCGCAAGAAGCAGCGCTGGCTGCGCTCGCTGGCCGGCCTGCGCCCCGACTTCGTGATCAACACCGGCGACAACCTCTCCGACCCGGAGGGCGTCCCGGAGGTCCTCGACGCACTCGGCCCGCTGATGGAGTTCCCCGGCGCGTACGTCTTCGGCTCCAACGACTACTACGGCCCCACGCTGCGCAACCCCGCCCGTTACCTGCTGGAGAGGACCCAGGGCAGGCACGGTCTGAACGGCAACGCGCCCGCGGTCGGCGTCGTCCACAACCCGTGGGAGGACCTGCGTGACGGCTTCGACGGCGCGGGTTGGCTCAACCTCACGAACACCCGGGGCACGCTCAAGGTCGAGGGCGTCTCGGTGGAGCTGACGGGTCTGGACGACCCGCACATCAAGCGGGACCGCTACGCGCAGGTCTCCGGCGGCCCCTCGGCCGCGGCCGACTTCTCGATGGGTGTGGTGCACGCGCCGTACCTGCGAAGCCTGGACGCTTTCACCGCGGACGACTACCCCCTGATCCTCGCCGGTCACACCCACGGCGGACAGCTCTGCATCCCCTTCTACGGCGCCCTCGTCACCAACTGCGACCTGGACACCGACCGCGTGAAGGGCCTCTCGACGCACACGGCCGAGGGGCGTACGGCCTACCTCCACGTATCGGCCGGATGCGGGACGAGCCGTTACACACCGGTACGGTTCGCCTGCCCCCCGGAGGCGACCCTGCTGACACTGACGGCAAAGGAGTAGGGCGCGGCGGGCGCGAAGCGGGCGAGGTCGGGGCGAGTTCCGGTGCCGCGAGGCCGGGGTGGTGTCCGACCCGCCGCGCCGTGTCACCCGCACGGCCCACCCGAATCGCCCCTTCTGCCCGCCCTTCCTAGCGTGAGGGCATGACCGCCCCGATACCCAGGGACATCCCGGACCTGCCGGCGATCCCGCGCACCCACGCGCTTCTGCCCTCCTCCGTCCCCGCCTCGGCGGTGGTGGCACCGGTACGACGCCCCCTGGTCGCCGTCCTGCGCCTGCTGATCGCCCTCACGGCGGCGGCGGGCGTGGCGCTCGCGGTACTGCTCGGCAGCCCCGCACCGGTCCTGAGTCACTTCGCGGTCCAGAGCAGCATCCTGCTCGCCCTGGTCACCCTGGTGTCGGCCCGCCGCGCCTGGACGGCCCGCCGCCCCCTCCCCGCCGCCCTCACCGGCGCGGCGCTGCTCTACGTCATGATCAGCGGCCTGGTGTACCACCTGCTCCTGGCGGACGCGTCACCCCCCTTCTCCGTGACGGGCACGACCGAGGCCCCCACGGTCTGGCACGCGGTGGCCCACCACCTGCTCCACACGGTGACCCCGGCGGCCGCCGTCCTGGACTGGCTGCTGCTGACCGCCCCCGGCCGCCTGCGGCTGCGCCGCGCCGCGCCGTGGATGCTGTACCCGCTGGCCTACCTGGCGTTCGTCCTGACCCGCGCCGAACTGATCGAACCCGGCACACCGGGCCGCTCCCTCTACCCGTTCCTGGACGCCGCGGCCCACGGTTACAAGCACACCCTGGCCAACGCCCTCCTCCTGGGCCTCTCCTTCTACGCCCTGGCGGTCCTCCTGGTCGTCCTCGACCACGCCCGCCCGAACCCGACCCGGCACCGCACCAGAACCGGATTTCGTCTGGGGCCACCCGTGGGCTAAAGTAAACGACGTCGCCGCGACAAGCAGGACAAGCAGCGACATCGGGGTGTAGCGCAGCTTGGCAGCGCGCTTCGTTCGGGACGAAGAGGTCGTGGGTTCAAATCCCGCCACCCCGACAGGGAAATACGAGGTCAGGGTCACTTCCGAAATTTCGGAGGTGACCCTGACTCGTTGTGCGTGTCTATCTGCGTGACTAGCGCTCCGGATCCCGCTTGAAGATGCCGTCCATGACCACGGCACCGGTCTGGATCACGGGCCGAATCTGCTTCCGGTAGACCTCCTCGGTCACGGCCGTGCCGGAGTGACCGACGAAACGGGAGATCTCCTCCAGCGGGACGCCCGGTCGGACAGCAGGGACACGAAGCTGTGGCGGAGCTCCCTCGGCGTCCACTCGTCGGCACTGATCCCTTCGGCATCCTTGAGGGCCTGGCGGAAGGCGCGCCGGAGGTTGGTCGCGTCGAGCGGCTTACCGACAGCCGCCGAGAAGACCAGGCCGTGTTCCTCCCACTTATCGCCAGCAGCGAGCCGCTCCCAGCCCTGGTCTTCGAAGTGCTGCCAGAGGACCTCCACGCAGCGCGCCGGCGGAACCGGCGCCCGCTCCCCGGCCGACTCGGTTCGTCTGCCAGACGTGCGAGGCAACAAGGCCGGGGCTACCGGAGACCACGACCGTCCCGGTACGGACGGCCGTCTGCTTGACGGTGCTGCTGCGCCCGCCCGCGGTGAAGGTCAGCAGCTGGCTCCACTGCTCGTCGCCCGGCCGGCGGGCGACGAGCACCTTCTGAGTCGTGAAGACCATGGGTGGCGCAGAGTCGACTGCGCGGTGCCGAGCAGCCTGCTGTCAACTCTGCACTGCGACGCGAGGGGTGCCTGCGTTCGGAGCCCCACACTCGGGGACCGAGACGCGCTCTTAACTGGTGGCGACATCCAGCAGCACGTCAGTGAGGCGGTCGGCGGCATCCGGGCGTCCCAATGACCGGGCCTGCTGTGCCATGTGCCGGCGCTGCTCGGGTGAGACGAGCATCGGGCCGACCCGCCGCGCGAAGACCGCACTGGCCAAGCGGCTCCTGGACGAGAGCGATCTCGGCGGGGACTACACCCGCGCACCGCGGCGCCCGACGATGTGACCGTGATCGGCTGCCCGGCGCTGGCCAAGCTCGGCGGCGACCGGCGCAAGCCTCGTCTTCCCTCGCAAGGCCAAGTCGTCCTTCTCCTACGCCGGCGGCAGCGACTCCAAGCTTGACCGAGGAGTTGTACAGCGGCACCGAGGGCAAGCTCTCCCGGAGCGTGGGCCGGATCTTCGAGGCGATGACCTCCTGCCCCACCTACCAGGTCGTCGGCGGCGGTACCCCCGTCACGTCGGCCATTCGGAGCGGACGGCTCGTTCTACCGTCCACAGCTATGGAAAGCCTTCACCGAGCACGACGTGCTGGTCATGCCGGCCACCACCCTGGAGGCCACGGGCTTGGTCGCGCTGGAGGCGGCACGACGGTGGGCGGACCCTGCCGAGCGAGATCCAGCAGAGCGTCCATGATCTGTGCAGCTGCTCCCTGCTGGAAAGGCAGCAGGCTGTCGAACGGCATCGATCCAGAAACGAGGGACGCATCCGCCACTTCCTTGGCCAAGGTAACAGGGCGCCCAGGCCGGGCACGATCGCGAACAGCACCTCAGGAGCAGAGCGGACAACGCCCTGACCGGTGAAGCTCAGCAGCCGACGGACGACGCCGGGCTGCTTGACCTCCTGATCCCGGGCCAGCTGAAGGAGCAGTTCGACAATCGTTCCCTAGTGCAGAGCCGACCCGATCGACGGCTGACACCGCACGTAGATCATGTGAAACGCGTCTCCTGGTCGGCTCATCGTGTGGGCTACTGAGGTGGCCAACCACTGACACTGTTTTCGGCCAGCGTCGTGGAGTGTGACGTTCCCGCGCTCTCGCATCGGGCAACGTCGCCACGGCGCCGACGGCCCAAGGCCGATGCCGCAGGGCGACGGCGATTGACAGCAGGAAGCTCCGTCTCAAGGAACCTTAGGACCCACGGCTCATGGCCGGTCATTACTCAGGATGTCCCCCACAACCTCGCCCCTTCACACATGCGCAGATCGCTGTTCGACGAGGCACGACTACGATCGCCGGTCATGGACTGGCTGGAGCGCACCGCAAAACTGAGGCAGTGGAGCAGAAGTGGGAGCCGCGCTCCGCACAAGCCACTGTTGTTCCTGTACGCGCTCGGCCGGTTCCAGCAGGATGCCGACGGTGAACTGCGGTACAGCGCGGTGGAGGAGGATCTGCAGCGCCTGCTGACCGAGTACGGACCGCCCAACAGGACGACGCCCGCCTACCCGTTCCACCATCTGGTGAGCGACGGCGTGTGGGAAGTGCGCACCGACCACGGACCGGTCAGCCCCGGCAGCGGCGTGCGGGAGCTGCGGGCCACCGGGGCCACGGGGCGGCTGGCGCCGGAGCTACGGGCGGCGCTGCGGCGAGAGCCGTCGCTACTCGGCCGGATGGCACGGGTCCTCCTCGACCTGCACTTCCCGCCCTCGCTCCACGGCGAACTGTGCGAAGCCGTCGGCCTGGAGCTGGAGCCGACTCAGACCGAACGGCTTTCGGTCGTGCGGAGGCAGCGGGACCCACGGATGCGAGAGCTGGTCCTGACGGCCTACGAGTACCAGTGCGCCTTCTGCGGCTACGACGGCAGGATCGGCACGGTGCCGGTTGGACTGGAGGCCGCGCACGTGCGCTGGTGGGCGTTCGACGGTCCTGACGACATCAACAACGGACTGTGCCTGTGCTCGCTGCACCACAAGCTCTTCGACAAAGGCGTCCTCGGCATCGGTGACAGTCACCGCATCCTGGTCTCGCAGCGCTTCGTCGGACACAGTCCCGCCGCCCGCGAGCACGTCATAGTGCTCGCCGGCCGCCCGCTCATCGGACCCCAACCGGGCGCCCACCCCATTGCGGCGATCTACCGCTCCTGGCACACCACCCAGGTCTTCCACGGCAGCCCACGCCCCGCCTCGGCCGCCTGATCGCCGAGCGTCGATCACGTGACCCATTGGTAAGGAGTGGGATACCGGGAGTATGGTCTCTTGTATGGCGACGAAGAAGGTGACCGTGACGATCCCCGAGGATCTCCTGGACGAGATCCGCGCGGACGCGGCAGAGCGGGGCCTGTCGGCGTATGTCGCCGACGCGCTGCGCTTCAAGCGCGACCGGGACCGACTCCTCGAACTAGTCGACTGGCTGCAGGAAGAACACGGCCCCGTCACTGATGACGAGCATGCGGCAGCGCTCGACGAGCTGGAGGAACTCGACACCGAACACGAGCGGCGTCGAAGCACCGGAAAGCACAACGCCGGAGAGGCTGCGTGAAGAAGCGAACCGGTGAGCACCGACAGCAGCCGCTCCGTGTCTTCGTACTGGACTGCGAAGCTCTGTCCCTCGCGGTACGCGGCGATCGGAAGATGATCGCCTGGCTCGACCTCGCGGCACGAGGGGAAGCCGAGGTGGTGACATCCCCAATGACACTGGTCGAGGCGTACGACGGCAGAACGACCGAACAGCGCTGGGACTGGGTACTGTCCCGGCTCCAGGTCGTCGATATCGGGAAGGACGAGGCCCGCCAGGCACGCCGGCTGCTGGCCGACGCCAAGTTGCACGGCCACAAGTACGCGATCGACGCCGTGCTCGCCGTCATCGCGCGACAGCAGAAGGGACAGGTCACCGTCTTCACCTCGGACGTCGACGACCTGGAGAAGCTGGTCCCGGACACGATCGTCGTCAAGAAGGTGTGACCGGCCCGCTCCGGTCTCAGGTACAGGACGTTGAGGATCCACCGCCAGGCACCCGGATGTGTTGTTCCGAGCTCATGAATCAGTGGCGTGATCGGATGCGCGTAGTCCGGAAGGACTGGCCGAGTACGGCCGTGCGGCGGCCGACATGGCACCGCCGCCGCCCACCGAAGTCCCCCTGGGAGCCGTTTGGGAGCCAATCCGCTCCCCGAACGCCCGCGAGACCACGCCGGAACGATCCACGCCCACCACTTGACCTTGTAAAACGCCAGCCTCCCAGACAAGATCAGCGCCCGAACCTCATTCGGGACGAAGAGGTCGTGGGTTCAAATCCCGCCACCCCGACAGCCGAAACAGCAGGTGAGGCACCTAGGAACGTTCCTAGACGAGTCATTCCGAATGATCAGTAGTCGTAGGCGATCAGTGATCGCGTGATCGGCTGGCGGGTCTTGTGGTTGTGCCAGATCGCGGCGGCCATCGCGAGGATGCGTTGAGCGACGCGAACGGCGACGCCTTCGAAGGTCCGCCCGCCGTGCTGTTCCAGGTCGAGCTGGCCTTTGAGGGTGTCGTTGACCGACTCGATCAGCTGCCGCACCGACTTGAGGAGGTTCTCGCCCTTGCGTTTCTTCTCGCGCTTGAACGACGGCCGCAGCAGCTCCGCGCCCCGGAAGGCCAGATCGGCCTCGAACTCCTTGGAGGCGAAGCCCTTGTCCGCGATGACCAGCAGGCTCGGCCGGTCCGTGGCCAGGTGCGGTTCGCGGTCCAGCATCGCCGACAGCACTTCCCGCTCGTCGATCTTCGGGTTCGCCAGCGCCCACAGGATGGGCATCCCGGTCGGGGTGCAGACCAGGAACAGGCGCAGGCCCCAGAAGAACCGTGAGTGCGAGGCGCAGTACCCGTATCCGGCCCAGCCGGCCATGTCCGACCGCTTCACCGTCGGACGCGAGCGGCCGCACTCCACCGGCGTGGAGTCGACGATCCAGTGGTTGTCGAACCAGAAGTCCGTTCTGCCGCCACCATGCGTATGACGCGCTTGACCAGCGGCAACGCGGCCCGAAGACGCTTGTTCCAGCCCGGCTGCTTCGGTACGTACGGGAACATCGCTCCCAGCCGGGAGTGGACGAACCGCAGCCAGCGGGACTCGGACGTGTACCCCAGCAGCGCCTGCGCGACGGCGAGGCAGACCAGTTCGGAGTCCGTCAACTGGGGTGGTCTGCCCAGCCATCGGGTGCCTCCGATCTCGTCATCGATCTTCACGTACAGTGCGGTCAGCAGGGCGTCCAGCTCATTCGTCACAGAACGATCTTGGACGCCCTGTCTGCGTTCCCGGACACCCCGTCAGCATTCGGAATGACTCGTCTAGGTGCCTCACCTGTTTTCTCTCTGCGTGTCTTCTGCGTGCTATCGCTTTCCGCGAGTTAACGGCCGCCGCTTCCTGCGTGGCGAAACGAAGATCCCGTCCATGACCACCGCGCCGGTCTGGAGGGCGGGCCAGAGCTGCTTCCGGTAGACCTGCTTCCGGTAGACCTCCTCGGTCGCCGCGGTACCGGCGTGACCGACGAGTCGGGAGATCTCTTGTGGGCGGGTGGCGGCTCGACGACGGCGCGGGAACACCCGTCACGTGGCCGACGGCCGCGGCTGTTCCGGTGGGACCGAACCCTCGGCGGTCGCCATCCACTGGTCGAGGTCGGCCTGCGTGAAGTCCGGCCATGGGGGAATCTCAGGAAGCTGGCGGAGAAAGTCGTACGCCTCCGTGATCCGTGGCCGGCGAAGCACCGGCGAGTGGCAGCCGGCGATGACCTCCGCGTCCAGCCGCTGGAAGTCGTCCACCACTGTCCGGAACTTCTGGCCATCCAGCAACGCGACCCAGGGCGAGACCAGGCGCCCGCCGAAGAACTGCCCGTCGCGAAACTCCTCCGCAGACAGGCCGGCGATGTCGGGCATGGGAGTAGGAACGTTCGTCGCGAAGGTGTCCACCGCCCACAGGACACTGGTCTTCGGGTCGAAGAGAGCGCGGGTTGTGGGGTTGTCGAACACCGGCGGCCGTTTGGCGACCAGTGTTCGGTCACCCACATCCACCGTATCGCCGTCGATCATGAAGCGGCACCGGCTGATCGGCGTCTCCCACTCCTCGGCCATGCGCCCGAGCGAGAACCAGGTCGTCAGCAGTGTCGCGTTCGGGCATGCAGCGAGAACCGCCAGGAGGTTTCCGGCGTGATCGCGGTCGTCGTGGGTGAGGAAGATCCACCGCACATCCAACGGATCCACCACGGACCACGCAGCCTCCAGCCACTGCGACCGCACCGCCGGTGCCCCGGTGTCCACGAGCACCGGCTCGGCTCCCCTGATCACCATCGAGTTCATGGGGAAGTGGCCGACCGGCGGAGCATCCAGGGCCCACGGGATGACGAAGGTCTCCTCGGCGATCTTGTGCGGCTGCAGAAGATCGAAGGCTTCCATGGTTGTCATCGCTGCTCTCCCTCAAGCGGAGTTCTGCGGCAGCGCGGATACATCCAGTCCAACCCCGTGGCACGGAATCGTCAAACGCGGAACGAACGCGCTGGCGGCGTCATTCTGATCGAGTTCGGCGACCGGCGAGCGCGGGGCAGTCAGGCCAGCCGTGAGACGCTCACGCATGCCAGGGTCACATGGGTCTACCGAGCCGTTGATGTGGCCCATTCGCTCGTCCCTCCGCCGTGCGCGGCATCGAACTGCTGCGGTCGCGCCCCACCTCTTCGCGAGGCTGCTCGCCGTCGTGGGCCAGGCCCACGACCACGTGCAGGTTCACGACCACCTGTCGACGTTCGAACCGGCCGCGCTCGACTTCGGCCTGCCGCACGCGACCCACGACGACCCGCCGCACCACGCCGACGCGAGCGCGCCCGAGTAGGGCTGTGGATGAGATTCCCCCAGCTCTGGCGTGCGCGACTCCGCGGAGACGCTCGGCTTGGCCTCGCCGACCAGCGTCGTGATCGAGTCCGACGGCTCCATCGAGGCCGTGGACACCCTGCGGTCCGTCGAGGAGGTGTCACCTGGCTCGGGCTCGACCACTCCCTCGACGAAGCACTGTCGCATCCGAAGCTGCTGCACGGCAGCACCAGGGCTCCCTGCGGCAGCACGGCTGGAACCCCTACGCGCAGGCCGCCTCGTCACCGTAGACGCTTGTGCCGTACCACCACGGTGATCACGAGTTGGAACGAACGAGTGCAGCAGCGACCGAAGCTACCGAGGAACGACAGGAGGCGCTGATGACCGTGACGATTCGCCCTGCGGAGAAGCGGGACGTCCCGGCCGTGGCCGAGCTCATCGAGGAGATCGAGCGGTTCTACGGCGCGACCGATATCAGTATCCAGCCGCTGGAGGAGCGCCAAGCCCAGGCCGAGGAGGCGCTGTTCGGCTCGCCGCCGTTGGCGTCCGCGCTGCTCGTCGTGGACGAGACCGGGGACCTCGTCGGGCTCGCCGCCTACTCGTTCCTCTGGCCGGCCGCCGGCTCCTCGCACTCCCTGTTCCTCAAGGAGCTGTACGTCCGTGGCACGCTCCGACGGCAGGGCATCGGTGCCCGCCTCATGGACGAACTCCGTGCCATCGCCGCGACGCGCCCCGGGTGCAGCCGCGTGGAATGGATGACCGACAGCGACAACCCGGGCGCACGGGCCTTTTACAAGTCACTCGGGTTCGCCGAGTTCGACGGGAAGATCGTCTACCGGGTCGACTCCGGCGCCGCGTGAGGGCGAGGCCAGTGGAAGTAGAGCGCTACGACCAGTGCGGCAGCAAGATCGTCACCGCACTCGGATGCGAATGTCCGCCGGGCTCGTCCGTGTCGGCGTCAGCGGCCCCGCGTTCGGTGAGTATCTTCAGGGCCCCACGCAGCGTACGCATCCTCTTGGAGGCACTGGAGGATGAGCTGCGCACCGACAACACCGAACAGCTCACCGTCCTCGTCGGCTAACAGGCCGGCGCAAGGTTGACCATCGAGCAGACAGCCAGCCCGCTGGCAGTTCACCGCCTGCTATGGCTATACCCAGCGGGGGTATATTCACCTAGCGCGGACGTTCGGTACGGTCTGCAGGATGCGAGTCAGCGGGTACGTACGCGCGGGAGGCGCCCTCGGGCACCTGCTGCTCGTCGTCGTGCTCGCGCTCGGTGTCTTCGTCATGCACAGCATGGGGCACCCCGACCACGCGTCCGACGCGGCCGCGAGCCCGGCGCACCACGCCTCGGTCGCGCACACGGATGCTCCCGCCGAGCCCCACGGCCTGTCCGGCTCCGTGCCGGCGCACCCGGCGGACGGGTCGTCCACGCACGAGCCCGGCCTGCCGATGGACATGGCCTCCCTCTGCGTCGCGGTCCTGTTCGGGGCGTGGGCGCTCGCCGCGCTGCTGAGGTCGGCACTGTCCCGCCGGCCGGAACGTGCGGCGGCCCTTCTCAACCGGGGCGTCGTCGTGGGGCGCCCCGAACCCCCACCTCCCGGGCCAGACCTCACCCGGTTGTCGGTGCTGCGGCTGTAGGCCGATCCGCACACACGGGCGCGCACCCGCGCGGTCCCGTGTGCTTCGCGTACGCCGAAACAGGCCCAGTCCGAGCATCAGCAGAACCGACACGAGGTCACTGAACCATGACTGTCCGCACGCGCACCTCGCGCGCCTTCGTCCCCACTCGCCGTACCGCCGCCGTGGTCGCCCTCACCGGGGGTGCCCTGCTCCTCGCCGCCTGCGGTGGTGGCGGTGAGGGTCACGGCGGTACGAACCACGGCGGCTCGGCTTCCGCCCCGGCGACCGCCGCGAGCGGGACCGCCGGAAGCAGCGCCGCCGGCTTCAACGACGCGGACGTGATGTTCGCGCAGATGATGATCCCCCACCACGAGCAGGCCCTGGAGATGGCCCGCCTGGCCGACGGCCGCGCCTCCGACGCGGAGATCAAGGACATCGCGGGAAAGATCGAGAAGGCCCAGGACCCCGAGATCACGACCATGAAGGGCTGGCTGACGTCCTGGAAGCAGCCGACCGCGGCGCCCTCCTCGTCCATGCCCGGCATGGACCACGGAGGCCACGGCGAAAACGGCGGTGACGGCGGTGACGGCATGATGTCCGAGGCGGACATGGAGGAGCTCAAGGCCATGAAGGGCACCGCCTTCGACAAGGCCTTCGCCGAGATGATGATCGAGCACCACAACGGCGCGATCAGCATGGCCCGGGACGAGCAGAAGAACGGCGAGAACGCCGACGCCAGGAAGATGGCCGGCGAGATCGTCAAGGGCCAGTCCCTCGAGGTGAAGCAACTGCGAGCCATCGCCGACCGGCTCTGAGCCGGCCGGGACTTGAGCCGGTCGGGACTTGAGCCGGTCGGGACGTGAAGCTCGACCGGCTCTGAGCCCCGCCGGCGCGCCGCGTCCTCGCGGTGGGGCGACGCGTCGCGTCGCGCGCCGACCGCCCGGAACCGCGGTCACGCGGACCCGGCCGCCCCCGGTACCACCACCGCGCGGACCCGACCGCCCGCGACCGCCGCCGCGCGGACCCGGGCGGTCGGCTCCCGCGCTTCTCCCTCCCCCTCCCCCGCTTCCCGGACTTCTCCGCGTGGAGCCAGGTCGCCGCCCTTTACCTCAACCGAACTCCAGGTTCTACGGTCGCCCCATGACGACCGAGCAGATCTCCGACGCCGAACTCGCCGCCCAGCCCGCCGCCTACTGGACCGGGGTGGCCAACCGGGCGCTCATCGCGTTCACCCGGACACGGCTGGCCGAACTCGGGTTCACGCAGCCGCAGTACTGGATCCTGCGCCATCTGTCGACGAACGACCTGTCGGCCGACGGGCAGGGCCTGACCGTCCCCGAGCTGCGGCGGGCGATGCGGACGTACCTCCGGCCCGAGGACGATCTCGAAGCCGCGGCCCAGGGGCTGCTGGAGCACGGCCGGCTCACCCGGGACGGGGAGGGGCGGCTCTGGATCACTGCGGCCGGGGAAGAGGCCCGCGCCCATCTGAAGACCCACGCCCGGCCCCTCCGGGAGCGCATCCACGAGGGTGTCGACGACGCCGACTACGTCGTCGCCCTGAGGGTGCTCCAGCGGATGATCCGGAACACGGGCGGGGAGGAGGGCGGGGCCTGACCTGGTCGGGGGCGGCTCAGCGGGAGAAGCGGCCGAGGGAGCGTCGGTAGGTGCTCATGCCCTGCAACAACGGCTTCTCCGGGTCGTGGGAGCGTCGCCGGGGCCGCACGGCGTCGGGGGCGTCTGCCTTCGTCGCCGCGGAAGGAGCGGGGCCAGGGCCGTCCGTCCCGCTGCGGCTGCCGACGAGGACCGTGGCCGGGTGACCGTTCACCAGGATGTCGTGCGTCGCGTCCAGGGTGAAGCCCGCGTCCTGAAGGCTCTGCCGGTAGTCGTCGGCGCCTCGGCGGGCGCACAGCAGCACGAAGCGTCCGGTCGCCGGCGTGAGGACCCGGGCCAGCGACGCCGATACCGCCCGCGTGAATTCCGGATACGGGATCGGGAGTTCCTCGTATTCGCCCCAGGGCGGGTCCGTCACGACCGTGTCGACGGATCCGTCCGGGACCGAGGGGAGTTTCAGGGCGTCCTCGGACAGCAGCCGCACCCGCTTGTCCCCGGTCAGCTCGTCCGGAAATTCCTTGCGGTGGGTGGCGAGGTCGAGGTCGGAGTAGATGATTTCCCGGGCCGGCATCTCCGCACGGGCCACCGCGAACGAACCGCTGCCGCCGAAAGGATCCAGGAATACGTCCCGGTCCTCGGGGCCTGCGGCCAGGACCAGCATCGACGACAATTCGTGGGAGATGGCACCCCGCGCCTTTTTCGCCCGCTTCTGCTTGGGGAGCCGCGCGCAGAACATCAGGTCGCGCATGTCGAGCCGCCCGATGAGCCAGAACTCCTGGCAGGAACCGCGCGCCTCCACCCAGCCGCCCGTACCGGCGGACACCGCCCGCTCCAGCCCGCTGCGGACTCCCGGCGCGACCGAGGAGAGTTCACCGTCGATATGCGCCATGATGCGAAATCCGTCGGTGCGCCCCGGAAACGCGGAGAAGTCGTTTCTGTTCAGTCCCCTGGCCAGCTGCAGTGCGCTCTGGTCGACATCCTTGCGCGGGGCGTCGGCGAGAACCACGAAGGCGTTCTTGGCGAAGGGGAGCTGGGAGATCCGCTGAGTGCCCGACGTCGAGTCGAACAGCATGGCGCTGTCGTCCTGGTAGCGCACGCTGAAATCATCGACGAAATTCGAGACGGCATCGGCGACGAGTTTGCCGGTGCCGGCGGGGTACTGGATGAAATAGCGCACTCGACGAGGGTACCCCGACCGGGCCGGGCACCGTTCGGTGCTCAGAGTCGACCTCATGGGCAGTCAGACCGCTGCCTGCGCGTCAGAAGCCGCCCGTCTCGTCATAGGGATCCCGCGGCTCCTCCACCGGCGTCACCGTGGCCACCTCGAGGAACGGGATCGGGCCGCCGTTGACCGGGTCGGTGGTGCGGTGGGGGGTGTAGGTGCCGGTGATGCGCAGCCAGGTGTCCGGCTGGAGGACCGGGGGGATACGGCCGGTCAGGCCGACCTTGACCGGCAGGGCGTCGGCCGCGCAGCAGCTGAGGGTCATGCGGACCAGGTAGGGGGTGCCGTCGCCGTCCAGGGCGAGGAAGCCGGTGAGTTCGACGCGGCGGCCGGCGAGGGTGCGGCCGTGGTCGTAGGCCGCGCGGCCCGCGTAGTCGGCCACGGCCAGCCGCAGCGGGTCGGCGGCCGGCAGCTGCGGGTAGCCGGGCGGCTCCTGCAGGGCCGTGCCGGTACGGGTCGCGCTGTAGGAGCCGAGGGCCGGCGGGGCGACGAGGATCAGGGCCAGCAGGGGCAGGAGCAGCAGCCAGGAGATGCGGGGTTCGCGGTGGGCGTGCGCCACCGGCCGCGCCGTACCGCGTCCGTACCAGGCCGTCGCCGCCGCCGTCAGGACCAGCACCGCACCCGCCGCGAGCAGCAGCGGCTGGAGGCCCGCCTTGACGTACCGCAGGTAGAGGTCGGTGGCGCCGGCGTGCAGGAGGGTCGCGCCGAGCAGGAACAGGACCGCCGCCTGCGCCTGGCGGTTCACAGGAGCACCGCCCCGGTCAGGACCGACACCGTCACGGCGAGGACGAAGGTCGCGGGGGCGAAGCGCAGCGCGAAGGCGCGGCCGAAGGTGCCCGCCTGCATCGCGAACAGCTTCAGGTCGATCATCGGACCGACCACCAGGAAGGTGAGCCGGGCCGTCAGCGAGAACTGGGTGAGCGAGGCCGCGACGAACGCGTCCGCCTCGGAACAGATGGACAGCACCACGGCGAGGACCGCGAGCGCCAGGACCGCGACCACCGGGTTGTCGGCGGCGGTACGCAGCCAGCTCTGCGGGATGACGGCCTTCAGCGTCGCCGCCGCCATCGCGCCCACCACCAGGAAGCCGCCCGCGTGCATCACGTCGTGCCGCACGGAGTCCCAGAACGCCGCGCCCCGGCCGAGCCCCTCGTGCGGGGCGTGGGCGGGCGGGCGAAGCCAGTCCGTGCGGCCCAGCCGGTGCCACAGCCAGCCCATCGCGCACGCCACGACCAGGCCGGCGGCGAAACGGGCCACCACCATCCCGGGCTCTCCCGGGAAGGCGACCGCCGTCGCCGTCAGCACGATCGGGTTGATCGCCGGGGCCGACAGCAGGAAGGCGAGGGCGGCGGCGGGGGTGACGCCCCGCCGGACCAGCGCACCCGCCACCGGCACCGAGGCGCACTCGCAGCCCGGCAGCACCGCCCCCGCCACCCCCGCCACCGGGACGGCCAGCGCGGGGCGGGCCGGCAGCGCGCGGGCGAAGAAGGACGCGGGGACGTAGACCGCGATCGCCGCCGACAGCAGGACGCCCAGGACGAGGAACGGCAACGCCTGCACGACCACCGCCACGAACACCGTCGTCCAGCTCTCCATCACCGGCGCCGACAGCGCCCGCCGCAGCGGTCCCTGCGACAGCACCATGAGGGTCAGGACGAGGGTCAGGGCGAGGGGTGAGGTGAGACGGCGGGGTTCCCGGCCCCGCGCGTCCTCCTCCGGACCACCCGGCGTCAATCCGCCCGTCTTCGGCCCGTCCTGCTCCGGACCGCCTTGCTCCGGTCCGCCCTGTTCCGGGCCACACCGCTCCGGACCGCCCTGTTCCCGTCCGCCCTGTGCGCCCTCCCCGGACGGGGCCGCTTCGGTGATGGCCACGGGCGGGGCACCTCCAGAGTCCATGGTCTCCCTCTCCCTCCCCTCTCGTACGGCCGCACGGCGGCCCGCGTTCACCGCGGCGCTGGAACCACCCGTCTCACTGAGGCAGTCTTCTCCCTCGTGGGGAGCGTTCCGAATCAGGGTCCGCCGCCGGGCGACGCCGGCGCGCACATGGTCGTCTGCGGCGACGACGGACTCGCGCACCGGCTGGCCGCCGAACTGCGCGGGGTGTACGAGGAGCAGGTCACCCTCGTCGTCCCGCCGGCCGAGCGTACGGTACGACCGCCGGTCGTCGGGCGGGCCCGCGCCGTGTCGGCGGCGCTGCTCGACCGGGTGGTGAGCGCGGCCGTCAGCCGGGCCGCGGGCGGCGGCGGCACGCCCCAGGTCGGCGGTGAACAGGGCGCAGGCGGACGGGTGTTGGAGGCCGCCGAACCGACCGAGGCGGTGCTCGCCGAGGCCGGGGTGGAGCGGGCGGCCGCACTGGCGCTGGTGTACGACGACGACGAGACGAACATCCGCGCCGCCCTCACCGCCCGCCGCCTCAACCCGCGTCTGCGGCTCGTCCTGAGGCTGTACAACCGGCGGTTGGGCCAGCACATCGAGGAACTGCTCGACCAGGCGGCCGCGTTGGCCGTCGGGGACGGCTCGCTCACGACGGGGGACGCCTCCACGACCGTGCTCTCCGACGCCGACACCGCCGCGCCCGCGCTCGCCGCGACCGCCGTCGCCGGCACCAGCAAGGTCGTCCAGACGGACGGGCTGCTGCTGCACGCGGTGGAGCGGCCGCCGCCCGGCCCCGGCCGGAGCGCCGATCCGGGCCTGGCCACGCTCGCCCTGCTGTCCGCGCCGGGCAACGACCCGGCGTTCGCGGACGGTTCCGAGACCAGCGGCGAGCAGGGGCCGCGGCTGCTGCCCGACGCGGCGACGGTGGAGGCCGCGGCCGGGCGGGGCCGGGTGGTCCTGGAGCAGGTGTCCTACGCGGCGGGGCCCGGGCTGCCGGCGGGGCGGGGTGTCGGGGTCGTCGCGCCCTTCGCGTCGCTGTTCTCGCGGCGGCTGCGGTGGTCGCTGGCCGGTCTGGTGGGGTGCGTGGTCGCGCTGGCGGTGGCGCTGTGGCTGGCGACCGGGATCCATCCGCTCGGCGCGGTGTACCTGACGCTGCTCGACCTGTTCGCCATCAACGATCCGGCGGTCGGCGCGTCCACCGAACGTCAGGTCCTGCAACTCCTCTCCGGTCTGATCGGGTTGCTGTTGCTGCCGGTGCTGCTGGCGGCCGTGCTGGAGGCGCTCGGCACCTTCCGGGGCGCCGGGTCCCTGCGCAGGCCTCCGCGCGGGCTGGGCGGACACGTCGTGCTGCTCGGGCTGGGCAAGATCGGCACGCGGGTGCTGACCCGGCTGCGCGAGCTGAACATCCCCGTGGTGTGCGTCGAGGCCGGGCCGGAGGCGCGCGGGATCGCGGTTGCGCGGCGGCTGCGGGTGCCGGTGGTGCTCGGCGACGTCACCCAGGAGGGTGTCCTGGAGGCCGCCAAGATCCACCGCGCGCACACGCTGCTCGCGGTGACCAGCTCCGACACCACGAACCTCGAGGCCGCCCTCTACGCCCGCTCGCTCCGCCCCGACCTGCGCGTCGTGCTGCGGCTGTACGACGACGACTTCGCGACCGCCGTCTACCGCACCCTGCGGGCCGCGCACCCCCAGGCGCTCACCCGCAGCCGCAGCGTGACGCATCTGGCGGCGCCCTCCTTCGCCGGGGCGATGATGGGCCGTCAGATCCTGGGGGCGATACCGGTCGAGCGGCGGGTGCTGCTGTTCGCCGCGCTGGAGGTGGGCGGGCATCCGCAGCTGGCCGGAAGGACGGTCGGCGAGGCCTTCCGGGCCGGGTACTGGCGGGTGCTGGCCCTGGACACGGACGCGCCGGCGGACGACGCACCCGGCTCCGCGCTGGTCTGGAACCTGCCCGACGGCTACGTCCTGCGCAACGAGGACCGGGTGGTGCTGGCGGCGACCCGAAGGGGCCTGGCGGAACTGCTGGGACGGAGACGGAGGGGAGGGCCGGGGGCGTAGCCCCCACCCCCCTACGAACGCCCGCCGCCGTACGCAGGCCCACCCCCGACGAACGCCCACCCTCGTACGCAGGCCCACCCCGACGAACCCCCGCCCGCGGGCTATCCCAGGTGCCGCTCCGCGAACTCCAGTTCCAGCCGCACCTGCTTGATCCGCTCGTCCACCACCAGTGAGCCGTGGCCCGCGTCGTAGCGGTACACCTCGTGGACCGCGCCCCGGGCCTCGAGGCGCTTGACGTAGTTCTCGACCTGGCGGATGGGGCAGCGCGGGTCGTTGACGCCGGCCGAGATGTACACCGGGGCCCTGACCCGGTCGACGTAGGTCAGCGGGGACGACGCCTCGAAGCGGTCCGGGACCTCCTCGGGGGTGCCGCCGAGGAGGGTGCGGTCCATCGCCTTCAGGGCCTCCATCTCGTCGTGGTAGGCCGTGACGTAGTCGGCGACCGGCACCGCCGCGATGCCCACCGCCCACGCCTCGGGCTGGGTGCCGAGGCCGAGCAGGGTGAGGTAGCCGCCCCAGGAGCCGCCGGTGAGGATCAGCCGGGCGGGGTCGGCGAGGCCGGAGTCGACCGCCCACGCGCGGACCGCCTCGATGTCCTCCAGCTCGATCAGTCCCACCCGGTGCTTGAGGGCGTCGGTCCACGCGCGGCCGTAGCCGGTGGAGCCGCGGTAGTTCACCCGGATCACCGCGTAGCCGTGGTCGACCCACGCGGCCGGTCCCGCGGCGAAGGAGTCGCTGTCGTGCCAGGTGGGGCCGCCGTGGATGTCGAAGACCGTGGGCAGGGGGCCGGTGGCGCCCGCCGGCTTCTGCACCAGCGCGTGGATGCGGCCGCCGGGGCCCTCCACCCACACGTCCTCCACCGGGACCGAGCCCGGGGACTTCATGCCGGGCGGGTCCAGGACCACCCCGCCGGTCGTCGAGCGGACCGCAGGCGGCCGGGCCGCTGACGACCACAGGTACTCCACGCTGCCGTCGGGGCGGGCCGTCGCGCCGGAGACCGTGCCCGGCGGGGTCGGCACCTTCACCATCTCGCGGCTCGTCAGGTCGTAGCGGAACAGCTCGCTGCGGGCCTCGAAGCTGTGGGCGACCAGGAGACCGGAGCCGTCGGGGTACCACTCGGCGCTGACGTCGCCCGGCAGGTCCAGCGCCAGGTCGGTCTGCGTGCCCGTCACCACGTCCCACACCAGGGGTTCCCAGCGGCCGCGGCGCTGGTGCCCGATGAGCAGCCGGGTGTCGCCGTCGACCGGCGCGAAGCCCAGCACCTCCAGACCGAGCTCCTCGGTGCCGCCCCTGGTGTCGTCCAGCTCGGCGACCTTCGTGCCGTCGGGGCGCAGGACGCGCAGCGCGGAGTGCATCGCGTCGCCGTGCTCGGTGTGCTCGATGGCGATGAGCCGGCCGTCGTGGGAGAGGTCGCCGACGCCCGCCGACTCGCGGTGGCGGTACAGCTCGTAGGGGGGCTCGCCCACACGGGCGACGTGGATGGTCGTGCCGTCCTCGTCCGTGGAACGGCCCACCACCGCCGTACGCCCGTCGCGGCCGAGGGCCAGGCCGGCGGGGTAGGAGGGGTCCAGGCCCGGGGTGGCCAGCTCGTCCTCGCCGCCCTCGAAGGGCTGACGGCGCCAGACGCCGAACTCGTCGCCGTCCTTGTCGTCGAACCACCAGATCCAGGCGCCGTCCGGGGAGAGCACGCCGTCCGTCGTGCCGTTCGCCCGGTTCGTCACCTGGCGCTGCTCACCGGTGGACCGGTCCCAGGCGTACAGCTCGTACGTCCCCGTCGCGTTGGACACGAACAGGGAGCGGTCCGGCGCGTCCTCGGCCCAGTCGGGCAGCGACACCCGGGGCGCCCGGAAGCGCTTCTCCCAGTCCGGCATTTCCTCGGTCCGCTCCGCCGCGGCGGACCCGTTGCTCTCAGTCATGGCCCCATAGTGCCCGCACCGGCGGACACTTCGCTGCCACGGCCCCCAGCCTGTGGACAACTTCGGGCAAGCCCTTTCCGGTCCGGTTCCCATTTCCTTGCTTTTCGCCTGCCCCGCGCGGCGGCGCGCCCGTTGCCCGGAACGGCCGGCGGCCGACCCCCGAGGGCCGGCCGCCGGGCCCCGCCCCGTACCGTTGTGGGCGTGTACCGGTTCCTGCTGACGCCCCGATGGTGGGGGATCAACGTCTTCGTGCTGCTGGCCATCCCCTTCTGCGTCTTCATGGGGTCCTGGCAGCTGAGCCGGTTCGAGGCGCGCGTGGACGACCACCGCAGCGCCCAGCAGCAGGCCTCGCGGGGCCGGACGGAGCCGGTGCGGCCGCTGGCCGAACTGCTGCCGGTGGACAAGGCGACGTCCGGCCGGCGGGCCACCGCGTCGGGGCGGTACGGCGAGCAGTTGCTGGTCCCGGACCGCACGCTCGACGGCAGGCGGGGCTTCTACGTCCTGACCCTGCTGCGCACCGACGGCGGCAGGGCGCTGCCCGTCGTGCGCGGCTGGCTGCCCGGCGCCGCCGACCCGGCGAAGGCCCCGGCACCGCCGTCCGGCGAGGTCACGGTGACCGGCGCGCTCCAGGCGTCGGAGACGCCCGGGGACAACGGGGTGAGCGGGCGCGGCGGCCTGCCGGCCGGGCAGACGGCCGCGATCAGCGCGGCCTCACTGGTGAACCTGGTCCCCTACGACCTGTACGACGCCTGGGTCACGCTGGACACCGCCGACTCGGGGATGACGGCGGTGCTCGCGAGCGCGCCGGCCGACACGGGGCTGGACCTGAAGGCGTTCCAGAACCTCGGCTACACCGGCGAGTGGTTCGTCTTCGCCGGGTTCGTGGTGTTCATGTGGTTCCGGCTGCTGCGCCGGGAGGTGGAGTTCGTCCGCGACGCCGCCCTCGGCCTCACCCCGACCGACGGCGAACCGGCCACCGGAAGCGCACCGACGCACACCGGCACACCGGCCACCGAAAGCGCACCGAGGACCACCGGCACACCGGCCACCGATGGCGCACCGGACTCCGAGGGAGACGACCCCGGGTCCACCTCCTCCGCGCCGGACGGCGCCGCTCAGGAGGACGCCAGCACGCCCGTGCGGTAGATGGTGCCCGCGCACGCGTCGGACACCGTCGCCGACACGGAGGGCGAGCCGCCGTCGGCGGTGTAGGTCACGACGACGCTGCCGTCGGCCGTGCCGTCCTCGGTGAACAGCTGGGTGGAGGCGCCGTCCGTGCCCGTGGTCGTGCCGCCCGTCGTGCCGGTCTGCTCGCTCGGCGAGGGGCTCGGGGAGGCCGTGCCGCCGCCGGTCTCGCCGCCTCCGTTGTCGCCGCCCGTGGTGGGGCAGGTCTCGGAGGGCACCCAGGCGAACTTCACGTCGTACGCCGAGCCGGGGGCGAGGGTCAGCTGGGAGACGTAGAGGGAGGGGTCGGGCAGACCGGCCGCCGCGTCGCCCGCGGTGTGCTCCACGACCGTGATCTTCGAGGGGTCTGCGGCGCCCTGGGCGGTGGGCGAGACGGACACGCCCCCGCCGACCGTGCAGTCCTCGGAGGAGACGTTGACGACCCGGAAGGTGCCGTAGACGACTGCGCCCGCGTCGGCGACCTCCACGTTCGCGGTGGACTCGCCGAGCTGGGACGCCGTACAGGCGGATGCGCTCGCCGCGGACGGAGGGGGGGTGGCGCCGGCGGAGGCGCCGGTCGTGCTGCCGGTCTCCGTGCCCGGGCCGGTGCCCTTGTCGGCGTCCTCGCCCTGCTCACCGCTCTGGCCGGAGGAGCCGCCGACCTTGCCGGAGGAGCCGCCGTCGGGCTGCTTGCCCTCACCGGCGCCGCCCTGTGCCTGTGAGGCCTGGCCGGCCATGGCGGGGTTGGCCTCGGATGCGCCGGACCGGGAGACGTGCAGCAGCGCCGGGACGGCGGTGCCGACGAAGAGCGCCGCGGCCGCCAGGCCGACGGCGGCCTGGCGCTTGCGGGCCCGCCGGGCGGGCACGGCCCGTCGGAGGTGGTCCAGCGCCCCCTCGCGCGGCTCCACCTCCCGGACGGCCTGGTGGAGCATCCGGCGCAGTGCCAGCTCGTCCGAGTCGAGCCCGTCCGGGCCCTGGTCGTCGAGGTGGTGGTTCACGGTTCCGTTCCCAGCGTGCGATGGCTTCGGCTCTTGCTTGTGCGGCGGACCCGCCGGCTCGGGCGCCGGGCCGCGGGGGGCGGACGGCTCGTGCCGCTCGTCCGCCCGGGCGTCCTCCGCTCCACTCTTCCCCCTCACGCCGGCGCCTCCATGGCGACGCGCAGCGCGGCGATGCCGCGCGAGCCGTACGCCTTGACCGAGCCGAGGGAGATGCCGAGGGTCTCGGCGACCTGGGCCTCGGTCATATCGGCGAAGTAGCGCAGCACGAGCACCTCGCGCTGGCGGCGCTGGAGGCCCTTCATCGCCTTGATGAGGGAGTCGCGCTCGAGCTGGTCGTAGGCGCCCTCCTCCGCGCTGGCCATGTCCGGCATCGGCTTGGTCAGCAGCTTCAGGCCGAGTATGCGGCGGCGCAGAGCGGAGCGGGAGAGGTTGACGACCGTCTGGCGGAGGTAGGCGAGGGTCTTCTCCGGGTCGCGGACGCGCTTGCGCGCGGAGTGGACGCGGATGAAGGCCTCCTGGACGACGTCCTCGCAGGAGGCGGTGTCGTCGAGGAGGAGGGCGGCGAGGCCGAGCAGTGAGCGGTAGTGCGTGCGGTAGGTCTCGGTGAGGTGGTCGACGGTGGTGCCCGCCGCCCCGGCCTCCTCCGCGTGCTCGGCGGTGTCGGCGGTGTCACGCTGGCTGGGGATGCGGGTGGGCCGCGCTGCGGGCATGGGCGCGATCACCGGCATGCCGCCGGGCACACCGGGCATGCGGGGTCGGAGGCCGGCGCGGGGCGGCCGCAGGGCCGTCGCGCGGGTCGCCGCCGGGAAGTCGAGTACCTCTGCCACACCAGTTGGACACGCTTCCCCCCGTCGGGGTTGTACGTGCCGCCGCCGCGTTTTGCGTCGCACGTCGAAACACGCGCGTCCACCGCTGCCCCGGACGCCCGTCCCATGCCGGCCGACAGCAGCACAGACGGCGCCTCACATGCCCTCATGTGTCCCGCTCTTCCCCTATAGCCCATATGAACGGGCGTCCCCACGCCCGGACCACGGCGTCCCCTGTGCGCCGGGATCTCCACACGCTGCGCGCCCCGAAGGGTGACCGCAAAGACGCTCCCCGCTCTCACGCGGTTGCGGAGAGCGGGGAGGAATCTTCGGATCATCTTCGAATGTCAAAGGTGTCCGATACAAGTGGATCGGACCGTCGACCGGCTCACATCTTTTCCACAGATCCTGCTCGCCCGCCGGGTTCCGGCCGGGAATCCTCCGGCCGGCCCGTCCGCTCACCCGAACTCCGCCGCCACCAGTTCCGCGATCTGGGCGGTGTTCAGGGCGGCGCCCTTGCGCAGGTTGTCCCCGCACACGAAGAGCTCGAGCGCGGTGGGGTCGTCGAGCGCCCGGCGCACCCGTCCCACCCAGGTCGGATCGGTGCCCACGACGTCGGCGGGCGTGGGGAACTCCCCGGCGGCCGGGTCGTCGCACAGCACGACCCCGGGGGCGGTGGCGAGGATCTCCCGGGCCTTGCCGACCGTGACCTCGTCCTGGAAGCGGGCGTGGACGGTCAGGGAGTGCACGGTGACCACCGGCACCTGGACGCAGGTCACCGCGACCGGCAGCTTCGGCAGCCCGAGGATCCTGCGGGTCTCGTCCCGCACCTTCATCTCCTCCGACGACCAGCCGTCCTCGCGCAGCGACCCGGCCCAGGGCACGACGTTCAGCGCGACCGGCTCCGGGAACGGCCCGGTGCGGTCGCCGACGGCCCGCCGTACGTCACCGGGGCCGGTCCCCAGCTCCGTCCCGGCGACCAGCGACATCTGCTGCCGCAGCGTCTGCACCCCGGCCCGGCCCGCCCCGCTGACGGCCTGGTACGTCGACACCACCAGCTCGCGCAGCCCGAACTCGGCGTGCAGCGCGCCCAGCGCGACGATCATGGACAGGGTCGTGCAGGTGGGGCTGGCGACGATCCCGCGCGGACGCATCCGCACGGTGTGCGGATTGACCTCGGGGACGACCAGCGGCACGTCCGGGTCCGTCCGGAAGGCGTCGGAGTCGTCGACGACGACCGCGCCCCGGGCGGCCGCGACCGGCACCCATCGCGCGGCGATCTCGTCCGGCACGTCGAACAGCGCGATGTCGACCCCGTCGAAGGCCTCCTCCGACAGGGCCAGTACCTCGACCTCCTCGCCGCGCACGGTCAGCTTGCGGCCGGCCGAACGCGGCGAGGCGAGGAGACGGATCTCGCCCCAGATGTCCGCGCGCTGGGACAGGATCCGGAGCAGTACCGTGCCGACGGCCCCGGTCGCCCCCACGACCGCGAGCGTCGGTCGGTGGGTCATCGCCCGGTGCCCCCGTAGACGACGGCCTCGTCGCTGTCGGAGTCGAGTCCGAAGGCGCTGTGCACGGCGCGCACGGCCTCCGGCACGTCGTCGGCGCGGGTGACGACCGAGATGCGGATCTCGGAGGTCGAGATCAGCTCGATGTTCACGCCCGCGTCGGACAGGGCCTTGAAGAAGTCGGCCGTGACGCCCGGGTTGGTCTTCATGCCGGCGCCGACCAGGGAGATCTTGCCGATCTGGTCGTCGTAGCGCAGCGAGTCGAAGCCGATGCCGCCCTTGTTCTTCTCCAGGGCGTCGATGGCCTTGCGGCCCTCGGCCTTGGGCAGCGTGAAGGAGATGTCCGTCAGACCGGTGGACGCGGCGGACACGTTCTGCACGATCATGTCGATGTTGATCTCGGCGTCGGAGACCGTGCGGAAGATCGCGGCTGCCTCGCCCGGCTTGTCCGGCACGCCGACGACCGTGATCTTGGCCTCGGAGGTGTCGTGCGCGACACCGGAGATGATGGCCTGCTCCACCTGCTTGTCCCCTCGCTGAATCGGCTCGCTGCTGACCCACGTGCCCTGCAGACCGCTGAAGGACGAGCGGACGTGGATCGGGATGTTGTAGCGGCGGGCGTACTCCACACAGCGGTGGAGCAGCACCTTGGAGCCGGAGGCCGCGAGCTCCAGCATGTCCTCGAAGGAGATCCAGTCGATCTTCTTCGCCTTCTTGACCACGCGCGGGTCGGCGGTGAACACGCCGTCGACGTCGGTGTAGATCTCGCACACCTCGGCGTCGAGCGCGGCGGCCAGGGCGACGGCGGTCGTGTCGGAGCCGCCGCGGCCCAGCGTGGTGATGTCCTTGGTGTCCTGGCTGACGCCCTGGAACCCGGCGACGATGGCGATGTTGCCCTCGTCGAGCGAGTCACGGATCCGGCCCGGCGTCACGTCGATGATCCGGGCTTTGTTGTGGACCGAGTCGGTGATGACACCTGCCTGGCTGCCGGTGAACGACTGGGCGCGGTGGCCCAGGTTCTTGATCGCCATGGCCAGCAGGGCCATGGAGATCCGCTCTCCGGCGGTCAGCAGCATGTCGAGCTCGCGCCCGGCAGGAATGGGGGAAACCTGCTCGGCGAGATCGATCAGCTCGTCCGTCGTGTCGCCCATCGCGGAAACGACGGCCACCACCTGGTGGCCGTTCTTCTTCGCTTCCACGATCCGCTTGGCGACGCGCTTGATGCCTTCGGCATCGGCTACGGAGGAGCCTCCGTACTTCTGCACGACAAGGCCCACGTGCGCTCCTCGCTCAGTTTGTCTCTTTCCGCACATACGCCCTCGTACTGCGGGTCGGCTCAGTCTAACGAGCGCCCATGATCCGCCCCTGCGGTATCGCATCGTGAGATGTCCGGGTCACCCGTTCCAGCACCCCCTGCCCACTCCCGCCGGAGTGAAAGCTGTGATCTAAATTTCAAGCACTATTGTGCGGCTGTGCACGTACTCCTCGTGGAAGACGACGAACCGGTCGCCCAGTCGCTGCGGCGCGGCCTGCAGCGCTACGGCTTCGAGGTCGACTGGGTCACCACGGGCGCCGCCGCGCTCGCCCACCCGGGCCCCTACGAGGTCGTTCTCCTCGACCTCGGTCTGCCCGACACCGACGGCCTCGACGTCTGCCGCGCCCTGCGCGAGCGCGGCGACGTCCCGATCATCGTGATCAGCGCCCGCAGCGACGAGACCGACCGGGTGGTGGGCCTGGAGCTGGGCGCCGACGACTACGTGTCCAAGCCGTTCGGCGTCCGCGAGGTCATCGCCCGCATACGAGCCGTGATGCGCCGCGCCCAGCCCCGCACCTCCGGGGAGAGCGGCGCCGGCGGCCCCGACCGGTACGGCGCCCGCCTGACGATCGACCGCAAGGCAGCCCGGGTGCACGTCGACGGCGAGGAGGTCGGCCTCGCGCCGAAGGAGTACGACCTGCTGGCGTTCCTCACCGAGGAGCCGGGCGCCCTGATGTCGCGCGAGCAGATCATGGAGGCCGTCTGGGACGCCAACTGGTTCGGGCCGACCAAGACGCTGGACGTGCACGTGGCGGCGCTGCGGCGCAAGTTCGCCGGGGTCATCACCATCGAGGCGGTGCGCGGGGTGGGCTTCCGCCTGGAGATCGTGGGCGGCGCGGGCGGCGGCACGTCGTGATCCGCCAGCTCATCCGCAGCTACGTGGTGCTGGTCGCCGTCGCGATCGGACTGTTCACCGTGCCGGTGGCGTTCACGCTCACCGCACAGCTGCGCGGCGACACCGAGGTGTCCATCGAGCGCGAGGCGACCACGATGGCGCTGCTGCTCGGCAACGGCGACACCGCGTCCTGCCAGGCCCTGGAGCAGATGGCCAAGGCGTACGCGCGGGAGACCGAGGACGTGGTGGAGGTCACGGCCACCGAGCAGTGCGCGACCGACCTGCCGCGTCCGCGGTCGGACGCCGCCCTGACCAGGGCCCTCAAGGGCAGGGGTTCGACGATCGACTGGGGCTCGGACTTCATCTGGGGCCGCGAGCTGGTCATCACCGTCCCCGCCCGCACCGGCGGCGAGGTCGTGGGCGCCGTGCGGATCGTGTACTCCACCTCCGGTCTCACCCGGCGGCTGTGGACGATCTGGGGCTTCCGGGCGGGCCTCGCGGTGGCCGTGCTCGGTGTGGCCGCGGTGATCGGCGCGGCGGTGGCCCGGCGGCTCACCGCCCCGCTGCGCCAGCTCAACGACATGGCGAGCAAGCTCAGCGACGGCGACCTGACGGCCCGCGCGCCCGTCACCGGCCCCCAGGAGACGCAGACGCTGGCCCTCACCCTGAACCAGGCGGGCGAGCGTCTCGACACGCTGATCGCCTCCCAGCGCATCTTCGTCGCGGACGCCTCCCACCAGCTGCGCACGCCGCTCACCGCGCTGCGGCTGTCGCTGGACAACATCGCGGACGGCGTGGACGACGACTTCGTCCGGGAGGACGTGGAGCAGGCGACCGCCGAGGTGGTGCGGATGAGCCGGCTGGTCAACGGGCTGCTGGTGCTGGCCCGGGCCGAGGCGAAGGTGTCGGCGGCGGAGCCGCTGTCCCTGCGGGACATCGTCGCCGAGCGCCTGTCGGTGTGGAGGCCGGCCGCCGACGAGCGCGGAGTCACCATCGCGCTCAGGGGGAGTGGTGTCGACGGCCGGCCGCTCGTGTTGGCCGGCCCCGGTCATCTGGACCAGGTGCTGGACAACGTGCTCTCGAACGCCCTGGAGGTGTCACCGGACGGGGGGACGATCACCGTCCGGCTCGAGTCCCGCGGCAGCCGGGTGCTGCTGGAGGTCCTCGACGAGGGTCCGGGCATGTCCGACCCGGAGAAGTCCCGCGCCTTCGACCGCTTCTGGCGCGGCCAGGGGCTCACCGGGCGCTCCGGTTCCGGTCTCGGCCTCGCCGTCGTCAAACAGCTGGTGACGGACGACGGCGGGACCGTGACGCTGGCGGACGCCCCCGGAGGCGGGCTGTGCGTGCGGATCGCCCTGCGGCCGGCACACCGGGGCGGCGGCTGAGGCCCTCGGGGCTCAGCCCTCCGGCATGGCCGACGAGTGGTGGTTGACGATCTTCCAGGCGTCGCCCTGCTTCTCGTAGACGTAGGTGTAGCGGGCCTCGACGACGCGCTTCTCGCCGGTGGCGTGGTCGGTGAGCGTGAACTCGTAGACGCCGGTGTCTATCGCGGAGTCCTTGTCGAGCACCTCGACGATCGTCTCGACCTTCTTGCCCACCGGCTTGTTCTGCAGGAAGTGCTCGAAGTAGTCGACGATGCCCGCACGGTCGCTGCGGACCTCGTTGGAGACGGTCGGCAGCAGCACGGCGTCATGGGCGTACAGGTCCGCGACCTTCTGCGGGTCCCCGGTCTGCAGCGCCGCGTTCCACGTGTCGAAGAGGGACGTGACCTGCTTCCTGGCGGTCTGGGAGTTCTTCTCGGTACCGGCCGCACTGACCCCGGCGGTCACCGCCGCGGCGGCGACGAGGGCGGTGGCGGTGACGAGGGCGGCGCGGACGCGGGTCTTGCGGGTCATCGCAACTCCTGTGCGGCTGGTGCCTGTTGGGATGACTCAAGACTCGCGTGCGGCCGGTTAGGGCCCGTGCAGCCGTCGTACAGCGCACGCCCAAGGCCCTTCCAATTCTCGTGCGGGCCCGTGCGGTGGTGGGCGCCTGCCCCGTGACGGCCACCCCGGCCCCGGCCCCGAGCTGCCGATCACGTGCGAGGTCCGCCGCGTCCCGGCCCGGCACGCCCGGCCCGGCACGCCCCGGGGGGCGCGGGCGCCACCGACGCGGCGGGCGGCTCGGGGACGCGGCCGGCAGCTGCACGAAGTGGCGGGCGGGGTTCGGCGATGGCGAGAGGCCTGTGGGGAGCGTGAGGGCTCCCGGGCAGGCCGGGCCGCATGGCCGTTCCCAGCGGGCGGGGGGGCGTGACCGTCGTAAGGCGCGGGGGCGGGCTCGCATCACCGTCGCAAGGCGGGTCGGGCTCGCATCACCGCTCCGGACAACGGGCTCGCGCGACCGCTCCGGGCGCGGTTGGTGACGCGGCTGGATGGGGTGTTGCCGCTCCCACGTGACCGGCGGATCGTGTGACCGCTGCTGCGGGGCCCGCGCCGTGTGCGTCGCGGTCCGCGTCCGCGCTACTTCTGGGCCGGGCGGAGCCCGAGCGCGTCCCCGATCTCCTCGGCCATCACACGGCCCGCCTCGAACTCCAGGGTGTCGTCGCCCATGCCCTGGTCGGTGTCGAGGCCGTCGAGTTCTTCGAGGGGCTGGTCGAGGCGGACGTGGGCGAGGACCGAGTGCAGGGCCCGCAGGGTCGCCGAGGCCGTGGAGCCCCAGTTGGAGAAGTAGGAGAACTGCCACCACCACAGGGCCTCGCTGACGCGGCCGGCCCGGTAGTGGGCCATGCCGTGGCGCAGATCCGTGATCACGTCGGTGAGGTCGTCGGAGATACGGGCCGGCACCGGGGCCTTGCGCGGCTCGTAGGGGTCGAAGACCTCCGAGTAGACGTCCACCGGGTCGAGGAGGCGGGCGAGGTTCTCGCGGAGTTCGTCGACGTCCGCGTCCGGGCCCGTGTCGGGCTCGTAGCGCTCGTCGGGGACGATGTCCTCGTGGGCGCCGAGACGACCGCCGGCCAGCAGCAGCTGGGAGACCTCCAGCAGGAGGAAGGGCACGGCCGAGTCCGGCTCGTCGCCCTTGGCGACCTCGGCGACGGCGACCAGGAAGCTCTCGATCTGATCCGCGATCTGGACCGCGAAGTCGTCGGGGTTGCGGTCGCCGGCGTGCAGCGTGGCGTCAGACATCTAGGAGTCGTCTCCCCTCGAAGGCGCGGCCGAGCGTGACCTCGTCCGCGTATTCCAGGTCGCCACCCACCGGGAGGCCGCTGGCCAGGCGGGTGACCTTCAGGCCCATGGGCTTGATCATGCGGGCGAGGTACGTCGCCGTGGCCTCGCCTTCCAGATTCGGGTCCGTGGCCAGGATCAGCTCCGTGACGGTCCCGTCGGCCAACCGCGCGAGGAGTTCCCGGATCCGCAGATCGTCGGGGCCGACGCCCTCGATGGGGCTGATGGCGCCGCCGAGAACGTGGTAACGGCCGCGGAACTCGCGGGTGCGCTCGATCGCGACGACGTCCTTCGGCTCCTCCACGACACAGATGACCGAGGGGTCGCGGCGGGGGTCGCGGCAGATGCCGCAGTTCTCCTCCTGCGCCACGTTCCCGCAGGTCGCGCAGAAGCGGACCTTCGCCTTGACCTCCATCAGGGCCTGCGCGAGACGCCGTACGTCCGTCGGTTCGGCCTGCAGGATGTGGAAGGCGATCCGCTGCGCGCTCTTGGGACCGACGCCGGGCAGCCGCCCCAGCTCGTCGATGAGGTCCTGGACCACGCCTTCGTACAACGGACTGCCGTCCTTCCTGGGTTCCTTGGTACGTACGGTAGTGGGCCGGGGTGCGTCCTAGAAAGGCAGCCCGGGGATGCCGCTGCCGCCGCCGAGGCCCTGGGCGAGCGGGCCGAGCTTCTGCTGCTGGAGGGTCTGCGCGTTCTCGTTGGCCGCCTGGACGGCGGCGACGATCAGGTCGGCGAGGGTCTCGGTGTCCTCCGGGTCCACCGCCTTGGGGTCGATCGCCAGCGCGCGCAGCTCGCCGGAGCCGGTCACGGTCGCCTTCACCAGGCCACCGCCCGCCTGCCCGTCGACCTCCGTGTTCGCCAGCTCCTCCTGGGCACGGGCCAGGTCCTGCTGCATCTTCTGGGCCTGCTGGAGCAGCTGCTGCATGTTGGGCTGGCCACCACCGGGAATCACGATCAGCTCCTCTTCCGGGCCTCACGGCCTGACGTCGGTACGGGATTTTCCCGCTCGGCACGAGCCTACGTGGTCTGTGCGGGTGTCGCTCCAGCACTCTTTCGAGTGAGTCTCGACCGCCGCCTATACCTGATCAAGGCCCACTTCCAGGCGTAAAAGAGACGAAACCCGCCTCTTCGCCACCCATTGGGAGGTAGGAAAGGTCCGGCGCATCAGCACCAGCAACAACATCAGGCGCCGGCATCGGTTCGGCCGGGATCAGTAGGGAGTGCCGGGTGGGTCAGCAGCCGGAGATGCAGCCCGAGGGTCCGCCTCAGGACGGGCGGGGCGAGGGCGCGGCCGGGCTGCGGCCGGGCGACCTGACCGGGCGGGCGTTTCCGCTCGGCGACTGGGGCGAGCCCGCGGAACGGCTGCACGAGCTGTACCGGTGGGTGGAGCGCGGGGCACTGGAGACGGCCGCCTGGTACCTCGCCGATCGGGTGTGGAAGCGGCGCAGTGCCCGGGTGCTGCGCGCCGGCGCGGCGGCGGGGGCGGCGGTCGGTGCCTCGCTGCCGTTGCTGGACCTGACCGGTGTGGTGGGCGGCGAGGTCGCTCCCTGGGGGTACCTGGCGCTGCTGCTGGCGGTGGCGTGTGTGGCGGTGGACCGGTTCTTCGGCGTGACGTCCGGCTGGATAAGGGACGTGGCGACCGCGCAGGCGGTGCAGCGGCGGTTGCAGGTGCTCCAGTTCGACTGGGCGTCGGAGAGCGTGCGCGAGGTGCTGGGTCCGGCGGAGGGCACGGCGAGCGAGGCGACGGAGCGCTGCCTGGGGGTGCTGCGGCGGTTCTCCGAGGACGTGACGGAGCTGGTGCGGGTGGAGACGGCGGACTGGATGGTGGAGTTCCGGACCGGGTCCGCGCCGATGGGGATCCAGGGGGCTGGCGCCGCCGGCGGGGGGCGCGGGGAGGCCGGCTCCTCCGGCGGGCGGTTCTCCCTGCCGCCGGGCGCCTCGGCCCGCCCGAACATGCCCCGGCAGCGGCCGCCCGAGCCGAGGTGAGGTGCGGCGGGCACCGCGGCCGCGGTGAGGCCGTGGACCTCGGGGCCCGTGCAGTCGTCGCGGTGGATGCCCTGTGAGCCCCGCCCCACCCCACTCCCGCAGGCCGGATCGTGGGGTCACCGTACGTCTGTGCGCGGGGACGACCCGGACGCGCGGGCCGGAGTCCGCCGTCACCGCCTGGTGTAGGTGAGCTTCTCGCCGGTGGCGGGGTTGACGCGTTGCAGTCTGCCGTCGGACAGCAGGGTGACCTCGGTGGCGGCGCCCGGGGTGCAGGAGGAGAGGGGTCGGCCGGCCGTGACCGTGGAGGGTCCGAGGGCCAACGGCCCCTCCGCGGTCGGCGGTCGGACGAGGTCGGCGCTGAACTCGCAGTGGTAGGACTCCCCGTCGGCCACGAGGGTGAGGACCGGGTCGCCCACCTCGCCCTGGGTCAGGGTCAGCCGGCGCGTGTCGGTGCCGCTCGTGTTGTCGATCGTGGTGCTCCAGGCGCCGAGGTACGCCTGCGGGATCGGACCGGCCGACGGGGTCGGGGACGGCGCCCCCGACGAGGCGGCGGGGCTCGGGGTGGGCGTCGCCGGGGCGGAGGTGCCGGTCGCGGTGTCCGCGGTCGGGGTGGGGCGGGGGGTGGCGGTGTCGTCGTCGCCGCCGTTCATCACCGCGTACACCGAGCCGCCCGCGGCCAGCGCGACGACCGCGGCGACCGCGACGAGCAGCCCGGTGGTACGGCCGCTGCGGCGCGGCGCCCCGGGCTCCCCCGGGCCGGCGCCGGCACCGTACGGGGGGTACGGCGGCAGCGGCGCGGCCGGGGCGTCGGCGTACGGGTGCTGCGGGGCGGCGCCCTGCCGGGGATCGGGCGGCGGCGGGTAGCCGTAGGCGGGCTGCGGGTGCTGCTGGGGGCCGCCGTAGGCCGGGTGCTCCGGTGGTGCGGGGACGGTGGCGGCGCGGGCGGGCGCCGGCTGGGGCGGGATGCCGCCGGGGCCCGCGACCAGCGTCGGGAGCCGGCCGTCGCGCGCCCCGTCGCCCTGGCGGCCGCCGTGTTCCGGGGACGCCTCGGGGTCCTCGGTGTCCAGCAGCCGTACGGCGTGCCGTCCCAGCTGCGCCACCAGGGCGCCCGGCAGCCAGGGGTCGCGGGAGTGGCCGTCGGAGACGGTGTCCTGGGCGCCCGTCCGCTCCAGGATCCAGGCGGGCGAGGGCCGGGCGGCCGGGTCCTTGCGCAGACAGGCGCGGACCAGGTCGGCGATGCCCTCGGGCACGCCCGCGAGGTCGGGCTCCTCCTCGGCGATGCGGAACATCAGGGCGTGCAGGCCGCCGTCGGTGCCGCCGAAGGGGAGGGTGCCGGTGGCGGCGTAGGCGAGGACCGAGCCGAGGCAGAAGATGTCGCTGGCGGGCGTGACGGTGCCGCCCCGCACCTGCTCCGGCGCCATGAAGCCGGGCGAGCCGATCACCGAGCCGGTCCGGGTGAGGTCGCCGTCGGCCACCGTCTCCAGCGCCCGCGCGACGCCGAAGTCGATGACCCGCGGCCCCTCGATGGTGAGCATCACGTTGGACGGCTTGAGGTCGCGGTGGACGATGCCGGCCGCGTGGATGTTGGCGAGGGCGTGCGCGAGACCGGCGGCGAGGATGCGCACCGAGCGTTCGGGCAGCGGGCCGTAGTCCTCGCCGACGACCTGCTGGAGGCTGGGCCCGGCGACATAGCCGGTGGCGACCCAGGGCACGGCGGCCTCGGTGTCCGCGTCCAGCACGGGTGCGGTCCAGTACCCGCCGACCCGCTGCGCGCTGCGCACCTCCTGCCGGAACCGGGCCCGGAACTCCTCCCGCGCGGCCAGCTCCTCGCGGACCAGCTTGACGGCGACGGTCCGCCCGCGGTCCGAGCGGGCGAGGTAGACCTGCCCCATGCCGCCCGCGCCCAGCCGCGCCAGCAGGCGGTAGGCGCCGATCCTCTGCGGATCCCCCGGGCCCAGCGTCTCCATGGCCGCCCCACCTTCCCCCCACACATGTGAACGGGGCGAGGATAAGCCCGGCGTTCGCGGAGCTGGGCGGCGCGGTGTCTACGGTTCCGTAACGGAGGCCGCCGGCGCGTCCGCCGGGGAGTGCCGCGGCTCGGCCCGGCCGGCGCGGGCGGGGCCGCCCTGAACGACGGATCCGGGCTCGCCCACGACGGAGGCCCCGGCTCGGTGGAGGCCCCCGGCGCGGACTGAGGGCCGGCGATGCGTGCTGGGGACGGAGCACGGAGGCGCCCGGCTCGCCCATGACGGAGGCACCCGACCCGGGCACGGGGACCGAGGCGCCCGGCCAGGCGCGACAGGCCTGGCCGGCCGAGGTGCCGGGCCCGTCCGCGGCGGAGGCCCCGGCCCAGGACGGCAGAGCCGAAGTGCCCGGCCGTCCGCGGCGGAGGCGCCCGGCTAGGACGGGAGGGTCGAGGTGTCCAGCCGTCCGCGGCGGAGGCGCTCGGCTAGGACGGGAGGGCCGAGGTGCCCGGCCGTCCACGGCGGAGGCGCTCGGCTAGGACGGGAGGGCCGAGGTGTCCAGCCGTCCGCGGCGGAGGCGCCGGCCAGGACGGCAGAGCCGAGGTGCCCGGCCGTCCACGGCGGAGGCGCTCGGCTAGGACGGGAGGGTCGAGGTGCCCGGCCGTCCGCGGCGGAGGCGCCCGGCTAGGACGGGAGGGTCGCGGTGTGCGGCCCGTCCGCGGCGGAGGGTCCCGGTGCGGACGGGAGGGCCGAGGTGTCCAGCGTGTCCAGGACCTTCGACAGCCGTTCCAGCGTGGCCACCGCCTGCGCCAGTTCCGCCTCGCCGTACGCCTGCGCCAGGCGGTCCGCGAAGGCCGCGTGACCGGGGTCGATGCGGGCGATCGCGGTCCGCCCCTCCTCGGTGGGCGCGAGGAGCTTGGCCCTCCGGTGGGCGGGGTTGGGCCGGTACTCGGCGAGGCCCCGGTCCACCAGCAGGTCGGCGATCCGCTGCACGCTCTGCCGGGTGATGCCCATGGCCCGGGCGATCCCGGCGACCGGCAGCGGCTCGCGCAGCACCGCGCCCAGCACCTGCCACCAGGCCGCGGTGAGCCCGGCCGGCCGGGCCAGCTCCTCGGCGACCGCGAGGAACTGCCCGTTGAGCCGGAACACGCCGAGCGCGCCGCGGCTGAACAGGTCCTGCCGCTCCCGGCTCATTCGGCCGCCGCCTTCTCCAGGACGGCGTAGGCCTGCGGGTCGGAGTCGTGGAACAGCCGGTACCAGGCGTCCAGCACCTCCCCCTCGTACACGCCGAGGAGCCGGAAGACCTCCCGGGCGAAGGCGACCGGTTCGGTGGGCCCGGCGGTGACCAGGTTGCCGTCGGTGACGGCGTCGGCCTCCACGTACCGCTCACCGCCGCCGTACCCCGTCGCGGCCAGGTAGAAGGAGACCGCGCCGGTGTGTGCGCGCTCGTCCAGCAGGCCCTCGCGGGCGAGGCCGGCGGTGGCGCCGCAGATGGCCGCGACGGGCACTCCGGCCGCCAGGAACTCCCGTGCCTTGCGCGCGAAGGGCGCCAGTTCCTCGCCCGTGTCCCACTGGTCGGCCCCCGGCAGGATCAGCAGCGAGCTGTCCTCGGGCCGCACGTCGTCCAAGGCCAGGTCGGGGCGGACGGTCAGCCCGCCGACCGACCGGACCTCGCGCGTCGACGCCCCGACGGTCCGGATCGCGTACCCGGCCCGGGCGAGGTACGCCGTCGTGTGCCCGGTCTCCCAGTCCGCGAGCGTGTCGTACACCCCGAGATGGACGGTCCTGCCGCTCATGACTCCTCCTCCGGTCCACCGAAACCCTTACGACAGAATCCTGTCATCTCGACAGAGTGCTGTCAACCACGTGGGCGCTCTCCCCGACGCCCGACAACCTGTCGCGGAAAGCCCGCGTCCGCAGACAGGACGCCGATACCGCTTCCGTATCGCGGACATTTACGCTCACCCGCATGACCCCTCAGACCGACCCCCAGGCCGGCGCCGCCGTGAAGGCCACGGACCGCGCGCACGTCTTCCACTCCTGGTCCGCGCAGGAACTCATCGACCCGCTCGCCGTGGCCGGCGCGGAGGGGTCGTACTTCTGGGACTACGACGGCAGGCGCTACCTCGACCTCACCAGCGGTCTCGTCTACACCAACATCGGCTACCAGCACCCGAAGGTCGTCGCCGCGATCCAGGAGCAGGCCGCACGCCTGACCACCTTCGCGCCCGCCTTCGCCGTCGAGGCCCGTTCGGAGGCGGCCCGGCTGATCGCCGAGCGCACCCCCGGCGACCTGGACAAGATCTTCTTCACCAACGGCGGGGCCGACGCGGTCGAGCACGCGGTGCGCATGGCGCGGCTGCACACCGGCCGGGCCAAGGTGCTCTCGGCGTACCGCTCCTACCACGGCGGCACCCAGCAGGCCGTGAACATCACCGGCGACCCGCGCCGCTGGGCCTCCGACTCCGCGGCCGCCGGGGTCGTGCACTTCTGGGCGCCCTTCCTCTACCGCTCCCGCTTCTACGCCGAGACCGAGGAGCAGGAGTGCGCGCGGGCCCTGGAGCACCTGGAGACGACCATCTCCTTCGAGGGGCCGTCGACGATCGCCGCGATCATCCTGGAGACGGTTCCGGGGACCGCCGGGATCATGGTCCCGCCGCCCGGCTACCTCGCCGGCGTCCGCGAGATCTGCGACAGGTACGGGATCGTCTTCGTCCTGGACGAGGTCATGGCCGGGTTCGGGCGCACCGGTGAGTGGTTCGCGGCCGACCTGTTCGACGTCACGCCCGACCTGATGACCTTCGCCAAGGGCGTGAACAGCGGATACGTACCGCTCGGCGGTGTCGCGATCTCCGGCGCCGTCGCGGAGACGTTCGGCAAGCGGCCCTACCCCGGTGGTCTGACCTACTCCGGGCACCCGCTGGCCTGCGCCGCCGCCGTCGCGACCATCGACGTCATGGCGCAGGAGGGCGTCGTCGAGAACGCGGCGCGTCTCGGTGCCTCCGTCGTGGGCCCGGGGCTGCGGGAGCTGGCCGAGCGCCACCCGAGCGTCGGCGAGGTGCGCGGCGTCGGCATGTTCTGGGCGCTCGAGCTGGTCAGGAACCGGGAGACGCGCGAGCCGCTGGTGCCGTACAACGCGGCCGGTGAGGCGAACGCGCCGATGGCCGCCTTCGCCGCCGCCGCGAAGAGGGCCGGGGTGTGGCCGTTCGTGAACATGAACCGCACCCACTTCGTACCGCCGTGCAACGCGAGCGAGGCCGAGCTGAAGGAGGGCCTCGCGGCACTGGACGCGGCGCTGTCGGTCGCCGACGAGCACACGGTCGAATGAGGGCCGTGACCGGGTGCGCGGCGAGGAGATTCGGGTAAGGATTCCCCCGATTCGAACGCGTAAGGTGGCGTGCTCGTAGATAGGTACGAGCGAGACGTACGAGCGGCTGCGCGAGCAGCGCGTGCGGGCACGCCACTTTCACGTCGTGACGAGGGAGACGCCCCGACCATGCCCGGCAGCAGCGGCAACGGCGCCGTGACCCGCAGCACCCTGCGGCAGCAGATCGCCGACGCGCTTCGCGACGAGGTGCTGGCGGGACGGCTCCAGCCGGGCCAGGAGTTCACGGTGAAGGAGATCGCCGAGCAGTACGGCGTCTCCGCGACCCCCGTCCGCGAGGCGCTCGTGGACCTGTCCGCCCAGGGGCTGCTGGAAGCCGACCAGCACCGGGGCTTCCGGGTGCACGAGTACTCGGTCGAGGACTTCCGCGGCATGATCGAGGCGCGCACCCTGGTCATCGAGGGCATGTTCCTCGCCCTGGAGGAGGGCCGTGAGCGCTCCCGGAACCCGGAGGACCCGCGGATCGCCGCCGCCGTCGCGGGCGTGCGCCGACGCGGGCAGGAGGCCCAGCGGGCCGCGACCGCCGGTGACCTCACCGTCCTCATCGGCTACGACCTGCGGTTCTGGCGCGAGCTGAGCGCCCTGTTCGGAAACCCCTACCTCACCGACTTCCTGCACCGGCTGCGGGTGCAGACCTGGGTCTGCCTGGTGCAGCACCTGCGGCGGCTGAGCGAACTGCGCGGCCACCTCTGGTCCGGCCACACCGAACTGGTCGACGCCCTGTACCGGGGCGACAACACCACCGCCCGGGCGATCCTCACCGCCTACAACGACCACTCGCTCGCACTGATCGAGCGGCCGGCGGCGGGATGAGGAAGACGGCGACGGAGGCGGACGGGACGGGGACGGCCGGCGGCGGGATGCGGAAGACGGCGACGGAGGCGGGCCGGACGGGGACGGACAGGGCCGGGACGGCCGGGGCCGTCGAGTTGTCGGTGGTGGTCCCCGCCTTCAACGAGGAGCGACGGCTCGGTCCCACCCTCGACGCCGTCACCCGCTACCTGCACACCTCGGGCCACGCCTCCTGGGAGGTGATCATCGCCGACGACGGCTCCACCGACGCCACCCGCGAGATCGTCACCCTGCGCCGCGACCCCCGGCTGCGGCTCGTCACCAGCCCCCGCAACCGCGGCAAGGGCCATGCGCTGCGGCTGGGAGTGGCCGCCAGCCGGGGGCGCCTGATCCTGCTCACGGACGCCGATCTCGCCACACCGATCGACGAGTTGGAGCGGCTGGAGGAGGCGCTCGCCCAGGGCGGCCGGGCGGCGGCCGTCGGCTCGCGCGCGGTGCCGGGGGCGACGCTCGGCGCGCGGCAGCACCGGGTCCGCGAGCTCGTCGGCGCCGCGGGCAACTTACTCATCCGCGCCACGACCGTGCGCGGGATCCGTGACACCCAGTGCGGGTTCAAGCTGTTCGACGGCGACAAGGCGCGCGCAGCGTTCGCCGCCTCGCGGCTGAACGGCTGGGCCATCGACGTGGAGGTGCTGCGCCACTTCCGGCGGGCCGGCTGGCCGGTCGCCGAGGTGCCCGTGCACTGGTCGCACCGGAGCGGGTCGAAGGTCCGCCCGCTGGACTACCCGAGGGTCCTGCGCGACCTGCTCCGGGTGCGGATCCCGGCGCTGGGGCCCGCCGACGCCGTCGCCGCCGTGCTGTTCCTCGCGATGGCCGTCGCCCTGTACTCCGGCCGCTTCTTCGACCCCGCCCACCGCTATCTGACCGACTCCCTCCAGGACCAGAACCAGTGGGAGTGGTTCTTCGCGGTGACCGCCGACAACGTCGCCCATCTGCGCAACCCGCTCTTCAGCGACCTCCAGGGCGTGCCCGACGGCGTCAACCTGATGGCGAACACGGCGATGCTGGGCCTGTCGGTGCCGCTGACGCCGGTGACGCTGCTGTGCGGGCCGGCCCTCACCCTCAGTCTGGTGACGACGCTGGGGCTGGCCGCCACCGCCGCCGCCTGGTACTGGCTGATCGTGCGCCGACTGGTGCGCCAGCGCGCGGCGGCCTTCGTCGGGGCCGCGCTCGCCGCGTTCGCGCCGCCGATGGTGAGCCACGCCAACGCCCACCCGAACTTCGTCGTCCTGTTCATGATCCCGCTGATCGTCGACCGGGCCCTCAGGCTGTGCGCGGGCACCCGGGTCACCCGGGACGCGGTCGTCCTCGGACTGATGACGGCCTACCAGCTCCTCCTCGGCGAGGAAGCGCTGCTGCTCGCCGCGCTCGGCATGCTCCTGTTCGCCCTCGCCCACGCCGCCGTGCGCCCCGACGTGGCCCGGCGGGCGGCACCGCCGCTGCTGCGCGGCCTGGCGACCGCCGCGGCCGTCTGCCTGCCCCTGGTGCTGTATCCGCTGGCCTGGCAGTTCTCGGGCCCGCAGAGCTACACCCACATCGACCACGGTCCGGGCACCGCCAACACCGTGCGCGCGCTGCTCACCTTCGCCGAACGTTCCCTGATCGCCGGCGACGCCGGGCGCGCCGACGCCCTCTCCCTCAACCCGACCGAGCAGAACGCCTTCTACGGCTGGCCGCTGCTGCTGCTCGCCCTCGGGATCACCGTGGCGCTGTGGCGGCGCCCCGTCGTCCGTTCCCTGGCCGTCACGGCGGCGGCCGCCGCCCTGCTGTCGCTGGGCCCGAGCGTCCACGTCCCGTTCACCGGCGTCGAGGCACCCGGCCCGTGGGCGCTGCTCGCCGACCGCCCGCTGCTGGAGTCGGTCATCGAGAGCCGGGTCGCGATGGTCTGCGCTCCCGTGCTGGGCATGCTGCTCGCCCTCGCGATCGGCCGGCTGGCGACGGCCCGCTCCCTGGGCGCCCAGTACGCCGGACTCCTCGCCGTCTGCCTCGCCCTGCTCCCCCTCGTCCCGGCCCCGCTGCGGTCCGAGCCGCGCGCCGAGGTGCCCGCCTTCTTCACCGACGGCACCTGGAAGGCCTACGTCCGCCCCGGCGAGTCCCTCGTCCCGGTGCCGCTGCCCGAGCCGTCCGCCGCCGAGGCCCTGCACTGGCAGACAGCCGCCGGACTGGGCTTCCGCGTCCCGGGCGGCTACTTCAACGGCCCCTACGGCGACGGCGACCGCTCGGGCGTCTACGGCGTCCCGCTGAACTTCACCGCGGGCCTGCTGGGGGACGTGCGGGCCACGGGCGTCGCGCCGGTGATCGACGGGGCGGCCCGAGCGGCGGCCCGCCGGGATCTCGCGCACTGGCGGGCGGGTGCGCTGGTGCTGGCCCCGCAACCGCGCGCCGGGGTGCTGCGGGCGACCGTGGACAAGCTCGTGGGCCGTTCCGGGAGGTGGGTGGACGGTGTGTGGGTATGGGACCTGCACCAGGGCGCGCAGCGCGCGCGAGGAGCGCAAGGGGGGAGCCGACCCGAGCCGTACCGACTACCCTTCCCTGACCGGGCAAAAGGACCGGCATGGACCGAGCAACGCGCTGAGTGAGGAGCTCTTCTTTGGCCTGTGACCTGTGGCTGGTACCGCTCGTCGACGTGTTGTGCCACACCCCGGACAACCCGTTCGCCGAGGAACTCGCGCAGTACAACAAGGTGCTCGCCGAGTCCGGACTGCCGCCCGTGCCGGTGTACCAGTACATGCCGGGCCTGTCCGGCGACGTCGCCCCGGTGGCCGGTTTCGACTACGACGCCCTGCACTTCCTGCGCCGCGTCTACCTCCTCCAGGTGTGCGGGCTGCCGGTGACGCCGGTGGACGCCCTGGGCGGCGACTACGAGCAGCTCCTGGAGATGTTCGAGACGACGGCCCAGCAGTCGCACCTGGTCTGGCACTACGACCACGCGGGCGCGTACGTCCCCGTGGACTTCCCGCAGCCGCTGTCCAACGACGAACTCCTCGCCGGGGGCGGCCCCCTGGGCTCGTCCCAGTCCCTCCTGCGTGAGCTGGAGTACGTCGCGCCGTCCATCGGCATCGACCCGGCCAACCCGCCGGCCGCTCCCCGACCGCCGTCGGAGCCGACCGAGTTGGAGGAACCGGCGGTCCCGGCGCCGTACGACCCCAGCCCCTTCGCCCGCGAACGGCACGTGTGGCTCGGCCTGCACGCGGCGGCGACGCGGAGTCTGGCGCAGGGGTCGATGATCGTCTTCAGCTGACGCGACGGGCGGCGCCGGCGGTCAGCGCCCCAGCTGGGACAGGCCCTTCTGCACGTCCTCCAGGTTCATCACGGGGGTGTAGGAGATCTCGGCGCCGAGGTCCATGAAGTACGGCTCACTGATCACCGGCATCTGGGAGCTCTCCTGCATGTCGAAGAAGAGGAAAGCGGTGCGGTGCCCCTTCTCGGTGGTGAAGTAGGCGGCTTCGGGCCTGATCTGTTCCACCGACTCCTGGATCAGTTTGGTCAGGGTGCCGTTCCGGATGGCGTCGTTCGCCTTCTCCGTGTCCATGCACACCTTCAGCATGACGCGCATCGCACTCACCTTCTTCTGGTCGACGCACGCGGGATCAGGGCTTCAGACTATGCCCGTTCGCGGCACATCTCCCGGTGAGCACGGCGGCCGCCTCCCGCGTGAGCGGAAGGCGGCCGGGGGCCGGACTGGCCGGACTGGCCGGGGGCCGGGCCGGCGCGGGCCTCAGATGAACGAGTTGATCTCGATCGTCTCGTCACGGCCCGGACCCACGCCGATCGCGGAGATCGGGGCGCCGGACATCTCCTCCAGGGCCTTGACGTAGCTCTGGGCGTTCTTCGGGAGGTCGGAGAACGACTTGGCCTTGGAGATGTCCTCGGACCAGCCCGGCAGCATCTCGTAGACGGGCTTCGCGTGGTGGAAGTCCGACTGCGAGTAGGGGAGTTCCTCGACGCGCTTGCCGTCGACCTCGTAGGCGACGCAGACGGGGATCTGCTCCCAGCCCGTCAGCACGTCCAGCTTGGTGAGGAAGAAGTCCGTGAGGCCGTTGACGCGGGTCGCGTAGCGGGCGATGACCGCGTCGAACCAGCCGCAGCGGCGGTCGCGGCCGGTGGTGACGCCCCGTTCGCCGCCGATGCGGCGCAGCGCGTCGCCGTCCTCGTCGAACAGCTCGGTCGGGAAGGGACCGGCACCGACGCGGGTCGTGTAGGCCTTCAGGATGCCGATGACGCGGCTGATCTTCGTCGGACCGACGCCGGCGCCGGTGCAGGCGCCGCCCGCGGTCGGGTTGGACGACGTGACGAAGGGGTACGTGCCGTGGTCGATGTCCAGCAGCGTGCCCTGACCGCCCTCGAACAGGACGACCTTGTCCTCCTCCAGGGCCTGGTTGAGGACCAGGACGGTGTCGGCGACGTACGGCGCCAGCTTCTCGGCGTACCCGAGCAGTTCCTCGACGACCTGGTCGACGGCGATCGCCCGACGGTTGTAGAGCTTGGTGAGCAGCTGGTTCTTGACGTCGAGGGCCGCCTCCACCTTCTGCTGGAGGATCGACTCGTCGTACAGGTCCTGGACCCGGATGCCGACGCGGTTGATCTTGTCGGCGTAGGTCGGGCCGATGCCCCGCCCGGTGGTGCCGATCTTCCGCTTTCCGAGGAAGCGTTCCGTCACCTTGTCGACAGTCACGTTGTATGGCGTGATGATGTGCGCGTTGCCGCTGAGCAGCAGCTTCGACGTGTCGACGCCGCGCTCGTTCAGACCGCTCAGCTCGGAGAGCAGGACCGAGGGGTCGACGACGACTCCGTTGCCGATGACCGGCGTACATCCGGGCGAGAGGATTCCGGAAGGGAGGAGGTGGAGTGCGTACTTCTGGTCGCCCACGACGACCGTGTGGCCGGCGTTGTTGCCGCCCTGGTAGCGCACTACGTAGTCCACCGAGCCACCGAGCAGGTCGGTCGCCTTCCCCTTGCCTTCGTCACCCCACTGAGCACCGAGCAGCACAAGTGCGGGCACGCGCGTACACCCCTTCCGGGTGGGGCATGTCCAGGGTCAGGGGCGTACGCGGAGGCGCTTTTCACCACCGCGTGCACCGCGACCGTCGTCGGTCGCGGTACCGCGACCGTCATTGGCCGCCACGCGACCGTCGCCGGCCGCACACCGTCGGACCCGGATGCCCCGGAATAGACGAAGCCCCTGGCGCAATAGCGCAAGGGGCTCTTGCACAAAGATGCTACCCGAGGAAGCGAGGCAGGACCGAGGTGGCGACTTTCGCGACGCCGGATCAGCTGCTGGTGATCATCGATCCGGTCGCCCGGAGGACGGACGGGGAGTCCGTCAGGATCGCGAAAGACGTGCTCAGCGCGGGTGCGGCCGCGAAAGTGTGTCTGCCGGAGGGCCCGGAGGAATTCGCCCGGGCTCTGGCCCGGCGCGGCTCCCGACGGCCGGTCGTCATCGGGGACGACCGTGCGCTGAGCCGCGCGGTGGCCCTGCTGCACCGGCAGCGGGCGCTGGCCGAATGCGTGCTGTCGGTGGTTCCGGTGGGCAGCGCGCTGGGCGTCGCCCACGCCCTGGGGGTGCCCACGGGCACGGTGGCGGCGGCGCGGGCCGTCCTGGACGGCTCCGCGCGGCGCCTGGACGTGCTGGTCGACGACAGCGACGGGGTGGTGCTGGGAGCGCTGCGGATCCCGGCCCTGACGGGCGGCCCGGACGCCGAGGCGTCGCTCACGGGAGGGCTCCGGCCCTGGCTGCGCGGCTGCCAGTCCCTGGTGCGGACGCTGGTGCCGTCCCGGCCGGCCCGTCCCGCGTCCGCCCCCGTCCCGCCCGGTCCGGCCCGGCTGCGGGTCGAGGTGGACGGGGAGACCCTCGTCGACCTGGACCAGCCGGTGGAGGCGGTGTCGGTGACGCCGGGGGCCGACGGCACGGCCGTGGTGGAGGTACGGCCGCTGTCCGTGGGAGCGGAGGCGTCCCCGCTCCAGGCGCGGGGCCGCACGGTAACCGTCTCCGGGACGGACTTCCGCTACCGCGCGGACGCGGGCGTGGCGGGGCCGGTCCGCCGGCGGACGTGGACGGTACGGGAGGGGGCGCTGGGGTTGGTGCTGCCCACCTGGTCGTGAGCCGTGAGCGGTCGGGTGACGCCCGCGGCCGTGGGGTCGGGGCGCCGAAGGCGCGGTCCCGGTGGACGCGCCAGCGTTCCACCATGGCCGCGGTCTCGCCCTCGACGAACTCGGAGAAGGCGAGCGTCCCGACCATGCGCCGGCCCGCCGGGGTGTCGGGGCCGAGGCTGGTGACACCCTCCCGCAGGGCGCCCTCGCGCGCCTGATCACCGCCTCGCGGTTGGTCAGGGCCTCGTACCGGCGAGCCGACCTCGGGCCCGGGACCCGCTGATGGAGGAGGTCTTCCAGCGGTGCGTGCCCGAGGAAACGACCGGGGCCGCACGGTCCTGCTCTCCTCGCACGGGCCCGGCCGGGTGGGCGCCGGCCGGGGGTCAGGCCAGGGTCACCGGGAGGCCCTCCAGGCCGCGGATCACGAAGTTCGGCTTGCGTCGGGGCTCCGCCGCCAGGGTCAGCGTCGGGGCCTGCTCCAGCAGCGCCTTCATCGAGGCGGCCAGTTCGATGCGGGCCAGCGGCGCGCCGATGCAGTAGTGGATGCCCGCGCTGAAGGAGATGTGCGGGTTGTCCGCACGGGTGAGGTCCAGACGGTCGGGGGCCGCGAACACCGCGGGGTCGTGGTTGGCGGAACCGAAGAGCATCGCGATCTCCGCGCCCCGCGGGATCGTCGTCCCGTCGATCTCGATCTCGTCCAGCACCCAGCGTTCGAAGAGCTGGAGCGGGGTGTCGTAGCGCATCAGCTCCTCGACGGCGGACGGGACCAGGGAGTGGTCCGCGCGCAGGGCGGCCAGCTGGCCGGGGTTGCGGAACAGCGCCCACCAGCCGTTGACCGTGGCGTTCACCGTCGCCTCGTGGCCGGCGTTCAGCAGCAGGACCGCCGTGGAGATCATCTCCTGCTCGGTCAGCCGGTCGCCCTCGTCGTGCGCCGCGATGAGCCCGGAGATCAGGTCGTCGCCGGGTTCCCTGCGGCGGGCGGCGATCAGCTCGCGCAGGTAGTCGGAGAACTCGACCGACGCCCGCACGGCCTTCGTCGCCGTCCCCGGTGAGGGGTTCAGCTCGTACATCCCGCAGATGTCCGCCGACCAGGGCCGCAGCCGCGCCCGGTCCGGCTCCGGGATGCCCAGCATCTCCGCGATCACCGCGACGGGCAGCGGCTCCGCCACATCGGTCAGCAGGTCTCCGCCGCCCTGCGCCACCAGGGCGGACACCAGTTCCGAGGCCAGCTTCTCCACGTACGGCTTGAGCCGCTCCACCGTGCGGGGCGTGAACGCCTTCGACACCAGGCGCCGGATCCGGGTGTGGTCCGGCGGTTCCAGGTCGAGCATCCCGTGGTCGTTGAGGACGTGGAACGGCTCGTGCTCCGCCGGCGGCGGCGTCCGTCCGAAGTCCTCGTGCGTGAACCGGTGCTGATAGGTCCGGCCGAGGCGGCGGTCTCGCAGCAGCGCCGAGACGTCCGCGTGGTGCGGTACCAGCCACTGGTCGGTGGGCTCGTACCGGATCACCCGGCCCCGGGCGCGCAGCTCGGCGTAGGCCGGGTAGGGGTCGGCCACGAACGCCGGGTCCCAGGGGTCGAACGCGAGGTCGGAAGCAGCTGCCATGCACGGACGCTAGCCCGACACCCGGGGTCCTGACCAGGGGCCTCTTCCTCCGCCCTCCCTCCCTGGCCCTACCCCGGCGTCACCAGTCGGGCCTCGTAGGCGAACACCGCCGCCTGGGTGCGGTCGCGCAGCCCCAGTTTCACCAGGATCCGGCTCACATGGGTCTTGATCGTGGACTCGGCGACCACCAGCCGCTCGGCGATCTCCGCGTTGGACAGGCCCTGGGCGATCAGGACCAGCACCTCGGTCTCGCGTTCGGTCAGGTCGCCGTAGGCCGCCTGGGCGGTGCGGGACAGGCGGGGACCGTCGGTCAGTTTCGAGAACTCGGTGATGAGCCGCTTGGTGACGGACGGCGCGAGCAGCGCCTCCCCGGCGGCCACCACCCTGACCCCGTCGGCCAGTTGGCGGGCGGAGGCGTCCTTCAGCAGGAAGCCGGAGGCGCCCGCGCGCAGCGCCTGGTAGACGTACTCGTCGAGGTCGAACGTGGTCAGGACCAGGACCTTCGCCGTGCCGTCGGCCGCGACGATCTCCCTCGTCGCCTCGATGCCGTTCATCTCGGGCATGCGGATGTCCATCAGGACGACGTCGGGGGTCAGTTCGCGGACCCGCTCCACCGCCTCGCGGCCGTTGACCGCCTCCCCGACGACCTCGATGTCCGGCATCGCGTTGAGCAGGACGGAGAAGCCCTCGCGGACCATCATCTGGTCGTCCGCGACCAGCACCCGGATCGTCATGCTCCCCCCTCGCCCGCGACGGGCACCGGCAGGAACACCGTCACCTCGTAGCCTCCTTCCGGAGTGGGGTCCGCCGTCATCTCGCCGTTGAGCATGGAGACGCGCTCGCGCATTCCCGTGATGCCGTGTCCGGCGCCGGGCGAGGGCTTCACCAGGGACGGGTTGGGCGGCGGGCCGTTGAGGACCCGCAGGCCCAGGCCGCCGAGGACGTACCCGATCTCCACGCGGGCGCCCGCCTCCGGCGCGTGCCGCAGGGTGTTGCTCAGGGCCTCCTGGACGATCCGGTACGCGGACAGCTCCACGCCCTGCGGGAGCTCGCGCACCGCGCCCGTCACCACCTTCTCCACCTCCACGCCGGCCTCCCGCACATTGGCGAGCAGCGCGTCCAGCTCGGCGAGCGTGGGCTGTGGGGTGTCGGGTGCCTCGTAGTCCTCGGCGCGGACCACGCCCAGCACCCTGCGCAGTTCGGTGAGTGCCGCGACCGCGTTCTCCCGGATGGTGGCGAAGGCCTTCTCCAGCTCCTCCGGGGGGTTCTCCACCCGGTAGGGGGCGGCCTCCGCCTGGATGGCGACCACCGACATGTGGTGGGCGACCACGTCGTGCAGCTCGCGGGCGATCGTGGTGCGCTCCTCGAGCTGGGTGCGGCGGGACCGCTCGTGCGCGGTGACGCTCTGCTGGGCCGTCACCTCCTGCTCGGCCTGCCGGCGTATGTGCCACACGGTGACGGCGAGCAGGAGGATGGCGGAGGTGACCAGCATGGGCGCGACGTTGGTTGTGTAGTGGCCCCAGCTGAAGGCCGTCTCGGCGGTGAAGCCGTAGGCGGCGGTCAGCAGCCACATCCACGCCGCCGTCCGCGGGCGGGTGCGGATGGCCACGACCGTCAGGACCACCAGGTGGGAGACGAAGCTGCCCGGCAGCCACGGCCAGTTGCCCCAGGTGGTGCCGAGGACCGCGACGAGCGTGGTCGACACGAGCGACAGCCAGAACGCGCCGACCGGGCGGACCAGGGTCAGCAGGACGGGGGCCAGGGCGAACAGGCCGCACAGGACGGCCGTCGTCTCGCCGCCGCCGTAGGCCCAGGCGGTCAGCATCGCCAGCACACCGCCGGCCCCGACCAGCACGTGCGAACGCCAGGCCGCGTACTCACGCTTGCGGCCGGTCAGCCGGCGGGTCAGGGGGCCGGAGGGCTCCCTGCGGGGCAGCGGGCGGTAGGCGAAGGCGTCGTGGAACAGGTCCTGCCGCAGCCCGCGCAGGGCGTCCATGGCAGCCCTGAACTCCGGGCTGCTCGGCCGATAGGCGCCGTAAGGGTCGTCCGGGGGCGTCATGTGCGTCTGCGTCGTCTCGGTCACGTGGAAAACGGTAGGCGGGGGCGGTGTCGCGGTCATCACCAGTGAGGGGGGTTCCACCGCCTCCGCCTGAAGTACTACGGGTGGCGGGGGCCGACGTCCTACGGGTGGCGGGGGCCGACGTCTCGTCTCCAGCGGGTGGCGAGGGTCCGCGACTCACGTACGGCAGGTGGCGCCGGGTCAGTATCCGGAGGGTCTCACCAGACCCGACTCGTAGGCGAACACCGCCGCCTGGGTGCGGTCGCGCAGGCCCAGCTTCACCAGGATGCGGCCCACGTGCGTCTTCACCGTCTGTTCGGCGACGACGAGGTGGCGGGCGATCTCCGCGTTGGACAGACCCTGCGCGATGAGGCTGAGCACCTCCGTCTCGCGCTCGGTGAGGTCACCGACGCGTTCCTTCAGCGGGGCGCGGGGCGTGCCGTTCAGCCGGGAGAACTCGGCGATCAGTTTGCGGGTGATGCCGGGCGCGAGCAGGGCGTCACCCGCGGCCACGATCCGCACCGCCTCGGCGAGCTGGTCGGCGGAGGCGTCCTTCAGCAGGAAGCCCGACGCCCCGGCGCGCAGCGCCTCGTACACGTACTCGTCGAGGTCGAAGGTGGTCAGCACGAGCACCTTGATGTGCGGGGTGGCGACGGTGATCCGGTGGGTGGCCTCGATGCCGCCGAGATCGGGCATGCGGATGTCCATCAGGACGACGTCGGGGGCGAGCTCGGCGACCTTCGCCACGGCGTCGAAACCGTCCACCGCCTGACCGACGACCTCGATCCCCGGGTGGGCGTTGAGCAGCACGGTGAAGCCCTGCCGGACCATCTGCTGGTCGTCGGCGATCAGTACGCGGATGGTGCCGCTCGTCATGGGGTGTCGTCTCCGGGGGGTGTCGGGGGATGGGCGGGAAAGGACAGTTCGAGCGCCTCGGCCGGGGGCGGGGCCTCGGGGGGCGGGCTCGCCGTGCCGTGTCTCGGGAGGAAGGCGATCACCGAGAAGCCGCCGTGCATCGTCGGGTGCGCGGTGACGTGGCCGCCCAGCATCATCGCCCGCTCCCGCATGCCGAGCAGACCGTGCCCCGCGCCAGGGGAGGGCCGCACGGGCCCGTGGGGGCGTGAGTTGGTGACCTCCAGGTGCACGCCGCGCGGGTCGTGGGTGACCGCGACCCGCACCTGGGAGCCGGGGGCGTGCCGCAGGGCGTTGCTCAGCGCCTCCTGGACGATCCGGTACGCCGACAGCTGCACGCCGGGAGGGTAGGCCGGGGCCTCGCCGCGGACCTCGGTGACCACGCGCAGCCCGGCGGCCCGGGTGTTGGCGATGAGTCCGTCCAGCCGGTCGAGGGTGGGCTGCGGGGTGTCGGGGGCGGCTCCGGTGCCGGCGGCGCCGAGACCGTAGGGGTCCTCGGGGTTCTCGGAGCGCAGGACGCCGAGGACGCGGCGCAGTTCGGCGAGCGCCTCCAGCGCGTTCTGCCGGATGCCGTCCAGGTTCTCCCGCAGCTCCTCGGAGGGGTTCTCCACCAGGTGCGGGGCGACCTGGGCCTGGATGGAGATGACGGACATGTGGTGGGCGACCACGTCGTGCAGTTCGCGCGCGATGCGGTTGCGTTCCTCCAGGAGGGTGCGGCGGGCCCGTTCCTCGGCGGTGATCGTCTCCTGCTCGACGAGCTGGGTGCGGGCCTCGCCGAGGCCCCGGAAGGCGGTCCCGGCGAGAACCACCGCGGCGAAGATCGCGACGGCCGGGACCCCGGTCGACGTGTAGGTCGCCCCGCCGATCAGGCCCTGGACCACCCAGGTCGTCAGGCCGGTGCCGGCCAGCACCGCGACGGACACCCTGCTGGGCACACGGAGCGCCAGGAACAGCAGCACGAGGGCGTGGGCCAGGATCTCGGAGGCGTTCCACGGCCACGAGGGCCCCGGAAGGGGATGACCCACCAGGGTCGGCCGGGCGGCCGTCGCCGCGACGACCGTGCCGGCCAGGGACAGCGCCCACGCGGGCACCGGCCGCCACCGGGCGAGGACGACGGCCGCGCCCTGCGCGAACGCGATCACCACGCCCAGCTCCGTGCCGAGGGCGTAGCGGCCCAGCTGTTCCGTGCCGGCCAGGGCGATGCCGAGTGCGACCCAGCACAGCACCACGTAGCCCGGCACGCGCAGCCAGCGCAGGACGCGCCCTCGCCGTGCGGTCGGGGAGCCGGTCGCGCCGAAGGCCGCGCGCAGACGGTGCAGGACGCCGGAAGGTCCGGGTGCGGGGGTGGCGGGGACGCGCGGGCTGCTGCTCTCCTCACCGGTCACGGGCTCAACCCTAGGCACTGCCGACCACCTTCGTTTCCCCCGGTTCGACGCGGTCGTGGGCACGGACCACCCGGGACCGGCGCCGGCCGCGCCGGCGGGTCCCCTGCTCGAAGCCGTGGAACGCCGCCAGGCAGACGGTCAGCACCAGGGCGAACACCGGCAGCCACAGCAGCCGGGCCCCGACCCAGCTCATTGTCTCGGGGGCGGTGTGCAGACCGGGCAGACGGCCGGCGAGCAGGCCGGTGGCGGTGGTCGCCATCAGGGCCGTCTGGTGCCAGAGGAAGACGGTCATGGCGGCCAGGTTGACCAGGACCACCGCCGCCCACAGCACCGGACGGCGCAGGGCCCGGCGCAGACGGTCGCGCAGCAGCAGCGCCAGACCGCACTGGGCCAGACCGAAGGCGACCACCGCGGCGGTCGGCGGGTTCAGGTTGGAGACGCCCGCCCCGGGCACGCCCACCATCGACGCCGGGTAGCCCGCCCTCACGACGAGCACCGTCGTCGCCGCCGCCCCGCCGGCCAGCAGGATCCAGCCGGTCCGCGGGCGCTCCAGTTCGCCGCGGGTCCAGGCCGCGCCCAGGGTGTAGGGCACGAGCCAGCCCGCCGCCACGTTCGCCCAGCCCGGCCAGGACGGCCCGTCGAGGCCGAAGCGCAGCAGGTCCACGGCGAGGACGACGGCCAGTGGCCACAGGGGGTTGAGCCGGGCCAGCAGCGGGGTGGCCGCCGTCAGCACCGCGAACACCAGCAGGAACCACAGCGGGGAGAGCGCGAGTTTCACCAGGGTGCGCACGGTGACGAACGAGGCGCCGCCGAGCAGCAGCGCCGGCGCCGCCACCGTCCACACCGCCAGCACGACGGCGACCGGCGCGAACAGCCGGGCCAGCCTGGCTCTCAGCCACACGCCGTAGCCGAGGCCCCGCGCACGGGCGCCGGCGTGGCTCCGGGTCGCCACGTGGCCGCCCACCATGAAGAACACCGCCAGCGTCTGGAAGATCCAGGACACCGGAGCCAGCCACGGCATGGGTCCGAGCGGGCTCGCGGCGCGCAGGGCACCGCCGTCCGCGACGAGGGCGGTCACCAGCCAGTGCCCGAGGACGACACCGAGGATCGCCAGGGCGCGCAGGGCGTCCACGGCCCGGTCGCGTCCCGCGGGCGTGGCCGCGTCGAGGCGGACGGCTGCCCGCCGCAGGAACCCCGAACAGAAGGGGAGCCCGACGCGCGGCGTCTGAACGCCGCCCGCTCTCGTTCGGAGCTCCGAGCCGGTCCGGGGGTGGTGCGGGCGGCGGGGGCGGACCGCGGAGGGGGCGGGGGGAGGGGTGGTCTCACGCACGGGTGACCTCCGTGGTCTCGCCGAGGACGATCCGGGCGAGGTTGGCCAGGGACGCCGAGCCGGGTCGGAAGTAGTCGCTGTGTCCGCCGTGGCCGGCGGCGAAGACGTCGGCGCCGAAGGACGGGGACACCGGGTCCGCGCCGAAGCCGACCGTGGTCCCGAACAGGTCGACGCTGACGTGCGGCACCTTCGCCACCCAGTCGTCGCCGCCCCGGGCGGCCCACACCCGCGCCCGGGTGCGCAGGTCGGCGGCCGTGTCCGCGCCGGTGCCCGGGCTGCCGAGCAGGACCAGGTCGTCCACCGCCAGGCCGGGGGCGGCCCGGCCGCACACCACCGAGCCGTAGGAGTGGCACAGGAGCGCCACGCGGGTGTGGGGGCCGGTGACGCGGCGCAGGTCACGGACGAAGTCCCGCAGGTCCGGGGCGGCTTCGTCCGCCCGGCCCGTGGTGGCCACCGCCGAGCTGACCGTGCCCGGGGTGGTGTAGCCGAGCCACGCCACCACCGCCGTACGGGGCGCCACCGCCGCACGGCTCCCCGCGGCACCGGCCGGGCCGGCGGGCTGTCGGGTGGTGAGCCGCCGGTACAGGGCGGTCGCCGCCGCGTGGAGACGGCCGTAGCTGTCCAGCGAGGTGTCGGAGCCCGGGACGAGGACCGCGACGCGGTCGGCGTGGGCGAGGTCGCCGAATACCTCGGTCGCCCGGCCGGCGCCCCGGCCGTCGAAGGAGAGCAGTCTGCGCGACGGCGCCGCCAGCGCCCGGTCCGCGGCCGCGCGGCGACGGTCCCCGTGATCGGCGGCCATCCGGGAGGCCAGCTCGGCGTTGGCCCGGTTCCCCGCGTACGCCCGCTCCAGCGTCGCCGCCGTCAACGGGGCGAGGGCGGCGGGCGGCGGAGCGGGGGTGTACGGCCGGACGGCGGCCGTGAGGGGGACGACCACGGCGGCGGTGACGAGCACGCCGAGGAGGAAGCGGAACCAACGGCGCCCCCTGCCCGTTCCCCCCTCGCCGCCGTGCGTACGTCCGCGCGCGCGGCCTCGCCCACTCCCCCTGTCGAGCACCATCCCCCGCCCCTCCCCGTCCGGTCGCGCCGCCCGCCGTCGGGCTTCGCCAGCAGGGAAGTTACGGACCGGCGGCCATCGCTCGCGTCCCGCCGGGGAACTGTCCTCGCAGGTAGCTCTCAGGTACTACGGGTATGACCGGGGGAGGTACGACCGCGGTCGTACCCCGGGCGGATACGACCACAGTCGCCACCACCTCGGCGAACACGACCACAGTCGCCACCACCCCGGCGGGCACGACCGCAGTCGGCACCCCGGGGCGAACACGATCACAGTCGCCACCACCACTGCGGGCACGACCGGGACGGCTCCCCGGCAACCGGCTTCGACCGGGCCGACACCCGCGCGCCACCGGCTTCGACGGGGCGGTCAGCGTGAGGTGAGCGGCTTCGACCGGGCCGGTCCGCCCGGCCGCCCCCCGTTCACCACGCCAACTGGGCGATCTCCTCGGCCACCACCGCGCACGCGTCCGCCGCCGGATCGATCAGCGGGAAGTGGCCGACCTCCTCCAGCAGGGTCAGGCCCACCACCTCTCCCGCCTTCGCCGCCGCGTCCGCGTAGGACTCGGCGACCGCCTGCGGGACGACCAGGTCGGTACGGCCCTGGACCAGCGTCGTCGCGATGCCGGTCGGCAGCAGCAGCGCGGGGTCGGCGTACGGCCGCCGCTCGGCGAAGTGGTCGTCGCCGCCCAGCAGTTGGCGGGACGCTCCCCCGCACACCTCCAGCTTCTCGGCGACCTCGAAGTCCGCGATCGGGGCGAGCGCGACGACGCCGCGCAGCGGGGCGGGTCCGCCGGTGCGCCAGGGCGCGTCGGCGGGCAGGACGTGCCGGGCGGCGGCCCACAGGGCGAGGTGGCCGCCCGCCGAGTGCCCGGTGACCACCGTGCGGCGCGGGTCGGCCTGCGGAAGGACCTCGCGGACGAGGGCGGGCAGCGCGTCCAGCGCGGCGGCCACGTCGTCGAAGGTGTCGGGCCAGCGGCCGGCGACCGGGGATGCGCCGGCCGGCTCGTCCGGCGTCGCTCCGCGCCGGTACTCCACGTTGGCCACGGCGAACCCGCGCCGCGCCAGGAAGCCCGCGAACGGCGTGACGTGCCGCCGGTCGTAGGGGGCCCGCCACGCGCCGCCGTGCAGGACGACCACGAGCGGGGCGAGGTCTCCCGCTCCCGCAGTGCCCTGCGGTCCGCGCGGCGCGTAGAAGTCGATCACCTGGTCGGGGTGGTCGCCGTAGGCGGCGGTGGAGTCGGGATCGACCGCCGGGTGCGAGAAGGCCGACTCCTCTTCGGCGGCGGCCCGGGCTGCGACGACGTCGTCCGGCATGCTCCAACCTCTCAGCGACAAAACGGGTTTGGACGGAACGGTACGGCGGACCAGGTGGGGATTCGGCCGTTGGCGGGGACGGTATCAGGCCGGTGACGTGCGCGGACACGAGGATGTCACGCACGGTGAGGGTCAAACGGTTCTGCAGTTCCGTTGCGCCTACGCTCTGGTCCCGGACGTCCCCCCGCAGTCGCCCTCGAGTGCACCGAGGAAGCCGTTGTGTCCGGCACTCCGGAGGCCGAGGAGGGGTTCGGCCTCCTCGCCCTCGCGGACGTCGCACGGCGGGCGGGGCTGGGGAAGACGACGGTTTACCGGCGGTGGGGGTCAGGCACGGGGCTCGTCGTAGCGCGGGGAGGGGAGGACCAACCCCCGCCTCCACACACCAGCCGTCCGCCTACCCCGACCACCCACGCGCCGGGCATCCGCCCAACCGGACACCACCTCCGCGCCAGGGCATCCGCCCAACCGGACACCGCCTCCGCGCCAGGACATCCGCCCAACCGGACACCCCCTAACCGGCCACCACCTCCGCCAGCACCCGTGCCGCCCGCTCCGCGTCCCCGAAGCTCACGTACAGCGGGGTGAAGCCGAAGCGGAGGACGTCCGGGGAGCGGAAGTCGCCGACCACTCCGCGTTCGATCAGCCGCTTCATCACCTTGCCGGCGTCGTCGCAGCGCAGGGCGACCTGGCTGCCGCGTTCGGCGTGGGCGAGGGGGGTGAGGGACTCGACGCGGCCGTCGGGGACGTACTGCGCCACGCACTCCAGGAAGAAGTCCGTCAGGGCGAGGGACTTGGTGCGGACGGCGTCGATCGAGACGCCGTCCCAGACCTCGAGTGCCGCTTCCAGCGCGAGCATGGACAGGATGTCGGGCGTGCCGACCCGCCCGCGCACCGCGCCCGGCGCCGGTTCGTAGGCCGGGCGCATGCCGAACGGTTCGGCGTGCGAGTTCCAGCCGGGCAGCGGGGAGTCGAAGCGGTCCTGGTGGTCGCGCCGGACGTACAGGTACGCCGGTGAACCCGGGCCGCCGTTCAGGTACTTGTAGGTGCAGCCGACCGCGAGGTCCACACCGTGCTCGTCGAGGCCGACGGGCAGGGCGCCCGCGCTGTGGCACAGGTCCCAGACGGAGAGCGCGCCCGCGGCGTGCGCGGCGGCGGTCAGCGACGGCAGATCGTGCAGCCGTCCGGTGCGGTAGTCGACGTGGTTCAGCAGCACCACGGCCGTGCGGTCCGACAGGGCCGCCGGGACCTGCGCCGGGGTGACGGGACGCAGCCTGCACCCCGTCATCCGGGCCGCCGACTCCGCCAGGTACCCGTCCGTGGGGAAGGTGGTCGCGTCGACGAGGATCTCGTCCCGGTCGACCCCGGCCATCCGCACCGCCGCCACCACGGCCTTGAAGACGTTGACACTGGTGGAGTCGCCCACGACGATCTGGCCCGCGTCCGCCCCCACCAGCGGCGCGATCCGGTCACCGATCCGCTCCGGCGCCGTCCACCAGCCGCTCTCCTCCCAGGAGCGGATGCGCAACTCGCCCCACTGGCGGCGCACGACGTCCTCGACCCGGCCGGGGACGGACGTCGGCAGCGCGCCCAGCGAGTTGCCGTCGAGGTAGACGACCTCGTCCTCGAGGACGAACTGCGCGCGCTTGCCCGCCAGTTCGTCCCCGGCGTCCAGCTCACTCGCCCTGACGGCCGGCTCAGACATGGGACCTCGCCGTCCACAGCTCCGGGAAGACGTTCTTCTGGGCCCGCTTCTCCAGCCAGGCCACCCCGGCCGAGCCGCCCGTGCCGGCCTTGGCGCCCATCGCGCGCCGGGTGGCGACGAGGTGGTCGTTGCGCCAGCGCCACACCAGCTCGGCGACATCGGTCAACGCCTCGCCGAGGCGGGCGAGTTCGTCGTTGTCGTCGCCCGAGTACAGGGCGGTCCACACCGCCTCGACCTCCGGCGACGGCTCGTAGCGCAGCGCCACGTCACGGGTCAGCACGGCCTCCGGGATCGCGTGCCCGCGCCGGGCCAGCAGGTGCAGCACCTCGTCGTACAGGCTCGGCTCGTGCAGCGCCTTCTCCAGTTCCGCGTGGACGCGGGGCGCGCCGCGGTGCGGGACCAGCATGGAGGCGGACTTCTCGCCGAGCAGGAACTCCATGCGCCGGTACATCGCCGACTGGAAGCCGGAGCCCTCGCCGAGGGCTGAGCGGTAGGCGTTGAACTGGGCCGGGGTGAGCTGGCCGAGCGGCTTCCAGGAGGCGTTCAGCGCCTCCAGTTCCCGCACGGAACGCTTCAGCGCGGCGACCGCCACCGGGACGTCGTCGCTGCGCAGCGCCTGCGCCGCCGTCTCCCACTCGTGGACGATCACCGTGAACCACAGCTCCATCACCTGGGTGGTGACCAGGAAGACCATCTCTCCGGGATCGTCGGAGAGGGTGTGCTGGAGGTGGGTGAGCACGTCCGCCTTGACGTAGTCCTCGTACGGCGTCGTGCCTGCGAAGTCGAGATGCGGGGTCTCGGGCTCGTGAGCCTCGTGGGACATCGCTGTCTCCTGTTGTGTACTCCGGGTAGCGGTCCGCCCCTGCCGTTATCGACACGGGGGCCCCGGTCCCCAGGGGCATCCTCCGCAATCGTCACCCGAAAGTGCAAGGCCCGCCCGCTCGCACGGGCGGGCCCCGCCCCGAACACCCTTCCGCGCGGACTCACGGCGGCCGCGGAGGCCCCGGACCGGGGCCGCAGGTGCCGCCGACCCGGGGCTCCGCAGGCCACGGACCCGCAAGGCCACCAAGGCCGTAGCGGCCGCGCAGGCCGTGGAGCGCTAGGGGGCAGAAGGTCCCGGGCGAGCGGGCGTGCCGGGCGCCGCGGGTGCTGTCCGGGACCTTCGCAGCACCCTCTAGCCCAGCGTCTGCGCCGCCGTCGGCGAGGAGTCCTTCAGGAACTGCGTGCAGCGCTCGTACTCCTCCTGCTCCCCGATCGTCCCGGCGGCGCGGGCGAGGGCGTGCAGGGCGCGCAGGAAGCCGCGGTTGGGCTCGTGTTCCCAGGGGACCGGGCCGTGGCCCTTCCAGCCGTTGCGGCGCAGGGCGTCCAGGCCGCGGTGGTAGCCCGTACGGGCGTACGCGTACGACTCGACCACGCTGCCCCGCTCGAAGGCGTCGTCCGCGAGCTGGGCCCATGCCAGGGAGGACGTGGGGTGCTGGGCGGCGACGTCGGCGGGGGGTGTGCCGTTCGCGAGGAGCTCGCGGGGCTCGGGGTCGTCGGGGAGGTGGGTCGGGGGCGGGCCCCCGAGGAGGTTCTCGTGGATCGTCATGGCTTCCAGTCTGTCACCGCACCGGTACCGGTCGAGCCCGGCGCCCTGACGTGTCAGGACGCCGGGCTCGACCACCACGCGCACCGGCGTGCGGACGGTTCAGCGGGTGACGTTGAAGTACTTCCAGGGCCCGTAGGCCGTGGTGTTCACGTTGTCGTCGTTGTAGCCGTCGACGTACACGGACCGGATCCGGAAGCGGTAGCCGGCCGCGCCGTCCCCGTCGAGCGTCACGTACGACTTGCCGTCACGGCCCAGCGCGAAGTACTCCGAGCCGCTGGAGTGCCAGGCACCCTGGACGTAGAACTGGAGGTCGAGGCGGGTGTGCCGGCCCGGGTAGGCGTTGTGCCAGGTGGTGATCATCGGGTCGGCCGTCTGGTGGTAGGTCTGGTACCAGGTGGTGCCGAACTTCGTCCACTTGTAGTGGCGGGACAGCGTGGTCGCGACGCCCGCGCGGGTGCGCACGCCGGACTTGGCCTGGGCCCAGCCGTAGCGGGCGTCACCGGTGAAGACCGCGGTGACCGTGGTGTCGCGGCTCATCCACATGGACGCCGACAGCTTGCCCCGGGAGTTGACCGTGCCACGCTTGAGCAGCCGCTTCGGCTCCGGGCCCCACGGGTCGGCCCAGATCTCCACGACGCGGTTGCGGTAGGTCGGGCCGAGGGTCGCCGTGTACGACACCGTCGTGGCGTAATTGACGGTGAGGCCGTTGCGGTCCAGGGTCAGCGCGGTCTTGTTGTGGGAGACCTTGACGAGCGAGGTCCCGGAGGCGGCCGAGTGATCGGCGTCCCCGGCGTACGCCACCTTGTAGGTGACGTTCCCGGCGGCGGTCGGGGTGTCCGTGAAGGAGAACGTCCCGCCCGTCCCGAGCCGCCTGGTCCCGAGCGCCTTGCCCTGGGGGGCCTCGACGTCGTACCGGGTCACGGTGAGCGGTGTCCCGGCGGGCAGCGGCAGGCTCGAGGTGACCGTGCCGGAGACCGTGAGCGCCTTGGCGAGCGCGGCCGTGGCCGGTGCCTTGACGGTGACCGTCGGCGCGGACCGGGTCGGCTCGTCCAGGACGTGCAGGCGGACGCTGCTGTCGTAGTTGCTGGTCACCGCGAACAGCCGGCTGCCGCCCGGCTCCCAGACGAGACCGCCGTCGACGAGGTCGTCCCCGCCGCTGCTGCTGCCGGTGCCGGGGAAGTCGTACTGGCGCACGGAGTCCGCGGCACCGGGGCGGTAGACGTAGACGTCCTTGCCGTACGACGAGTCGGAGCCGACCGCGACGGTGCCGTCGGGGGCGACGGCGACGGCCGCGCCGTGGTGGTCGCTCGGGTAGGTGCCGGTCTCGGCGAGGTCCGAGGTCTGCCACACGTGGTGCACGTTGCCGGCGTTGGCCGTGATGAGGCGGTCGCCGTCCGGCGTGTAGGCGAGGTCGTTGGTGACCCCGGTCAGCGTGGTGGTGTTGCGCGCGGTGCGGACCGCGCTGCCCGTCGTCACGTCGTACGTGGCGAGGGTGAAGCGGTGGTAGTACGAGCCGGCGGCTGCGATGGCGTTCGGGTTCGCCGGCGAGGCGACGAGGCGCGGGGCACCCGAGTAGTCCGTCTCGGTGTCCTGGTCCAGGGCCACCACGGGCTCGGCGCCGGACACGTCGAGCGAGCCGATCTCGCCCTCGTACTGGTCGCCGTAGCCGAACCAGATCTTGCCGCCCGCGAGCGCGAGGTACGTCGGGTCGACGCCCTCGCCTGTGGCGTACCGGGCCTGCTCGGTGACCGAGGCGGTGTCCAGGGCGACGACGGCCCCGGCGCCCGGAACGGCGGCGTACAGGCTGCCGGAGTCGGCGGAGAGCGCGAGGCCGGTGACACCGGGCAGGCCGGTGGCGGTGGCCAGCACCGTGCCCGCGTAGTCGGTCGCGACGACCCTGCCGAGGTTCGGGTCGCTGATGAAGATCTTCCGGTGGACGCCGTCCACCACCACGTCACCCGTGGTCGTGAGCGGCAGGACTCTGCTGCTGTCCGCCGCCGCCGAGCCCGCGGTGCCCACGATCAGGGCAGCGGAGCTGAAGAGGACCGCGAGCGCCGTCGCGGCCGAGAGAGTGCGCTTACGCACGGTGAAGAGACCCCCCAATGGTCCTCGCGGCCCGAGACCGGGACGCGGTGACCGCAGCGTAGAGCATGCCCCTGACATCTCGCGCGCCGGTATGCAGGGCACCCCGGGCACCGCTCCCGCCCTCCCCGACGACCCCGACGACCCCGACGGCCGACGGCTCCGACGCCCGGACCACCCGAGCCCTCGCCGCCCCGACCACCCGGACCACCCGAGCCCTCGCACCGCCCCCGGCGAGATCGCGCCCCGAGGACCCCGCCCGCCCCGGCAACCCCGCGCCCGCCCCCGGACACGCGGAAGGCCCGGCGCCGTGCCGGAGCACGGACGCCGGGCCCGAAGCGGAACCCCGGGGGCGGACCCCCGAACCGCTTACTTGATCTTCGTACCGGCCGAGCGCAGGTTCCGCGTGGCCTCGACGACCCGTGCGGCCATGCTCGCCTCGGCCAGCTTGCCCCAGGTGCGCGGGTCGTAGGTCTTCTTGTCGCCGACCTCGCCGTCGACCTTCAGGACGCCGTCGTAGTTGCGGAACATGTGGTCGGCCACGGGACGCGTGAAGGCGTACTGCGTGTCCGTGTCGATGTTCATCTTCACGACGCCGTTCTCCAGCGCGGTGCGGATCTCCTCCTCCGTGGAACCGGAGCCGCCGTGGAAGACGAAGTCGAAGGGCTGCGAACCGGCCGGCTTGCCGAACTTGGCGGCCACGCCCTCGTTCAGCTCCTTCAGCAGGTCGGGGCGGAGCACGACGTTGCCCGGCTTGTACACGCCGTGGACGTTGCCGAAGGACGCGGCCAGCAGGTAGCGGCCCTTCTCGCCCAGGCCGAGGGCCTCGGCGGTGCGGATCGCGTCCTCGACCGTCGTGTACAGGGAGTCGTTGATCTCGTGCGTGACGCCGTCCTCCTCGCCGCCGGTCGGGGTGATCTCGACCTCGAGGATGATCTTCGCGGCGCGGGCCTTCTCCAGCAGCTCCTGGGCGATCTCCAGGTTGTCGGCGAGGGTCTCGGCGGAGCCGTCCCACATGTGCGACTGGAACAGCGGGCCGAGACCGGCCTCGACGCGCTTGCGGGAGAGCTCGAGCAGCGGACGCACGTACCCGTCGAGCTTGTCCTTGGGGCAGTGGTCGGTGTGCAGCGCGACGGTGACCGGGTACTTCTCGGCGACGATGTGCGCGAACTCGGCGAGGGCCACGGCGCCTGTCACCATGTCCTTGCTGTACTGGCCGCCCAGGAACTCGGCGCCACCCGTGGAGATCTGGATGATGCCGTCGCTCTCCGCCTCCGCGAAGCCGCGCAGAGCCGCGTGCAGGGTCTGGGTCGAGGTGACGTTGATGGCCGGGTAGGCGAACTTGCCTGCCTTCGCCCGGTCGAGCATCTCGTCGTAGACCTCGGGGGTTGCGATGGGCATTCGTCCGCTCCTTGGGTGTGCGGGTTGGCGTTCTGCGTTTACGGCCCTGACCTAGACCTTGGGTGCGACGTCATCGTCGTCCCCATCTTTCCAGAGATGGCCCGATGCTCCAGCGGGTGTCCGCCCGCCGGTCAGTCCAGGCCCAGCTCGTCCTTGGAGTACGCGTACAGGTAGGGCACACCCGCGCCCTCCCGGATCTTCTCGGCGGCGCCGGTCGCCCGGTCCACGATCGTCGCGACGGCCACGACCTCGGCGCCCGCCTCGCGCACGGCCTCCACGGCGGTGAGCGGGGAACCGCCGGTGGTGGAGGTGTCCTCGACGACCAGGACGCGGCGGCCCGCGATGTCCGGCCCCTCGACCCGCCGCTGCAGTCCGTGCGCCTTCGCCGCCTTGCGCACGACGAAGGCGTCCAGCTTCTTGCCGCGCGCGGCGGCGGCGTGCAGCAGCGCGGCGGCGACCGGGTCGGCGCCCATGGTCAGACCGCCCACGGCGTCGAAGTCCAGCTCGGCGGTGAGGTCCAGCAGCACCTGGCCCACCAGCGGGGCCGCCTCGCCGTCGAGGGTGACGCGGCGCAGGTCGACGTAGTAGTCGGCCTCCAGCCCCGACGACAGGGTCACCTTGCCGTGCACCACGGCCTTGTCCTTGATCTGCTGCAGCAGCGCGCCGCGTGTGTCCGTCATGGCGACCAGCTTAGAGGCGGCTCCACCGCCAGGTCGTCGTGGCCTCCAGCGGCTCCAGGGGCGTGACCAGGCGCGGGAGGGTGTTGAGGCCGTCGGGCGGGCCGGTCTGCGGCTCCACGCACACGGCCGCCTCCTGCTCGTCGTAGACGACCACCCACTGTTCGGGGCTGGTCACCTCGAGGCGCAGCAGGCCCGGCCAGGTGAGGGTGACGGCGACGCCGTCCGGCATGCCGAAGCAGTCGTCCCAGGGCCCCGGCCCGGGCGCGATCCGCCGGCCGGTGGGCAGGTGGTCGTCGCCGCGCTCCTCCTGCCAGGCCGGGGCGAAGTCGACCCGCACGTCCGCGCCGCCGAGGCTGCGGTTGAACCAGGGGTGCCAGCCGATCTGCGCCGGGAACGACGAGTCGTACGTCTCCACCGCCATGGAGAGCGTCAGGGCGTCCTCGCTCAGCGCGACGATCTGCGTGACGCGGCCGGCGTGGGGCCAGGGCTCCACCAGGTCGTACGTCAGGACCGCCTCGTCGGCCGAGCGGCGGGCCACCCGCCAGGCGCCGTCGCGGACGGTGCCGTGGATGGCGTGCGGCGGGGCGTTCAGCGGCATCTGGTGGACGGTCGCCCCGTCGCGGAACCGGCCGTCCCGGATCCGCCCGCACCAGGGGACCATCGGGAAGCACCCGAACCGTTCCCCCTGGCGCAGCAGTTCGGTCCCGCCGACGCGCAGCCCTCCGAGCCGTCCGCCGTTGCCGGGCTGCACGGTCACCTCCGCGTCGCCCGCGGTCAGCGTGATGTCTTCGTTACTCACGGGACGACCCTACTGGCGTGATCACCGCGGGCAAGAGCGCCTCAGCGGCGCCGGCGCAGGACGCGGCCCACGACGATCGCCGAGGCGACGACGAACGCGGCGGCCGGGGCCGCCCAGCGCAGGGTGCTGCCGGGGGCGACGGTCTCCGGGGCCGGGACGGGTCCGTACCGGCCGCGCGGCGGGGCGTGGTCGACCTCCTCCGCGCTGCGCCCGATCATCGTGCGGCGGGCGTGCGCGGCCTCGGCGGCCGGTTTCCCGGACTCGGTGAGGTCGTCCATGTCGACGACGTCGCCCACGCCGTCGCCGGCGTCCACGTCGTCGTCGAGGTCGTCGAGGCCCGGCGGGGGGATGTCCGTCTCGTAGCCCCTGACGGGGGTGGCGGTCGAGGGTTCGGGCTCGTCGGGGGAGGGGGTCTGCGGGCCGGCGGTCCGGGTCCCGTCCGCCGCGCCCGCGCCCAGGTTCTCCGCGAACCGGTTCAGCAGCCGGGCGACCGCCGCCCGTACCGCCTCCGCCGGCAGGTCCGCCAGCCGGCCGTCCGCCGTGGCGGTGCCCTCGAATCGCAGGGTCGTGCCGTCGTCGGTCTCCTTCGGGCGCAGGGTGAGGTCGACGCGGACGGTTCCCGTGCCGCGGGCCTCGGACGCCTCGCCGTCGACGGTGTACGCGCCGTCGTCGCGCGCGGTGATCCGCAGCGCGCCCCGGTAGGTGATGGTGTGGCCGCCGACGCGCAGCTTCAGCCGGCCCGCGACGGGCTCACTGCCGGCGTCCTGCTGGAGGCCGGGAACGGCCCGGGCCACCTGCGCGAGGTCGCCGAGGGCCGCCCGCAGCCGCTCGGCCGGAACCGGAACGAACACCTCTTGCTCCATGAGTGCGGAGCCTACCCAGCGGTCGCTGAAAAGCACCTGCCGAAACGGGATTCCCGCGGTCCGCGCGCCCCGCGGGGCGTACCCTCCCCGCCCTGGGCGCAGCCGTCCTCAAGCTCCGAACACAACGGGGGACGGGCTCGCGGCGCCCGGCACGCACGCCCGTGTGGCGCCGGACGCCGCGACCTGACCGGCCGCCCCTTTCCGTTCGCGGCTCTCAGTACCGCGGATGCACCAGGGTCGAGGCCCGCGGGCCCGAGGCCGGCGGGCGCATCGGCCGCTCGCCGGGGCCGAGGCGGGCAGCCGGGCGGGCGTCCGGCGCGGCGAGGACGAAACCCCGGTCGGTGTCGCCGCCGTCGGTCCGGTAGGGGACGGTGTGCAGGCCGGCCGCGCGCAGGGTCGCCTCGACGGTCCAGTAGACGCGGGGGCGCGTGAGGGGTGGTCCGGCGTGCACCGCGAGCCGGCCGCCGGGGCGCAGGGCGCGCCGGACCAGGCCGTAGAACTCCTGCGAGTACAGCTTGGTGCCCGCCGTGACCGTCGGGTCGGGCAGGTCGGTGACGACCACGTCGTACGCGGCGGGAGGCGTGGCGCGCAGGTGGCGGAAGACGTCGGCGACGGTGACGGTCACGCGCGGGTCGTCGAGGGCGCGGCCGTTGAGGCGGGCTAGGGCGGGGTCGGTGCGGGCCAGCGCGATCAGGCCGGGGTCGGCGTCGACGACGTCGACGCGGTGGGCGCGGGGGTGGGTGAGGACCTCGCGGGCGGTGAGGCCGTCGCCGCCGCCGAGGATCAGGACGCGCGTGTGGGCGCCCTGCATGGCGGGGCGGACCAGCGCCCGGTGGTAGCGGTGCCGGTCGGGGCCGCCGCCGCGGAGCCGGCCGTCGAGCCAGAGGCCGAGGGGCCGGCCGTGGGTGCCGCCGGTGAGGACGACCTCCTGCACGCCGGTGCGCACGGCGACCCGTACGTCGTCGCCGTACACCGCGTGGCGGGCGGCGCGTTCGAAGTCGTCGACGAGGACGGCGGCGGAGGCGAGGACGCCGAGCACGGTGACGTTGGCGGTCAGCAGCAGCCAGCGGGCGCGGCGGGTGAGGTCGCGGCGGAACAGGCCGAGGACGAGGGCGCCGCCGGCGACGACGTTGACCGCGCCGGTCAGCAGGGAGCTGGAGAGCTGGCCGAGGAGCGGCAGCAGCAGGAAGGGGAAGGCGAGGCCGCCGACGAGCGCGCCGACGTAGTCCGCGGCGAACAGGTCGGCGACGGCGCAGCCCGCCTCCTGGCGGCGGACGCGCTGGATCAGCTCCATCAGCAGGGGGACCTCCGCGCCGATGAGCAGCCCGATGGCGAGGGAGAAGACGACCAGCAGGACGCGCGGGCCGTTCACCCACAGGCCGCCCCAGTCGCCCGTCCACGCGAACACGGCGTACAGGGCGAGCGCGCTGCACCCGCCGACCAGGGCGAGCGTCACCTCGATCGCGGCGAAGCCGGCGGCGGCGAGCCGGCGCAGGCGTTTGGCGGCGAGTGAGCCGATGCCCATCGCGAACACCATGACGGACAGCACGACGGACGCCTGGGTGACCGAGTCGCCCATCAGGTAGGAGGCGAGGGCGACCAGTTCGAGTTCGTACACCAGACCGCAGGCCGCGCAGACGAAGACGCACGCGAGGACCAGGAACCGCCCGGTGTCCGGCCGGACCGGAAGCCGCGCGGAGCCGCGCCAGGAAGGTGGTGCACCGGGCGGGGCGGGGGCGTGCGGTTCGATCACGACTGCGACGTTACGTCACGGGTGCGGGACGCCCTGTCACCCACACGTGTGGAACACCGGTACGGCCGGGCCTGAGGGGTTTACGTCGCTCACACGCCGGTCGGGCCGGCTCCGCACACCGCCGCCCGGGCGCCCACGCGGGTCCTCGTCGCCACCAACTGGCCGTCCTGGGGGTAGGCGTGCCAGGTGCGCCAGTGCACGTGGCCCTCGTGGTGCTGGGCGAGCAGGGCGGTGAAGGCGTGCGGGCTGCCGGGGAAGACGCCGGCGAGTCCGTGCGGGTGGTCGGAGACGAGGGCCAGCAGTTCCTGGGCGCGGCCCGCGAACTGGCCCGGCGTCAACACCTCGACGTGGGCGGCGAATTCGTACTCCCAGTCGCCCACCCGCTTGGCGACGCCGAGCGGCAGGGGGGTGCTGCTGCCGGGGATGCACGCGACCGTCTCGGAACAACGGCCCTGCTCCCCCTCCAGCAGCACCTGGTGCGACGCGCCGAGCAGTCTCAACTGGAGCTTGGCACCGGACATTTCGAGGTCGAGCGTGGCGAGGGCAGGCAGCGGTTCACGCCCCAGTGCCCAGGCGAGGTCGGCCGCGCGCGTGTCGGTGTAGGACGTGTTCAGGGTCGTGAGCATGGATCGGCTCCGCTGGAACGCATAAGAAAGGGGGTTGGTCCGGCGCACCCCGGTCGTCGCCGGGAGTTCGGCCCCGGCCGCCCGGTCCGTGAAGGGCGTCCGCGCGGGACGTCCGGGAGTCGAGGGGCTGCGTTGGTGATGTAGAGGGAATCATGAACGGTGGCACCGCCACAGCGTTTTTACCCAACTTCGTGGGGTTTCCATCCCTCAGGGGGCTCCACAGCTCAATTGTTCAACCAGGGCGTACGCCGTGCGGCTCGGACATGCATCCACGCGCCCCCGTTCGGCCGTACGACGTGTGACGGACGAGGTGCGGTGGACGGCGTGGGGCGCGCACAGGGACCGGCGCGCCGGGCGCGGTGGACGGGACGAGGCGGACGGGACGGGGCGGACGGGACCGCGCGCCGGGGCGCGGTGGAGCGGGTGCGACCGCGGGGCCCGTGCGGTCGGAAGCGGGCCCCGCGATCCGGATGCGGCTTCCCCTCGGGAGCTCAGCTGCCCCGTGTCAGCTGCCTCCCCCGCATCCGCCGCCTCCCCCGCAGGACGAGGATCCGCCGCCGCAGGAGTGCCCGCCCGAGGACGAGCCGGAGTCTCCCCCGCCGGCCCACCAGCTGCTGCTTCCGCCGTCGCCGCTGTGGGACGAGGAGGAGCGGGACCGGCCCGCGCGGGTGGTGCGCGAGCGGTGCCGTGTGGCCTCGGCCCGGCGCCGGGCGCCGATCACCGCCACGACCAGGACCGCGAACAGCACAAGGATGATGCCGTAGACCATGGCGTCACCCTCCTTTCGAATCCCCGAAGCGACCCCCCGTGGGCGCCTCGCGCACCGTGCGAGCGGCGCGTGCACGGGGGATGCCCGTCCGGCTCTCCGGCCAAAGCACACTTGAGGAACTCCAGAGCTTCGGCCCAGGATGACCGGTATGACCTCCACCGCACGCCCCTTCCTCAACCGCCGTCTCGCCGCGTTCGGGACGACGATCTTCGCCGAGATGTCCGCGCTGGCGGTGCGGACCGGCTCCATCAATCTCGGCCAGGGGTTCCCGGACACCGACGGGCCCGAGGAGGTCCGGGAGGCGGCCGTGCGGGCGCTGCGCGACGGGCGCGGCAACCAGTACCCGCCGGGTCCCGGCGTCCCCGAGTTGCGCACGGCGATCGCCGCGCACCAGCTCCGCCGTTACGGCCTCGCCGTCGACCCCGAGACGGAGGTGCTGGTCACGGCCGGCGCCACCGAGGCCATCGCGGCCGCGCTGCTGGCGCTGCTGGAGCCGGGGGACGAGGTCGTCGCCCTGGAGCCCTACTACGACTCGTACGCGGCCTGCATCGCGATGGCGGGCGCCGCGCGGGTGCCGGTGACGCTGCGGCCGGACCCGGGGGCGGCGCGGTTCCGGCTCGACCTGGACGAGCTGCGCGACGCGGTGACCGACCGGACCCGGCTGCTGTTGATCAACACCCCGCACAACCCGACCGGCACCGTCCTCACCCGCGCGGAGCTGACGGTGATCGCCGAGCTGGCGGTGGAGCGGGACCTGCTGGTCGTCACCGACGAGGTGTACGAGCACCTCGTGTTCGACGACGCCGAGCACGTGCCGCTGGCGACGCTGCCGGGCATGCGGGAGCGGACGGTGACCATCGGCAGCGCCGGCAAGACGTTCTCGTTCACCGGCTGGAAGGTCGGCTGGGTCACGGCGGCCCCCGGCCTGGTCGCGGCGGTGCGCTCGGCCAAGCAGTTCCTGACGTACGTCTCCTCGGGCCCCTTCCAGTACGCGGTCGCCGAGGCCCTGGCGCTGCCCGACGCGTACTTCGAGGCCTTCCGCGCGGACATGCGGGCCAAGCGTGATCTGCTCGCCGCGGGTCTGGCGGAGGCCGGCTTCGGGGTCTTCCGTCCCGCCGGCACGTACTTCGTCACCACCGACATCCGCCCGCTCGGCGAGTCCGACGGCTTCGCCTTCTGCCGTGCGCTTCCGGAGCGAGCGGGCGTCGTCGCCATCCCCAACGCCGTCTTCTACGACCACCGCGAGGCCGGTGCACCCTTCGTACGGTTCGCCTTCTGCAAGCAGACGGAGGTCCTCCAGGAGGCAGTCAAGCGACTCAAGGCGGCCTTGTAGCGATGCGGGGCTGTCTGCCGGGCTCTCCCCCGAGCAAGAAGGTCGGACGTTACCCGAGGCAGCCCGTGGCGGCCTGGCGAAGCATGCCGAGGAACGGTTGCGACGTGTCTCAACCAGGTGGCGCCCCTGCCACCTCCAGGTACAGGGGTAGCCCGTGAGAGCGCTCGGAGAGTTGTGCACGACGGCCGCGCGTCAGAGCGCCACCGGCCACCGCCGCGAGCAGGGCGCGCCCTTCGTGCGGTTCGCCTTCTGCAAGCGGACGGAGGTGCTGGAGGAGGCGGCCGCTCGGCTCAAGTCGCCGACCGCATGACAGCCGACCGGCGTACCGGCCACACGTACACGGCTGCCCCGAGCCGCCACGCACCGCCGCACGGGGAGTCCTTCGTCAGCGGGCGTCTGCCTCGGGCTCCGGGCGCGGGAGTTCGTCGAGGTCGAGGGTGAAGGTGCGGCCGTCGGCCAGGGGGATGGGGAGCTTGCCCGTGCCGTACTTGTGGGTGTGTGCGGCGATGTAACCGGTGGCGGTCGGCTGGGTGTGAAGGACGACTTCCTGGGCGTACGGGTCGACGACCAGGTAGATCGGGATGCCGTAGCGGCCGTACTTGGCTGTGCAGTCGTCGTAGTCCTTGCGCGCGGAGGAGGTCGAAACGACCTCGGAGATCAGCAGGACGTCCTCGAAGCTGTAGCGCTTGCCTTGCCTGCGTGCGTCCTCGCGCAATATCGCGAGGTCGGGGGCGGAGTTCTCGTCGGCGGGGAAGTCGATGCAGACGTCGGAGATGACCTTCGCGTGACGGCCGAGGGCGAGAGCGGAGTCGATCTGCATCGACCTGATGGTGCTGGAGTGCTCTTCGCTCTGCGGGGTCGTGATCACCTTTCCGTCGGCCCCGAACAGGACCGTGTACCCCTTGGGGAACTCGGTGTGCACGATCGCGTCGACGCTCATGGACGGTTCCTTCCCGTGTGTGGTCAGGATACGGCGGACGGTGCCGCGTCACCGAGCCCGGCGGTACGGCTGTGAACCCGGTCCGGGCAGGTCACCTCGCGACACGCGAACGGACGTGTGAACGCGGAGTCGGCTGGGTCGCGGCGGCCCCCGGCCTGGTCGCGGCGGTGCGCTCGGCCAGGCAGTTCCTGACGTACGTCTCCTCGGGCCCCTTCCAGTACGCGGTCGCCCAGGCCCCGGCGCTGCCCGACGCGTACGTCGAGGCCTTCCGCGCGGACATGCGGGCCAAGCCGGACCTGCTGTCGGCGGGGCCGGCGGAGGCGGTTTCTCCGTCTTCGGCCCGCCGGCACGTACTTCGTCACCACCGGCGTCCGTCCCCTCGGCCACAGCGACGGCTTCGCCTTCTGCCGGGCCCTGCCGGAGCGCGCGGGCGTGGTGGCCATCCCCCACGCGGTCTTCTACGCCCACCGGGAGAAGGGCGCCCCCTTCGTCCGCTTCGCGTTCTGCAAACGCACCGAGGTGTTGACGGACGCGGCGGAACGGCTCCGCAAGGCATTCGCGCACTGACCGTTGTCCTGCGGAACCTGTCCCGGCTCTTCCGGCCCTTGCCGCACCACAGGGGTCCACGTACAATTTCCTGTACGTGAAAGGAGGGCCGACTGTGAAGACCATGACCTATTCCGAGTCCCGCGCGCGGTACGCCGAGGTACTCAACTCCGTGACCGACGACCGTGAAGAGGTCGTCATCACCCGGGCCGGGCATGAACCGGTCGTCATCGTCTCCCTTGAGGACTACGAGTCGCTGAAGGAGACGGCGTACCTGCTGCGGAGCCCGGCGAACGCCCGGCGTCTGCTCGCGTCCATCGACGAGCTGGAAAACGGTGGCGGCACCGTACGCGAGCTGACGACCGACGAATAAGGCCCACGAAGTTGAAGATCACCTTCTCCTCTCGCGCCTGGGAGGACTACCTGTGGTGGCAGCTTCAGGACCGGAAAGTCCTGAAGCGCATCAACACACTCATCGCGGACATCGCCCGGAACGGCAATGAGGGGATCGGCAAACCGGAACCGCTCAAGCACGGGTTCCAGGGCTACTGGTCCCGCCGCATCAACGACGAGCACCGACTGATCTACAAGGCCACCGAGGACAGCGTCCTGATCGCGCAGTGCCGCTATCACTACGAGAGCTGACAGGACGCGGGGATCGGGCACAGCCGCTGTCGGCCCCAGCATCACCCGGCGCAGGCTCGGCGGTCCTGCGACACCGTGGGGTGAACAGGACGGCGTGACGCCGGGAACCGCCCACGGGAAGCGAGAAGCGTCACAGGGGAGCCCCGGGTCACGGCGGCCCCCGGCCTGGTCGCGGCGGTGCGCTCGGCCAGGCAGTTCCTGACGTACGTCTCCTCGGGCCCCTTCCAGTACGCGGTCGCCCAGGCCCCGGCGCTGCCCGACGCGTACGTCGAGGCCTTCCGCGCGGACATGCGGGCCAAGCCGGACCTGCTGTCGGCGGGGCCGGCGGAGGCGGTTTCTCCGTCTTAGGCCCGCCGGCACGTACTTCGTCACCACCGACGTCCGTCCCCGGGTGAGAGCGACGGCCTCGCCTTCTGCCGCTCCCTGCCGGAACGCGCCGGCGTGGTCGCCGTCCCCGACGTGGTCTTCTACGACCACCGCGAGGCCGGCACCCCCTTCGTCCGTTTCGCCTTCCGCAAGCGGACCGCCGTGCTTCAGGAGGCGGTGAGCCGCCTCAAGGCACTGGCGGGGTGACGGGACCGCTCCCGTCAGGAGGGGCCCTCGTGGTCCGCGCCCGCTCTGCGGGCCGCCGTGACGATGGCTTCCAGGGCAGCCAGGTGGGTGTCGAGGGCGTGGCGGCCCCGGGGGGTGAGGGAGACCCAGGTGCGGGGGCGTTTGCCGACGTAGCCCTTGCGTACGCGCACGTACTCGAGCTTCTCCAGGGCGGAGACCGTCTTGCTCGTCACCGAGTCGGAGACGCCCAGGTAGTCGCGCAGGACGCCGAACTCCGCCTCCGCGCAGGAGGACAGGTAGGCGACCAGGGCCAGGCGGGTGGGGTGGTGCAGTTCCCGGTCCAGGGCGGGCGGGGGCTCGCCGCTCACGCCGGACGTCCCGGCAGGGCGGCGCGCAGCCAGTGCTCCAGGGCGGCGCCCGCGCCGAAGGCGATGAGCCAGCCCGGGGCGCCGTAGGGGATCGCGGCGAGGCCGCCGGCGCCCAAGGAGAGCAGGGGGGCCAGCCACAGCGTCCAGGTGTCGCGGCGGGTGCGCCGTCGCCGGAACCAGGGCACCGTCCCGCCGTGCCGCAGGCCGGCCCACACCAGCGCCAGGAAGGCGGCCAGCGCGGCGACGCCGAGGCCCGTCAGCCACGTCGACCACTGCTCGTGGGCGAAGGACAGGCCGAGCGCCGTGAAGCCGACGAGGTAGGCCGCGCCCTGGGCGACCAGGTAGCGGCGCGGGACGGCCCGCCCGGCGCGGTCGGCGGCGTCGCGGGCGGTGTGCGCGGTGCGCAGCGCTTGCGCGGCGGCGGAGACGTCCTGCTGTTCTTCCTTCTCGGTCATGCTCCGATCTTGGCAAGTACTTTCCAGGTTGGCAAGTAGTTTCAGGAGCAGGCGCGGAGTCGCCCGGAAACGGCAAGAGCCCGGCGCGGGCGCGCGACCGTGGTGGTCGCGGCCCTGGCCGGGCTCTCGTCAGCCGACGGGGCGAACGCCCTACTCGTCGCCCTCCTCGGGCTTCTCCGCTTCGTTGATCTCGGACTCGAGGCCCAACTGCTCCACGAGCCACTTGTCGAACTCGATGGCCGCGCGCACCCAGCTCACCGTCGAGGAGACGAACAGCTCGATGTTCACCCCGCCGCCGATCAGCAGCTGCGCCTCGCCGATGAGGCGGACGGTGCCGTCGTCGTGGGTGTGCGTGTAGACCTTCGGCCACAGGGTGCGACGGTTCCAGTCGTCGATGGCCTCGAGCACCTGCGGCTTGGCGTCGATCTGGTGGGGCCGGTCGTAGAACGTCCGCACCGAGTAGACCGCCTGGTCCCCCTCGCCGCGGAACATGAAGTACGTACGGAACTCCTCCCACGGCGCCGCGAGGTCACCCTCGTCGTCGACGACGTACTTCAGCTCCATCTGGTCGAGGAGCTGCTTCACGAGGTCCTGATCCGGAACGACGGGGCCGGCCGGTCCCTGGGGCTGCGGCTCGGGCTGGCCCCCGAAGTTCGGAATCGAGGACGGGTCGATGGTCACCGTGATTTTCCCTTCGTACGGATCCTGCCATCCTCCCCCATGCGGGGAGGGGGGTGGCAAGCCCCGCCGGGGCCTGTCAGCCCTGAGCTGACATGATCCGGCCTGTTGCACCAAGGGCCGGTCACGGGCGGAGGGGGATCGTGTGGCGAACGGGCGAAGCGGGGCACCCGCGCGGGGGCGGACCGGGTGGGGTCCGGTGGCGGCGGCGCTCGCGCTGACGGTGCTGGTGGCGGTCGGGCTCCTGGTGCTGGCCGGCGTCCGGCTGGAGGAGCGGGACCGCGCCGAGCGCGGGCCGGCCGAGGCGCCGTGCGCGGAGGCGCTGGCCTTCGGCGGGGCGGCCCTGCCGGCCGGCGCGCGGGACGCCCGGTGCACGGTCAGCAGCTTCCTGGACACCCAGTACGTGGCCCGGTTCCGGATGCCGCGCGAGGGTGTGCGGGACTGGCTGACGGCCACCTACCCGGACGCGCCCGCGCCGGGGGCACCCGGCGCGGGGACCTGTTCCGAGGGCGCGGACCTCTGCCTCCAGCTGGACGTCACCGGGCACCCGGGGGCGGGCGCCCACTACGTCGACCTGGACGTGACGTACGAGAACGCCGAGACCGCGCGGGTGCGGTTCTCGGCGTTCACGACGTGAGCGCGGGCCTCAGGGGTCCTCGCACCGCGCCCGCCTCGGCCGCGCGGCCTCAGGCCCTCACAGTGCAGGGACCCCTCAGAGCTCCTTGCCCGTGGCCGGGCCGACGATGAGTCCGTCCCCGAAGGTGTCCACCCGGACCGTGTCGCCGTCCTTGACATCGCCGGCCAGAATCTCCTTGGCGAGGCGGTCGCCGATGGAGGTCTGCACCAGGCGGCGCAGCGGCCGGGCGCCGTACGCCGGGTCGTTGCCCTCGTCGGCGAGCCAGGCCAGGGCCGCGTCGGTGATCTCCAGGGTGAGGCGCCGCTCGGCGAGCCGCTTGGCGAGGCGGTCGATCTGGAGGCGCGCGATGCGGCCCAGCTCGTCCTTGCCGAGCGCCGAGAAGACCACCAGGTCGTCGAGGCGGTTGAGGAACTCGGGCTTGAAGGACGTCCGGACCACCTCCAGGACCTGCTCCTTCTTCTCCTCCTCGGTGGAGACCGGATCGACCAGGAACTGGCTGCCCAGGTTGGAGGTCAGGACCAGGATCGTGTTGCGGAAGTCGACCGTGCGGCCCTGGCCGTCGGTGAGCCGGCCGTCGTCGAGGACCTGGAGCAGGACGTCGAAGACCTCGGGGTGGGCCTTCTCGACCTCGTCCAGGAGGACGACGCTGTACGGGCGCCTGCGCACCGCCTCCGTGAGCTGGCCGCCCTCCTCGTAGCCGACGTACCCGGGCGGGGCGCCGACCAGCCGGGCCACGCTGTGCTTCTCGCCGTACTCCGACATGTCGATGCGGACCATGGCCCGCTCGTCGTCGAAGAGGAAGTCGGCGAGCGCCTTGGCCAGTTCGGTCTTGCCGACGCCCGTCGGGCCGAGGAAGAGGAACGACCCGGTGGGACGGTCGGGGTCGGCGATACCGGCGCGGGAGCGGCGTACCGCGTCGCTCACCGCGCGGACGGCCTCCGTCTGGCCGATGAGGCGCCTGCCGATCTCGTCCTCCATGCGCAGCAGCTTCTGCGTCTCGCCCTCCAGCAGGCGGCCGGCGGGGATGCCGGTCCAGGAGGCGACGACGTCGGCGATGTCGTCCGAGCCGACCTCCTCCTTGACCATGGTGTCCTTCGCGGCCTCCTCCTCGGCGGCGGACGCGGCCTCCAGGTCGCGCTCCAGGGCCGGGATCTCGCCGTACAGCAGCTTGCTGGCGGTGTCGAAGTCGCCGTCGCGCTGGGCGCGTTCGGCCTGGCCGCGCAGGTCGTCGAGCTTCTCCTTGAGTTCACCGACGCGGTTGAGGGACTGCTTCTCCTTCTCCCAGCGGGCGTTGAGGCCGCGCAGCTCCTCCTCCTTGTCGGCGAGGTCGCGGCGCAGCTTCTCCAGCCGCTCGCGGGAGGCCGGGTCGGTCTCCTTGGCGAGCGCCAGCTCCTCCATCCTCAACCGGTCGACGGCGCGCTGGAGTTCGTCGATCTCCACGGGGGACGAGTCGATCTCCATGCGCAGCCGGGAGGCGGCCTCGTCGACGAGGTCGATGGCCTTGTCGGGCAGGAAGCGGGAGGTGATGTAGCGGTCGGAGAGGGTGGCCGCCGCGACCAGCGCGCTGTCGGCGATCTGCACCTTGTGGTGTGCCTCGTAGCGGCCCTTGAGGCCGCGCAGGATCGCGATGCTGTCCTCGACGGTCGGTTCGGCGACCAGCACCTGCTGGAAGCGGCGCTCCAGCGCCGGGTCCTTCTCGATCCGCTCGCGGTACTCGTCGAGCGTGGTGGCGCCGACCATGCGCAGCTCACCCCGCGCGAGCATCGGCTTGAGCATGTTGCCGGCGTCCATGGCCGAGTCGCCGCCGGCGCCCGCGCCGACGACCGTGTGCAGCTCGTCGATGAAGGTGATGATCTGCCCGTCGGAGTTCTTGATCTCGGCGAGGACGGTCTTCAGCCGCTCCTCGAACTCGCCCCGGTACTTCGCGCCCGCGACCATCGCGCCCAGGTCGAGCGCGACGAGCCGCTTGTCCTTCAGCGACTCGGGCACGTCGCCCTTGACGATCCGCTGGGCGAGGCCCTCCACGACGGCGGTCTTGCCGACGCCGGGCTCGCCGATGAGGACCGGGTTGTTCTTGGTGCGGCGGGACAGCACCTGCACGACCCGCCGGATCTCCTGGTCGCGCCCGATGACGGGGTCGAGCTTGCCCTCCCGCGCCGCGGCGGTGAAGTCCGTGCCGAACTTCTCCAGCGCCTTGTACTGGCCCTCGGGGTCGGCCGTGGTCACCCGGCGGCCGCCGCGGGCCTTGCGGAAGGCCTCCACCAGCTTCTTCGCGCTCGCCCCCTGCCGGGTGAGCACTTCGCCGGCCTGGCCGCCCTTGGCCGCGATGCCGATGAGCAGGTGCTCGGTGGACAGGTACTCGTCGCCGAGGTCCCTGGCCCGCGCCTGCGCGTCGGCGATCACGGCGAGCAGCTCGCGGTTGGGCTGCGGCGGCGCGACGGTGGACCCGGCCACACTGGGAAGCGACCCGAGCGCCTTCTCCGCGCCGGCCCGCACGGCGGCCTGGTCGGCCTCGACGGCGGCGAGCAGGTCCGTGATGTTCTCGTTCTCCTGCCCCTGGAGCAGCGCGAGGAGCAGGTGGGCCGGGGTGAGGTCGGGGTGCCCCTCGGACACCGCGCGGTTGCCGGCGCTCTGGATCGCTTCCCGGCTCCGGTTGGTCAGCTCTGCGTCCACGTTCGCTGTCTCCTCCTCGCTTCAGCCATCAGCACTGACTCGCACAACGTACACAAAGTTGAGTCTATTCCACTCAAGGGCCTCGCGGGGTCCTGGGCGGCCGCATTCTGTTCGGTTCCGTTAGGTTGCGCACCATGGCCGGATACCCGCAGAACCCGGGCGCCCCCGACGCGCCGTACCTCGCCTTCTGGCGGGAACGACACCTGTGCACCCTGACGACACCCCGCCCGGACGGCAGCCCGCACGTGGTGCCGGTCGGAGTGACGTACGACCCGCGGGAACGGCTGGCCCGGGTGATCGCGGACCGGGCGAGCAGGAAGGTGCGCAACGTGCTGGCGGCGGGCGCGGCGGGGGCCCGGGTGGCCGTGTGCCAGGTGGACGGACGGCGCTGGGCCACGCTGGAGGGACGGGCCGTCGTCCGGGCGGAGCCCGACCGGGTCGCGGAGGCGGAGCGCCGTTACGCGGAGCGCTACGGCCACCCTCCGCGCCCCAACCCGACGCGGGTGGTGATCGAGATCACACTGACACGGGCGATGGGCAAGGGGTGACCGGATCCACACCGACCGCTTCCAGCCAGCGCGCACGCGCGCGCGAGAGTGCCGGTAGCCGGAAATGTCGCCACAAACTGCAGCGGCGTCACCGTGTTCAGGTCACGGTGACGCCGCTGCGGGGGGAAGCACCTGAGCGATCTGTTACGACGGGGGAATCGCGTCAGGCACTGCGGGGGGTGGCTGAAATGGTCCTTGGAGCGGGCGTGCTCGTCGGCTCCTCCAGACGGTGGTCGCGCTGGTCGAGGTTGACGAAGATCATTCCGTACCGGATGGCACAGCGGACCGGCTGCGGCGCCCCCCGAGGCCGCCGCAGACACCGGTACGCCCGCACGTCGTCGTCCTCGTCGCGCGTGACGACGACCGGCTCGCCGAACACGGTCACCATCAGCGAGTCACCGCTGTGGGGGATGGCGGTGACCAGGTCGATGAAGTGCCAGCCGGAGCGGTAGGCCGTGGCCATCTCGCGCCGGAAGGAACGGTCGTCGGGTGGGGTCGTCACGCCGGCACTCCGGATTCGTCCGCCGTGGAAGTCGGCACGCCCCGGGTGTCACCCTCGTCGGCGACCACGGACGGCCAGTGGCTGTCCGCCAGGACGACCGACGGCCAGTGACTGTCCGCCGTTACCCTGTCCTCCGCGTCGGAATGACCACTCAGCGCCCCGAGGACCGCAACGGCGGAGAGGGTGGCAACAAGCACCGAGCGAAGCATTCTGTGGCACATGGTCGGCTTCGTCCTCACTTGAAAGTCTCCTCTTCCCCCGTCGGATAAGACGATGGCTCATTCGGGCACGTCATGGCCACACGATCGATGCATCATGTTCCTGCATGTTCAGGACCCTGGGGGGTGGAGATTTCGTGGCAAATCGGACTAAGGTGACGCATCCCCATGCGGTGACCGAGCTGTGCGAGGAAGGTGGCCGACTTTACGCCAACGCCCTGCGAACGGGCCGCGTGGCCCGGGCGGACGTGGCGTCGGCACCCTGTCTCGTGGAGCTCGCCCTCCTCCTCCCCGACCCGGATGACGCGGACTGTCTGCGACCGGTTCCACCGAGCGTCGCCCTGGCACAGCGGCTGCACCCCATCGAGCTGGAGATCACGGAGCGGCGGCGGATGTCCGTCGAACTCGCGGACGCCTTCGAGCCGTTCCTCGCGCTGAGCGCCCAGTCGGCGAGCAACGACCACTCGATCACCGTGCTGGAGGGCGGCGCCCGCATCAACGCGGCCCTCAACCTGGCCACCTCCCTGTGCCGCACCGAGATGCTCACCATCCAGCCGAGCGACGACCGCTTCTCCGAGCACAGCCTCGTCCAGGGCCTGGAGCGCGACCGCCCGCTGATCGAACGTGGTGTGCGCATACGCACGCTGTATCAACACACGGCCCGCTACAGTCCGGAGAAACTGGGGTACGTGGCCCAGCTCGCCAACGGCAAGGCCGAGTACCGCACCATCGACGAGGTGGTGGAACGCCTCATCGTCTGCGACGAGAGCGTCGCCTTCATCCCCGCCCGCGACGACCAGCAGGTCGCCCTCGAACTGCGCCACCCCGGCCTGGTCCGCTACCTCATCAAGGTCTTCGAGTTCATGTGGGCCCGCGCGGTTCCGCTGAGCGCCGGCGCCCCCTACGAGACCGCCGCCGGCGGCATCACCGACATCCAGCACTCCATCGCCAAACTCCTCGTCGAGGGCCACGTCGACGAGGCCATCGCCCGCCGCCTCGGCATGAACGTCCGCACCTGCCGCGCCCACATCGCCAAGCTGGCCGCCCTCCTCGGCAGCGGCAGCCGCGCGCAACTGGGCTACCTCATCGCGGAGTCGGGGCTGCTCAGGCAGGAGTGACCGAGCCGCCTGCGCGCCCCTGCGCGGCGCCGCCCGCGGCCCCCGGCGCACCGACCGGACCGCCCGTCAGAGGTCGGTGCAGGCCCACCTGGGCGATGCGCACGCCCAGTTGGGTCCGGCTGGCCGCGCCGAGGGTCTCGCAGAGCCGGGCGATATGGGCCCGGCAGGTGCGGACGCTGATGCCGAGACGTTCGGCGATGACCGCGTCCTGGTGCCCCTCGGCCAGCAGCGCCGCGATCGACTGCTCCCGGTGCGAGACACCCTCGATCCGGGTCTTCGGGAGCGGCGCCGTCAGCGGGACGGCCAGGCGCCACAGGCGCTCGAAGACCGTCACCAGATAGGCCACCAGCGCCGGGTGGCGCAGCTCCAGGGCCATCGTGCGCTCGGTGTTGGCGGGGATGAAGGCCACCGTGCGGTCGAAGAGGATCAGACGGTCGATGACCTCGTCGAGGGTGCGCGCCTCGACCGCGTTCCCCATCAGCTCCAGGTAGTTGAGCAGGCCCTGTCCGTGCCGCGCCACGTGGTTGTACAGGTCCCGCATGCGCACGCCCCGCCCGCGCAGGGCGAGCGCCCGGTGCAGGCCCTCCGACAGTTCGTGCTCGCGCCGGATGCCGCCGGGCTGCACGGTCAGCACCTCGGTCGTGCACGCGTCCGTCGCCTCGTCCAGGGCGGCCTGGATGCGCAGGTCGCCGTCGAGGACGCGGATCGCCGCGCCCTCGCCGGGGCCGCCGGCCGGCGCCGGGCCGCCGAGACCGGCGTACCACTCGAAGGCCGCCACCGCCGAACCCATCCGCCGCTGGCTCGCGCTGACCTCGTCGTACAGCCCCCGCAACAGCCGGGTCATCACCTCCTGCGGGGAGGTCGGCACCAGCCAGTCCATGTCGTCGGGGTCCGGGTGCAGCAGCGCGAGCTCCAGCAGACAGGGAACCGGCTCGGCGTCCCGGCGCGACACCCGCCCCCGCCGCACGGCCCGCGAGTACACGCGGTCCCCGGCCTCGCACAGTCGGTCAGCGCCGTGTGGATGCTCCTGCGTCCCGCGCCCGGCCATCGCCCATCCCACCCCCGCTGTCGGCCTCTTCCGCAGCGCAACTATGCGCGGCCCCGGACCGGCTCCGCAACACGGCTCCCCCCGCCAGGACCCGGGAAAACCCCCCGTGCGCCCGGGTTCCTCCCGGGGCGAACGGGTGCGCGAAGGGCGCACGTGCGCGAAGACGACACGTGCGCCGCGGGCGCGGAAGGCGGGGGCGCGCGCCGGACGCGTGGGAAGGGGGCACGTGCGTCGTGTGCCCCCGGTGACCGCCTCGCGGGACTACTTCAGGCCGATGGCCCGGCAGGCGGCCTCGTACTTGGCGGTGCAGATGTCGGACACCTTGTAGATGCCGTCCGCGACGACGGTGTCCTTGATGTTCGTCTTCGTCATCGCGACCACGGGCACCAACTGGGCCGGAATGCCCTTGTTCGTGGGGCTGTCCACGCTGTCGCGGGTGAGGGCGTCGAACTGGATGTCCCGCCCCTGGACCTTGGCGACGGCCATCTCCGCGGCGGCCTCCGCCTCCTGCGGGTAGGGCTTGTACACGGTCATGTACTGCTCGCCGCTGACGATGCGCTGCACCGCCGACAGTTCCGCGTCCTGGCCGGTGATCGGCGGCAGGTCGCCGCTGTCGAAGCCCGCCGCCTTCAGGGCCTTGATGATGCCGCCGGCCATGGCGTCGTTGGCGGAGTAGACGGCGGAGAGGTTCTTCTTGCCGATCTTCTCGATCGCCTGGGTCATGTTGGCCTGGGCGACCTCCGGGCTCCAGGCCTTGGTGTCGAAGGACTCGGCGATCGTCACCTGACCGTTGAGCTCCTCCATGGCGCCCTGCTTGAACTGCGCGGCGTTCGGGTCGGTGGGCGAGCCGTTCATCATGACGATCTGGTCGCTGGTGTCGGCCGAGCCGAGCGCCTCCACGATGGAGCGGCCCTGCACCTGGCCGACGAGCTCGTTGTCGAAGGAGACGTACGCGTCGATCGGGCCCTGGGCCAGGCGGTCGTAGGCGATGACCGGGATGGCGGCGTCCTTGGCCTTCTGCACCATGGCCGCGATGGACTTCGAGTCGACCGCGTCGAGCAGGATGACGTCGACCTTGTCGTCGATCATCTTCTGCATCTGGGATGCCTGGACGTCCGCCTCGGAACCCGCGTTGGCGTACACCGTCCTGCCCTTGTTCTGGGTGAGGGAGCGGACCTTCGCCTGGATGATGGGGTAGTCGAACTCCTCGTACCGGGTGTTCGTCTTCTCCGGCATCAGCACGCCCACGGTGATGTCGCTGCCCTTGGTCGGGGTCGCGTCGCTGCCGTCCTCCGTCGCGCTCAGCATCCCGCATCCGGCGAGCGAGAGGGTCATCGTGGAGGCGACCACAGCTATGGCGATACGACGCATTCGGGAGCTCACTTCAGGTACGTTTCGGACATGGGTGCGACATGGTGACCCAGGTGTCTGAAAAGACAACGCGGCAGCGCCCGCCGACGTCAAGCGGAACTACTTAACGAAGTAACAACATCACGCTCCGCTCGACCTGTGAAGACGCATGGAGACGAAGCGGAACCCCTGCGAACACCGCCCTACGAACCCTTCACGCTACGGGCCCCCGAGAGCCCGCCGCACCACACGCTTCCGGCCACCCCGACGCCGGACCACCCCCGCTCCGGCCATCCCGACGCCGAACCGCACGCCCCCGGCCCCGGCGGACCGAGGGGCGACGGCCGGCCCCACCCGGCCGTCGACGCCTACGGGAGCCGGTGGAGGACGGCGGCCCAGTTGGTGCCGCTGCGGTAGTCGATCGCCACGAGACGCCCTCCCGTGCTCTTCGTCGTCACGGGACCAGGCGCAGGGTGGCGGTCCAGGAGGTGTGGTGCTTGATCTCCACGACCTGGTAGGTGTCGCCGCCCAGCTCGAAGGTCTCTCCTTCACCGAGCACGACCTCGCGGGACTCCCCGTCCTTCGGGATGAGGGACAATTGCACCTGGGCGGGACGCTCCTCGGTGGCCCGGCTGCTGCCCTTGCCACCGATCCTTCCGTTCCTGGCCCTGGCGACCGTGCCCCGGTTCACCCTTACTTCCTCGAATGCCACTCGCCTTCGTCCTCTCTAGAACAGGGTGGTGTAATCGCCTCGACTGCCACGGGCCTGGAACGCGTCCATGAAGTCCTCCTCGGCCAGCCCTTCGACATGGTCCGTGTTCCACGGGTTGCGCAGGTACACCTTGCCGCCCGCGTGCGTGGCCGACTCCAGCAGGCCGCGCACCGTCTGCGACTTGCCGCCACCGGTGGCCCCGCACACGAAGGTGTGCCGGTTGAGGGTGGAGCGGGACAGTTCGAGGTCGCCGACGGGACTGCGGTTGCGGTCGAGGACCGCGCCGAGCCGCACCGGTGGGGCCCCGGCCGGTGCCGGGCGGCCCGCGGTCTCCGGGGAGACGTCGAACTCGGGACGCAGCGCGAACCGCACCCCGGGTATCTCCTGCGCCGGCGGCCGGGCCAGCGCGGCCAGCAGGTCGGAGCCAGCGTGGACGGGGTATTTCTCGGGCGGTGGCAGCACGCCGCCGAGCGCGGTGGCCAGGTCCCCGACCCGCCCGGTCGGCCGGAGCGCGTACGGCAGTCCCTCCAGGTCCGCCGACGCGCACAGCAGCGCCGCGACCCGGGTCGCCTCCTCGGGCGTCCGGCCGCCCGCCAGCAGCCGGATCCGCCACAGGCCGGTGGCCGACGCCCTGGCCAGCTCCTTGTGCCGGCGCTCCAGACGGGCGGCGGCGAGGGCGTGGTCGGGCGAGCCGTCCGCGCGGGACTGCGCGCGACGGCGGTCGTCGGAGACCTGCCCGGTCAGCTCGTCGAGTTCGGCGGCCGGGACCGGTTCGGCGAACACCAGCCAGGCGAACGGTTCCTGCCACACGCCGAGCAGACAGTCCTCGAGGGCGGGCCGCTGCCGGGCGGCCGCGGAAGAGGCCGGGCCCGGGGCGTCGTCGACGAGCAGGCCGTCCGTCACGACCGCCACGGCGCTCCAGCAGGGGAAGGCGCCGAACAGGGCGGCCGCGGCTCCGGGCTCCTGCCGGGTGCCGCGTGCCCCGGCGGGCAGCCGCAGCAGGACGTCGGGCCCCGCGCCCTCCTGGGTGGGGCCGCCCAGCAGCGCGCCGCCGCCGACGACCACGTCCAGCGGCCGGTCCGCGGCGTGCCGTGCCCAGCCGACGAGCACGGCACCGCCGGCGGGGTCGTGGGGGTGGACGGCGTGGTGGGCGGAGACCAGGGCGGTTTCAACCCGCTGTCCACGGGACGGTCCGCCAACTCGGGCGGCAGCCACGGCGAGACGACCGGCACCTCCGACAGCCTCACCCACGGTACGAACGAGGCGGCGACCCGCACCACCGGCGACAGCGACAGCACCAGCCACGCCCTCGGCCGGCAGCGCGTCTACGAGTACGCCCTGGAACCCACCCAACTCCAGGCGCTCGCCGAGTTCGGCCTGCTGGTGGTGGAACGGGAGCCGACCGGCGCGGTGCGGGTGCACGCCGGCGACTGCAACCCGCACATCGTCCTCCAGGACGCCACGGAGCCGCCGACGGCTCCGCCCGCGGGCCCCGCGGCGGCTCCCGGGCCGCAGCAGGAGGTCCCCGCCCCGGAGCCCGCCCCCGCCCCGCGGCCCCTGCCGGCGCCTTCGCCCCAGCCGCACGCGCTCCCGCCCCGGCAGCCGGCGCCCCAACGGCAGAACCCGTGGCTCTCGGCCGTACCCCGGCCCGAACACCCCGACCAGGACGCCAGGTAGGGTCCGCCCGGTCGGATCGGCAGCAGGAGAACGGACATCATGCGCATCAAGCGAGCACTCACGGTGGGCGTCGCCGTCGTCGCGTTGGCGACGCTGACGGGGTGCGACGACGACACCGGCGGCAGCGGCACGGAGGGCGCCGACAAGGCCCTCGCCACGCCGGACTGGCTCCGCCCCACCGGATCGGCCGACGGCGCGGGCGGCAAGCCGTCCGACGGCGGCGGCAGCTCCGAGCAGGGCTTCGACGGCGCCCTGCCCGAGGCGGCGGACACCGCCACCCTCGCCCGGTACGTCGACCTCTACACCAGTTGCAAGGAGGTGGAGCCGGGCGACGCCTACGACAGGGGGCACGACGGCACGGCCGAGGCGTGGGGGACCGAGGAGGCGTCGGACCCGGCCTGGGGCATCGCGGAACGCGCCGTCTGCAAGGACTCCCGGCATCCCATCGCCCTGCTGACCGTGTCGGACATGAGGAAGTTCCAGACCGCGGCCAAGGCGAGCGGCGACAAGTTCGCCATCGGCGAGAACATCGCGGTCGTCCCGGTCGGCGACGACCAGGGGGAGGCGCTCTCCCACTCCGAGCTGGTCTTCTTCACCTGCGACCCGGACTTCTCCCCGCCGTCCGGCTACCGCACCGAGCCGGCTCTGGTCGACGGCTGCGTGCTGAGCGACTACTGGCCCCCCTGACGGGCGAGGGCGCGAGGACCCCTCAGCCCGCAGGGAGGCGAAAAGGCCCGGAGGAAAGGTTCCTCCGGGCCCTCGCGCACGCGTCTCGGGTTCCCTGCCCCAGGTATCGGGCTTCCCGGCCCCGGGGTCTCAGGCTTCCTGTCCCCAGGTCTCGGCTTCCCGGCCCCGGGAGGGTCTCAGGCTTCCTGTCCCGAGGTCTCGGGCTTCCCGCCCCGGCCTTCCGCGGTCGCTTCCACCTTCGCGCGGATCCGCTCGAAGGCCTCCGCGGCGGTCAGGTCCCTCAGGCCGTCCGCGAGCGAGACGTGGTCGGCGCAGAACCACACGGCGTTCTCCGGGTGGCCGACCCAGTCGTCCGGATACGTCCGCGTGGCGCGGAAGTACACCAGGGTGAAGTCCTCGAAGGCGAGATCACCACGCTGCATGGAGGCGTTGCACACGCCACAGTACGGCGGCATCATCCGCGGTACGTCCACCTCTCCTCGCCAGGGGAATGCACGGGTCGTCAGTCCGACGCCTGCTGCCGCTTCGGCCGCCACACCACCAGCGCGCTCGTCTGCTGGACCTCCTGGTAAGGGACCAGGTCCCGCCGGTAGGAGGCGTGGACGGCGGCCTCGCGCTGCTGCATCGCCGCCGCCGCGCCGTCCAGCGCGGCCTCCAGCTCCACGACGCGGGACTGGAGCGCGGCGACCTGGTTCTCCAGCTCGATGATCCGCTTGATACCGGCCAGGTTGATGCCCTCGTCCTGCGACAACTGCTGCACGGTGCGCAGCAGTTCGATGTCACGGGCCGAGTAGCGGCGGCCCCGGCCGGCGGTGCGGTCCGGGGAGACCAGGCCCAGACGGTCGTACTGGCGCAGCGTCTGCGGGTGAAGGCCGGAGAGCTGGGCCGCCACCGAGATGACGTAGACCGGGGTCTCCTCGGTCAGCTCATACGGGTTACGTCGACGGCCGTCCATCACTCTCATGCTCCCTTCGCGGCCTCGAACAGCTCCGCCCGCGGGTCCTCGTCCGCGGTCGCCTCGCGATACGCCTCCAGCGCGTCACGAGCCTTCCCCGGCAGGTCCTTCGGAACACTCACCTCGACGGTGACCAGGAGGTCGCCTCGGGTGCCGTCCTTGCGGACCGCTCCCTTGCCCCGCGCGCGCATGGTGCGCCCGTTGGGGGTGCCGGGCGGCAGCTTCAGCGTGAGCGCCGGGCCGCCGAGGGTGGGAACGCGGATCTCGCCGCCGAGCGCCGCCTCCGAGAACGTCACGGGCACCGTCACCGTCAGGTTGTCGTCCTTGCGGCCGAAGACCGGGTGGGCGCCGACGTGGACGACGACGTACAGGTCGCCGGCCGGGCCGCCGCGCTCGCCGGGTGCCCCCTTGCCGCGCAGCCGGATGCGCTGCCCGTCGGTGACGCCCGCCGGGATGCGCACCTGCATGGTGCGGGACGACTTGGCCCGGCCGCTGCCCTTGCAGTCCGGGCAGGGGTGCTCGGCGATCAGGCCGCGGCCCTTGCAGTCCGGGCAGGGGTCGGTCAGCGAGAAGCCGCCGCCCGAGCCGCGCGCCACCTGGCCGGTGCCGACGCAGGTCGGGCACACACGCGGTGTGCCGTTCTTGTCGCCGGTGCCGGAGCAGGCCTTGCACGGGGACTGCGAGGACATGCGCAGCGGTACCGTCGCGCCCTCGATGGCCTCCGTGAAGCTCAGCGTGACCTCGGACTCGATGTCCTGGCCGCGCCGGGGCTGGGTCCGGGTCGTGCCCGTGCCGCCGCGGTTGAACAGGCCCCCGAAGACGTCACCGAGTCCGCCGCCGAAGCCGCCGGCTCCCCCGCCGCCCTGGGCGCCGCCTCCGAAGAGGTCGCCCAGGTCGAAGTTGAAGGAGCCGCCGCCCGCGCCCGGCCCCGGGCGGAAGCCGCCGTTGCCGAAGAGGGTGCGTGCCTCGTCGTACTCCTTGCGCTTCTTGGGGTCGCCGAGGACGTCGTTCGCCTCGGAGATCTCCTTGAAGCGTTCCTCGGCCTTGGTGTTGCCCTTGTTGGCGTCCGGGTGGAACTCGCGGGCGAGCTTGCGGTACGCCTTCTTGATCTCGGCCTCGGTGGCGTCCTTGGGGACGCCGAGGACCTTGTAGTAGTCCTTCTCGATGAAGTCCTTGGTGCTCATCCTCGACGTCCCTCCTCTCTTCTCAGTTCAACGTCAGCCCTCGTCCGGGCCACCGCTCTCCTTGTCGTCGGCCTGCTCGGCGTCCTCCGCCTTGACCGTCTGGGCGCCGGGCTGGGGCTCGGCGACGGCCACCCGCGCGGGGCGGATGGTGCGCTCGCCGATCCGGTACCCGGGCTGCAGGATCGCCACGCACGTCGTCTCGGTGACGTCCGGCGCGTAACTGTGCATCAGGGCCTCGTGGATCGTCGGGTCGAAGGGCTCGCCCTCCTTGCCGAACTGCTGGAGGCCCATCTTGGCCGCGACGGTCTCCAGCGACTCGGCGACGGACTTGAAACCGCCGACGAGCTCGCCGTGTTCGCGCGCGCGGCCGATGTCGTCGAGGACGGGCAGGAGCTCGGTCAGGAGGTTCGCGATGGCGATCTCCTTGACCGCGATCCGGTCGCGCTCGACCCGGCGGCGGTAGTTCTGGTACTCGGCCTGGACCCGCTGGAGGTCCGCGGTGCGCTCGCCGAGCGCGGTGCGCACCTGGTCCAGCTGGGCCACCAGCCCGGCTGTCTGGTTCGCGTCCCCGGCCGGGGCCGACTCCTCCGCCGCGGCGGAGGAGTCGGCCTTCGGCTCGGCGTCGTCGGGGGTGGCGCCGGAGGGGACGTCGGGCTTCTCCTCGAAGCCCGGGGTCTCCTCCGTCACGCGGCACCGTCCTTGCGCTCGTCGTCCACGATCTCGGCGTCGACGACGTCGTCGTCGGCGGCCTTGGCACCGCCGGCGGTGGCGCCCTCGGGACCGCCCGCGGCCTGCGCGTCGGCGTACATGGCCTGGCCGAGCTTCTGCGACACGGCCGCGACCTTCTCGGTGGCGGTGCGGATCTCGGCGGTGTCCTCGCCCTTGAGCTTCTCCTTCAGCTCGGCGACGGCGGACTCGACCTCGGTCTTGATCTCGCCCGGGACCTTGTCCTCGTTGTCCTTGAGGAACTTCTCGGTCTGGTAGACGAGCTGCTCGCCCTGGTTGCGGGCCTCGGCGGCCTCGCGGCGGCGGTGGTCCTCCTCCGCGTACTGCTCGGCCTCCTGGCGCATGCGGTCGACCTCGTCCTTCGGCAGCGAGGAGCCGCCGGTGACGGTCATCTTCTGCTCCTTGCCCGTGCCCAGGTCCTTCGCGGTCACGTGCATGATGCCGTTGGCGTCGATGTCGAAGGAGACCTCGATCTGCGGGACGCCGCGGGGCGCCGGCGGCAGACCGGTCAGCTCGAACATCCCGAGCTTCTTGTTGTACGCCGCGATCTCGCGCTCGCCCTGGTAGACCTGGATCTGCACGGACGGCTGGTTGTCCTCGGCCGTCGTGAAGATCTCGGAGCGCTTGGTCGGGATCGTGGTGTTGCGCTCGATCAGCTTGGTCATGATGCCGCCCTTGGTCTCGATGCCGAGGGACAGCGGGGTCACGTCGAGGAGCAGGACGTCCTTGACCTCACCCTTGAGGACACCGGCCTGGAGCGAGGCGCCGATGGCGACGACCTCGTCCGGGTTGACGCCCTTGTTGGCCTCCTTGCCGCCGGTCAGCTCGCGCACGAGCTCGGCGACGGCGGGCATGCGGGTGGAACCGCCGACGAGGACGACGTGGTCGATCTCGTTGATGGAGATGCCGGCGTCCTTGATGACGTTGTGGAACGGCGTCTTGCAGCGCTCCAGCAGGTCGGCGGTCAGCTGCTGGAACTGGGCGCGGGTGAGCTTCTCGTCCAGGTGCAGCGGGCCCTCGGCGGACGCGGTGATGTAGGGCAGGTTGATCGAGGTCTCGGTGGACGAGGACAGCTCGATCTTCGCCTTCTCGGCGGCCTCGCGCAGGCGCTGGAGCGCCATCTTGTCCTTGCCGAGGTCCACGCCGTGGCCACTGGCGAACTGCTTGACCAGGTAGTCGACGACGCGCTGGTCCCAGTCGTCACCACCGAGGTGGTTGTCACCGTTGGTGGCCTTCACCTCGACGACGCCGTCGCCGATCTCCAGCAGGGACACGTCGAAGGTGCCGCCGCCGAGGTCGAAGACGAGGATCGTCTGGTCGTCCTTGTCGAGGCCGTAGGCGAGCGCCGCCGCGGTGGGCTCGTTGACGATGCGCAGGACGTTCAGACCGGCGATCTCGCCGGCCTCCTTCGTCGCCTGGCGCTCGGAGTCGTTGAAGTAGGCCGGGACGGTGATGACCGCGTCGGTCACCTTCTCGCCCAGGTAGGCCTCGGCGTCCCGCTTCAGCTTCTGCAGGATGAACGCGGAGATCTGCTGCGGGTTGAAGGGCTTCCCGTCGAGCTCGATCTTCCAGTCGGTGCCCATGTGACGCTTCACCGAGCGGATGGTCCGGTCCACGTTGGTGACCGCCTGGCGCTTGGCGACCTCGCCGACCAGCACCTCGCCGTTCTTGGCGAAGGCGACGACGGACGGCGTGGTCCGGGCACCCTCGGCGTTGGTGATGACGGTGGGCTCGCCGCCCTCCAGAACGCTGACGACGGAGTTAGTCGTGCCCAGGTCGATGCCGACCGCACGTGCCATGGTGATCTTCCTCCAGCTGACTTGAGTGGAACGGACTCAAGTGTGCACGACGACCACCGCCCGGTCAACAGACCTGAGTCGAGCGGACTCAACTCTTATCCGTTCCTTACACGCAAGGATCCCCCGACCTCTGGCTTGACCTGCGGTTCGACCGGTGCGGACGCCATACGCCGGACCGCTCGCGCGGGTGACTCGGCCGACCTCCGAGGGGGGCGCACCGAGGACACGGCTTGACGCCGGGACCCCGCACCGCCCTGCCGCCGCGCCCCGTGCACCGGGACCCGCAGCAGACCGAGGGCGACGACCGCCACCACCCCCGCGACCCAGAGCGCGGCCCGCCCTCCCGTCCAGCCGACGTGCACCAGGACCCCCACGAGTACCCCGGCGAACGCCGCCACACCGACGAGCACCACCGCGCCCCGCGCGGTGAGGCCGAGCCGCCGCAGCCGGTGGACGAGGTGGTCCGGGGCGCCGCGCAGCAGCGGCCGTCCGGCCAGACGCCGTCCGGCCAGGACGAGGACGGCGTCGAGGACGGCCACCGCCGTCAGCGCGAACAGCACCCCCGATCCGACCGCCGGGTCCTGCCCCCCGCGCGCGGTGACGGCCGCCGCCGCGAGCAGGAAACCGGCGAACAGCGAGCCGCACCCGCCGAGCGCCACGCGCGCGGGAGGCCAGTTGTGCATGAGGAACCCGGTCAGCGCGGCGGCCAGCACGCTCAGCAGCACCGCGAGCCCGTCCATCACCTCGGCCGCCGCGCAGGCACCCACACCGAAGGCGGTGACGACCCCGACCGTGCCGGCCACGCCGTCCGCGTGGTCGAGGGCCCGGAAGGCGAGCGCGACCAGGACGATCCAGGCGACGGCCAGCACCCCCACGACCGGGCCGGTGTCGTCGAACGGCACCACGAAGGCCGACGCGAGCGCCGTGCCGAAGGCCGGGATGCGGACGTTCAGCCGGCAGACGTCCGCGAGCAGCCCGAGCAGGGCGACCCCGGCGGCGGCCCCGAGCAGCACCCCCATGCCGTGGCCGAGCGGGGCGATCCCGGTCCGGTCGCCGGTGCCCGCGACGAGACAGGTGGCGAGGACGACGGCGACGCCCCCGGACAGCGGCACGCGACGCTGCCGCTGGCGTCGGTCGAGCAGCCCGAGGCGCAGGGCGGGCCCGCGCAGGACTGCGGCGAGGAGGGCGGTGAGGAGCAGGGCGGAGGTGGCGGCGACGATCCCGTAGAGCACGGATATAAATTAGCCTCAAATGTACCAATTTGGTACGAGTAACACGATCAGATCGCCGCCGCGTTCCGGACGGTGCGCGAAGGCGACCCCCGGAGGGGTCGGGAGAGCCGTCCGGAGAGCCGTTCGGAGGCGCCTCCCGGGGCGCACCCAGGACGAGCACTCCGGGGTGCACCCGGAGGAGCACCCGGACGTGCGCGCCGAGGACGCCCCGAGGGCACTCCGAGGCACGTCCCGAGGAGTGCGGAGGGGCATTCCGCGGGGTATCCGGAGGCGCGTCGCGGGGCGCGTCCTGAGGCAACCCTCAGCGACGCAGATCACCGCACGCCCGGCTACAGTGCGGCGGAGGATAGGGGTAGTCTCAGACGGACTGCATAAGCTACCGCTCAGTAATGTCGAAACCCTCACCTCGCAGGCCCGAGGAGCCCCCATGCAACTCGCCGCGATCATCGTGTCGCTGGTCCTGACCGTGGTCGGCGTTGCGCTGCTCGCACGCGCGATCGGCCAGTTCGTCCGGTACTTCAAGCTGGGCCAGCCGGTGCCGGCCGGCAGCCGGACGGACAACCCCTACGCGCGCAGCGTGACCCTGGTCAGGGAGTTCCTCGGCCACACGCGGATGAACCGCTGGGGCATCGTGGGCTTCGCCCACTGGTTCGTCGCCGTCGGCTTCCTCACCCTGCCGCCGACCCTGGCCCAGGCCTTCGGGCAGCTCTTCGAAGCCGACTGGACGCTGCCGGTCATCGGCGGGTTCCTGCCGTTCGAGCTGTACATCGAGTTCATCGGCGTGATGACGATCCTCGGCATCGCCGTGCTCATCGTGATCCGCCTGCTCAACCTGCCGTCGCGCCCGGGCCGCAAGTCCCGCTTCGCGGGCTCCAAGGCCGGCCAGGCCTACTTCGTCGAGTACGTCATCCTCACCATCGGCCTCGCCATCTACGTGCTGCGGGGCCTCGAGGGCGCCATCCACCACGTGGAGCACTACGAGGCCGCGTACTTCGCCTCGTACCCCCTGGTCCTGGCGTTCAAGGGACTGAGCGTCGGCGCCCTGCAGAACCTGATCTACCTCACCGCGATGGTGAAGATCAGCACCTCGTTCATCTGGATGATCGTCGTCTCGCTCAACACCAACATGGGCGTGGCCTGGCACCGCTTCCTCGCCTTCCCGAACATCTGGTTCAAGCGCGAGGCGACCGGCGGGACGGCCCTGGGCGGCCTCCAGCCGATGACCTCCGGCGGCAAACCGATCGACTTCACCGACCCCGGTGACGACGACGTCTTCGGCGTCTCCCAGGTCGAGCAGTTCTCCTGGAAGGGCCTGCTGGACTTCTCCACCTGCACCGAGTGCGGCCGCTGCCAGTCGCAGTGCCCCGCCTGGAACACCGGCAAGCCGCTCTCGCCGAAGCTGCTGATCATGTCGCTGCGCGACCACGCGCACGCCAAGGCCCCGTACCTCCTCGCCGGTGGCGGCAAGACCATGGAGGGCGAGGAGAAGGCGTCCGAGGAGCAGCTGAAGGACGTGCCCGCCGCCGCGCTCGCCGAGGCCGAGCGCCCGCTGGTCGGCACCGCCGAGGAGAACGGCGTCATCGACCCGGACGTCCTGTGGTCCTGCACCACCTGCGGCGCCTGCGTCGAGCAGTGCCCCGTCGACATCGAGCACGTCGACCACATCGTCGACATGCGTCGCTACCAGGTGATGATCGAGAGCGCGTTCCCGTCCGAGGCGGGCACGATGCTCAAGAACCTGGAGAAGAAGGGCAACCCCTGGGGCCTGGCGAAGAAGCAGCGCCTCGAGTGGACCAAGGAGGTCGACTTCGAGGTCCCGGTCGTCGGCAAGGACCTCGAGGACCTGTCCGAGGTCGAGTACCTGTACTGGGTCGGCTGCGCCGGCGCCCTGGAGGACCGCGCCAAGAAGACCACCAAGGCCTTCGCGGAGCTGCTGCACATCGCCGGCGTGAAGTTCGCGATCATGGGCGGCGACGAGAAGTGCACCGGTGACTCCGCCCGCCGCCTCGGCAACGAGCCCCTGTTCCAGGAGCTCGGCATGGAGAACGTGGCGGCGCTGAACATGGCGTTCGGCGAGGACGACGAGGACGAGTCGACCAGGAAGCCGAAGTCGGCGAAGAAGATCGTCGCCACCTGCCCGCACTGCCTCAACACCCTCGGCAACGAGTACCCGCAGCTCGGCGGCGACTACGAGGTCATCCACCACACCCAGTTGCTCCAGCACCTGGTGGACGAGGGCAAGCTGATCCCGGTGACCCCGGTCGAGGGCATCATCACCTACCACGACCCGTGCTACCTGGGCCGCCACAACAAGATCTACACGCCGCCGCGCGAGATCATCGCCAACGTCCCCGGCCTGCGCAACGAGGAGATGCACCGTCACAAGGAGCGCGGCTTCTGCTGCGGCGCCGGCGGTGCGCGCATGTGGATGGAGGAGCGGATCGGCAAGCGCATCAACAACGAGCGCGTCGACGAGGCCCTGTCGCTGAACCCGGACATCGTCTCGACGGCCTGCCCCTTCTGCCTGGTCATGCTGACGGACTCCGTGAACGGCAAGAAGAACGACGGCAAGGCCAAGGAGTCCATCCAGGTCGTCGACGTCGCCCAGCTTCTCCTGGAGTCGGTCAAGACGCCGGTCGACGACGAGCCCCCGGCGGGCACGTCGGAGACGGAGGACGAACCGGAGCCGCAGCCGGTCAAGTGACCGGCACCGTCGGTGCGTTGCGACGCCCCCCGTCCTGTGCGGACGGGGGGCGTCGCCGTCGGGCCTGCGGGCCGGTCGTCAGCGGCAGCGGGGCGCGGTGCGGCAGCCGTCCCGCGCAGGTTGTAGGGGGTCCCTCAAGGGTCGTACGGGTCTGCCCTTAAGGGATGTCACAGGTCGGCCGCAAAGCCGCTCCCGGAGGGCGAGGTCCGGCACGCGGCTCACCGGGACCAGGTACGTTCGATGACGTGGCTGGATTCAGGATCGGACGCGGCGGCCGGGACGGCCGCGGCCCGCAAGCGCGACCTCAAAACCCTCCGTACGGGCAGCAGGCGCCCCAGGGGCCGTCGTACGGCTACCCGCCGCCGCCCCAGCAGCCCGCGCGGCCGCAGTACCGCGGCGGCGGGCAGCCGCCGTACGGCGGTGGCGGCACAGGCGGCCGGGGCGGACCGGGGCCGTGGCCCTCGCCGAACAGCGGCGGCCACGGCGGTCAGGGCGGCGGTGAGCCCGAGTACTTCGGCGGCGACCCCTACGGCGCCCCCGGTGACCCGGGCGCCCCGCACGACCCGTACGCGGCCAACAACCCGGGGCACACGCAGGCCTTCTCGATCGACGACCACCAGCAGTACAACCAGGGTGGGACCTACCACGCCGGCTCCGGGGCGCCGTCGGCCCCGGTCGGCCCGCGCCTGCACTGGAAGGCGCTGCTGAAGGGCGTCGTGACCGCCCCCGCCCCGACCTTCCTGCAGATGCGGGACTACACGATGTGGGGCCCCGCCCTCGTCGTCACCTTCCTCTACGGACTGCTCGCCGTCTTCGGTTTCGACGGCGCCCGCGAGGACGCGATCAACGCCACGCTCTCCAACGCGATCCCGATCGTCCTGACGACGGCCGTCGCGATGGTGCTGAGCGCGTTCGTGCTGGGCGTGGTCACCCACACGCTGGCCCGTCAGCTCGGCGGCGACGGCGCCTGGCAGCCCACGGTCGGACTGTCGATGCTGATCACGTCCCTCACCGACGCCCCGCGTCTGGTCGTCGCGATGTTCCTCGGCGGCGACGCGTCGTTCGTGCAGGTGCTGGGCTGGGGCACCTGGATCGCGGCCGGCGCGCTGCTCACCCTGATGGTCAGCCGCTCCCACGACCTGCCGTGGCCGAAGGCGCTGGGCGCGTCGGCGATCCAACTGGTCGCCCTGCTGTCGATCGTGAAGCTGGGCACGTTCTGATCCACAGGGTGTGGAGAAGAGGGGCTCCCCGGACACCCGGGGAGCCCCTTCTGTCGTCCCTGCCGTCCCTGCCGTCCCAGTTGCTTTTGTGTCACCCCTGTCACCCCTGTCGTCGCGGTGGGCGGCGTCCCGGGGTCCGGCATCCCTGCCTCCGGCTTCGGGCGTCCGGCGTCAGTGCCCGGCGGGCGGCGGGCGGCGGGCGGCGGGCGGCGCACACGAACAGGGCGGCGTACATCGACGAGGTGTCGGGGTACGCCGCCCTGGGGCGGGACGGGGTGCGGGAGGGGGCCCGCGTGGTCATGCCGGTTACTTCGAGTCGTCGTTGAACTTCGAGGTGGACCAGCGGTAGCCGAGGGCCGCGAGGCCCAGGCACCAGAGGACGGCGAGCCATCCGTTGTGGCCGATCTCGGTGCCGAGGAGCAGGCCGCGCAGGGTCTCGATGGCCGGGGTGAAGGGCTGGTACTCGGCGATCGGCTGGAACCAGCCCGGCATGGCGTCGAGGGGGACGAAGGCGCTGGACAGCAGCGGCAGCAGGATCAGGGGCATCGCGTTGTTGCTGGCGGCCTCGGCGTTCGGGCTGATCAGGCCCATGCCGACCGCTATCCAGGTGAGCGCCGTGGCGAAGAGCACGAGCAGCCCGAACGCGGCGAGCCACTCCCAGGCCGTGGCGTCGGTGGAGCGGAAGCCGATGACCACGGCGACGGCGCCGACGAGCACCACGCTCATCACGCACTGCAGCACACTGCCGACGACGTGCCCGACGAGCACCGACCCGCGGTGGATGGCCATCGTGCGGAAGCGGGCGATGATGCCCTCGGTCATGTCGTTGGAGACGGAGACCGCGGTGCCGATCGTGGTGCTGCCGATGGTCATCAGCAGCAGGCCCGGGACGAGGTAGGCGATGTACTCCGACCGGTCGGCCCCGCCGCCGCCGATGCCCGCGCTCATGGTGCCGCCGAAGATGTAGACGAAGAGCAGCAGCAGCATGATCGGGGTGAGCAGCAGGTTCAGGGTGAGGGACGGGTAGCGCCGGGCGTGCAGGAGGTTGCGGCGCAGCATCGTGGCGGAGTCGCGCGCCGCGAGGGAGAGGGAGCTCATCGGGCGGTCTCCTTCGACTGGTGGGACTGGTTCGGCTGGTGGGGCTCGTTCGGCTGGTGGGGCTCGTTCGGCTGGTGGGGCCGGTTCGCCGGGTCGGGCTGGTGGGGAAGGCGGGTGGCGCCGCCGGTCAGGGCGAAGAAGACGTCGTCGAGGTCGGGGGTGTGCACCGTCAGCTCGTCGGCCTCGACGCCGGCCGAGTCCAGCCGGTCGAGGAGCAGGCGCAGGTCGCGCTGGCTGCCGTCGTTGGGGATCTGCAGGGCGAGCAGGTCGTCGTGGCGGGAGGCCTCGCCCAGGGCCGAGGCCGCGGACCGGTAGGCGGCCGGGTCGGTGAAGCGCAGGCGGACGTGTCCGCCGGGGACGATCCGCTTGAGCTCCTCGGCGGTGCCCTCGGCGGCGATCCTGCCGCCGTCGAGCACGGCGATGCGGTCGGCGAGTTCGTCGGCCTCCTCCAGGTACTGGGTGGTGAGGAAGACAGTGACGCCGTCCGTGACCAGCTCGCGGATGATCTGCCACATGGTGTGCCGCGAGCGCGGGTCCAGGCCGGTGGTCGGCTCGTCGAGGAAGATGATCCGCGGGCCGCCGACCAGGGTCATGGCGATGTCCAGGCGGCGCTTCATGCCGCCGGAGTAGGTGGAGGCGGGCTTCGAGGCGGCCTCGGTGAGGTCGAAGCGCTGAAGCAGCTCGGCGGTCACCCGCCGTCCCTCCCGCCTGGAGAGGTGGTGCAGGTCCGCCATGAGCAGCATGTTCTCCTCACCGGTGATCAGGCCGTCCACGGCGGAGAACTGCCCGGTGACACCGATCGTGGCCCGCACGGCCTGCGGATCGGCGGCGAGGTCGTGGCCGCCGACGCGGAGGGGGCCGCTGCCGGGGCCGGGGGAGACGAGGGTGGAGAGGATCTTGACGACGGTGGTCTTGCCGGCGCCGTTCGGGCCGAGCAGGGAGAAGATCGTTCCTTCCGGGACGGCCAGGTCGACACCGTCCAGGACGGTCTTGTCGCCGTAGGACTTGCGCAGTCCGTTCGCCGCGATGGCCAGGTCGGTCATGAGGGGTGCTCCTTTACCTGTGGTGGGCGTCCAGAGCTCCGAACAAAAGGCGAGCCGGGCTCCCCCTTTTTTATCCGGAGCTCTACAGGCCGCGGGCGGTGACGTCGCCGTGAGAGGTGGTCGCGCGGATGGTCAGGGCGGCGGCCTCGCCGTCTGCGTTCCTGAGCGTGTTGCCGATGCGGCCGTAGCCGGTGTGGGCGTCCAGGGAGGCGGACACCCCGGGGGCGGCGTCGATCGACACGTCGCCCATCTGGGTGGTCAGCACGACCGTGCCGCGCACCGCCTCGGCGATGCGGATGTCGCCCTTCTGCGTGCTGATCTCGGCGGGGCCGTGCAGGCGGCCGACCGAGACGTCACCGTCGAGGACGGTGAGGCGAACGCTCTCGGCCTCGTCGAGCTTGACCGGGCCCTGCGCCCCCTCGAAGACGACCTCGCCGAGCCGCCCGACGCCCCGGAACTCGGCGCTGGCGGCCTTCGCCTCGACCCGCGAACCGGCGGGCAGCCGGACCGTCACCTCGAGGGAACCGGAAGGGCCGAAGTACTGGTTCCGCGCCGCCGGGGCCTCGATCCGCAGGACGCCGTCGCCGTACTCGACCCTGGACTGCTCCGCCGCCTTCACGTCACGGCCCTTCGAGGCGTCCGCGGGCCGGATCTCGACGACGGTGTCGGCCCGGTCGGCGGCGATGAACAGGACGCGTCCCGCGGGGATGTCGAGGACGGCGGCGATCGGGGCGGCGGTGTCGAACTTCTGCATGGTGCTCTCCTGTGCTCGTCGTTGTTTCTGACATGGGAAAAGCTACGTTGCCTTCACTGATTCAGCAACATACCCGTTGCGCATAAACATCATCCGTGCAGGTAGAAGCAGATATATCGTTGCAATGGCTTGGATTGCAATGCAACGCCCCTCGATCGCTCGTTGCAATGAACGGAGTGTGAACGCTATACTGGGGACATCACCACGGATGCGAAGGAGACGGCGATGCCGGGAGGCAGGCTCACCCAGCAGGAACGCCAGCAGATCGCGCTGGGGCTGGCCGACAGCCTCGCCTACGCGGAGATCGCCAGACGACTCGACCGTCCGACGTCGACGATCACCCGCGAGGTGATGCGCAACGGCGGCCCCACCGCCTACCGCGCCGACCTCGCCCACCGCGCCACCGAACGCCGCGCGCACCGCCGCAGACAGGCCGCGCCCCGGAGGCCGGAGTCGCCCGCGCAGCCCCACGGACGGGACGCCGAGGCCGTGCGCGAATACGAGGAGACGTTCACCACCGTCCTCATGCAGACGGGCGCGCCCAAGATGATGTCCCGGGTGCTGACCTGCCTCTACACCAGCGACGCGGGCAGTCTCACCGCCGCCGAACTCGTCCAGCGCCTCCAGGTCAGCCCGGCGTCCATCTCCAAAGCGATCTCGTACCTGGAGAGCCAGGGCCTGGTACGCCGGGAACGCGACGAACGCCGCCGCGAGCGCTACATCGCCGACGACGACGTCTGGTACCAGTCCATGATCGCCAGTGCCCGCGGCACCATCCAGGTCGCCGAGACCGCACGACAGGGCGTACACGTCCTAGGCCAGGGCACCCCGGCCGCCGTCCGCCTCGAGAACATCGCCCGCTTCCTCGACTTCGTCTCCGAGAGCATCACCCGCGCCGCCGACCAGGCCCGCGAAGTCCTGCACACGAAACCGGAAACGACCCCGGACGACGCCGAACGGACGTCCTGACCGGCCGCGGTCGTTCCGAGCTCCAAGGGCCGGTCCGGCAGTGGAAGTCCGCCTCGCCGGACGGGATGGGGGCCGTGTCCGTTCCCGCGGCCCGCACGACGCTAGCCTTGCGTCCCGTGATCGTATGGCTCAACGGCACCCACGGCGCGGGCAAGACGACGACCAGTGCGCTCGTGCAGCAACTGATCCCCCATTCACGGGTGTTCGACGCCGAGAAGGTCGGCGAAACCCTCATGGACATCACGCCCAGGCTGCCCGGGACGGACAACTTCCAGCACTGGCCGCCGTGGCGGCAACTCGTCGTGGAGACCGCCCGCCGCGTACTGGAGTACACCGGCGGCACTCTCGTGATGCCGATGACCGTCCTGGTCGAGCAGTACTGGCGCGAGATCAGCACGGGCCTCGCCCACCACGGCGTCCCGGTGCGGCACTTCGTCCTCCACGCCGACCAGGACACCCTTCGTCGGCGCATCGAGGGGGCCTCTCCCGTCCCCTCCCCGTTCCGCCTCCGATACCTCGAGCCCTACGCCGAGGCGGCCCGCACGTGGCTGCACGGCGAGGCCGAGGTCGTCGACACCACACACCTCACGCCCGCCCAGGCCGCCCAGCGGATCGCAGAGGCCGTCAGGGGCTGAACCCCGCTGAGCCCGATGGCCGGCGACCGGCCGGGTTCCCGCAGGGCCACCGACAGGGACCTGACCGCCGCGACACGTCGGACACCGGCGCCGTACGGGAGCGGACGGTCCTCACGTCACCCGGCCCGAGGGCCGCTTGGCGGGCCGCACTCACGGTCCGGTGTATCCCACGGCCTCACACGGAGCGGAGCGCCCGCAGGAACCCTCAGGTCAGATGGCTTCCCTGGACGGGGTGACCGGCTCCCCCGACTTACGCACCACCGGCAGGACACTCCACGGGAAGTTGATCCACTCGTCGGTCCGCTTCCACACGTACTCGCACTTCACGAGCGAGTGGGACTTCTCATAGATGACGGCGGAGCGGACCTCGGCGACCGTGTCGAGGCAGAAGTCGCGCACCAGCTTGAGCGTCTTGCCGGTGTCGGCGACGTCGTCGGTGATGAGGACCCTCTTGTCGGAGAAGTCGATGACGTTCGGGACGGGCGCGAGCATGACGGGCATCTCGAGCGTCGTGCCCACGCCGGTGTAGAACTCGACGTTCACCAGGTGGATGTTCTTGCAGTCGAGGGCGTAGGCGAGTCCGCCGGCGACGAACACGCCGCCCCGGGCGATGGAGAGCACGATGTCGGGCTCGTAACCGTCGTCGGCGATGGTCTGCGCGAGCTCGCGCACCGCGGTGCCGAACTGTTCGTAGGTGAGGTTCTCCCGTGCGTCGCCCATGCCGCCGCTCACACCTGCGTCCGGTGGAAGTTGAGGAAGGAACGGGAGGCCGTGGGCCCGCGCTGCCCCTGGTACCGGGACCCGTACCGCTCACTGCCGTAGGGGTACTCGGCCGGCGAGCTGAGCCGGAACATGCACAGCTGCCCGATCTTCATGCCCGGCCAGAGCTTGATGGGAAGCGTGGCGAGGTTGGACAGCTCCAGGGTCACGTGCCCGGAGAAGCCGGGGTCGATGAACCCGGCGGTGGAGTGCGTGACGAGCCCGAGCCGGCCGAGGGAGCTCTTGCCCTCCAGGCGCGAGGCGAGATCGTCGGGCAGCGTGATGACCTCGTACGTCGAGGCCAGGACGAACTCCCCGGGGTGCAGGATGAACGGTTCGTCCCCCTCCGGCTCCACGAGTCGCGTCAGGTCGGCCTGCTCGACGGAGGGGTCGATGTGGGGGTACCGGTGGTTCTCGAACACCCGGAAGTATCTGTCCAGCCGTACGTCGATGCTGGACGGCTGCACCATGGATTCGTCGTAGGGATCGATCCGCACCCGCCCGGCGTCGATCTCGGCCCGGATGTCCTTGTCTGAGAGAAGCACGCCCCGAGGATACGCAAGGCGCGCGGAGCCTCCCACATCAGGACGACTCCGCGCGCCGGGCTGCCTGCCCCTGTGCCCCTACCGCCTCTCGAGGCTCAGAGGCACCACGCTGCGCAACCGAGCACAGCGAGGACACCGGACGAGCCGCCCGGGACCGAGCCGCTCGGCCTTCTGCATCGGGAACGAGGCGGTGCTGAACACGTGCCCATCGGCACAGCGGACGACGGTGCGCTCCATCAAGTCCTGAAGTCCCTTCCCCAAGAGCCGCGTCACGTCGACTGGGATTCCGTGACGACGAAGGCCACATTACGGGACGAACGGGACGGCCCTCCAGGCGGCACTCCGACCCCGCCCGGGCCCTCTTCCACCCCGTCACCGTACGCCCCAACTCCGTTCCCCCGCAGCCCGATCCCTCCCCCGGAACACGCTCGGACCCCACGGCTTCAGCGCCGGGGGTCCGGGATGAGGTACAGTGACGGGGCGATCAGACAGCGCCCGTTTTACCGGGCCGTGTCTTACGCGGGTGTAGTTTAATGGTAGAACATCAGCTTCCCAAGCTGAGAGCGCGAGTTCGATTCTCGTCACCCGCTCCATGACGAAGGCCCAGGTCAGAGACCCGGGCCTTTTTGTTGTCCGTTGTGATCAGTTGCCGCGTGCCAGATCCGTGCCAGAAGGCTCGGTGGGTGCCGCCTTGGCTGCGGCAGCGCGCGCTGCGCGGACCGTGGCGTCGAGGCCGGCGGCGACCTCTTCCTGTCGCTCGTCGTCAGAGTGCTGGTAGATCAGCGCTGCCTTCTCCGATGACTGCCCCGCACGGACCATCGTGTCCTTCAGTGTGGCCCCGGACCGGGTGGACAGGGTGTGGCCGGTGTGACGGAGATCGTAGAACCGGAAGCCCTCAGGCATGCCGACGATCTCCCACGCCCTGCGCCACTTCCGCCCGAACGTGCTGCGCCGGAAGGGAGCCCCCTTCTCCCCCACGAAAAGCAGGCCGTCCGGCCCCCGGCTCCGCATACGACTCGAGATGCCAGCGCAGCTCCCGGCGGAGGAACGCGGGAAGAATCACAGTCCTGGTACCGGCCTCGCTCTTGGTGCCGCTCTGGAGGCGTCGCCCGTTCATCCGTTCCGGCTCAGCCAGGCGGACACGTACGCGCAAGATGTCGACGTCGATGTCCCGACGGCGGAGGCCGGCCAGCTCTTCCGGCCGCATCGGGCCGTAGGCGCCGAGGTAGACCATGAGCCGCCACCGCATCCCAACCGCTGCGGCGAGCGCGTCGACCTGGGCGACGGTGGCGATACGCCGCTCGGCCGCCTTCTCTTACCGGCGCCCTTGATCCTGCACGGGTTGCGCTGGATCAGCTCGTCATCGACAGCGGTTTCCATGATGGCCTTGAGGAGGCGGTATGCCTTCGCCGTCATGGTTTTGGCGCCGGTCACCCGGAGCCGGTCGGCCCGCCATTCGTGCAACGGTGCGCGCCTCGACGTACTCGGTGATCGCGCTCTCGGGGATACATACGGGGCGGCCGAGCTTCACGTAGCGGATGCGGCGCTCGGCGATCAGGCGGCCACGATCGTCCATGCGCAACCTCCGCCGACCGGCGGCTCCCACCGGCTGGCGGAAGCACGAGTGCGCGCAGGTCAGTTGTCGGCCGTGGCGGGTGCCTCGCCGTGCTGGTCGACGACCGTGCGCTGCATGATGGCGCTGGTCCCGTTCAGGGTTTCGGAAGTGATGCCCCTGGCCTCGTCCTTGGCGATGTACGAGCGTGCGCCGAGGAAGGTGAAAGTCTTCTTGTCGAAGATCCATTCGTCACGCGTCCCGAACGAGGTGTCTTCGCGTGTGATGGCGATGCCGTGACGGCCGGCGGCGTCGACGGCGTCGGGGATCTCCTTGACGTCAGGGATCTTCGCGGCTGCCTTGTAGAGAGCGGCGGCGTTCTCCGGCGGCAAGATCGTTTCACTCACCAGCTCGCCGATCTTGGAGAATACGGCCTGTTCCTTCGTCTCGCGCTCGTCCACCCTGGTCTGGGCGTAGAGCAGTTCGAGCAGCGCGTCGGGGTCGGTGGGCAGCGAGGCCAGCCACTTGTACGTGGGGTGGTCGATGCCCGCCGGGACGGCATCGGTGGACTCGATGGGGATCACCTGACCGGGCATGATGGCGCCCTTTCCGGATTCGCGCAGCCAGCCGGTTGCGGTGATCGGGCCGGGCTCCTGCGACCGCCAGATCTCGCGCTCGTGCACGGGGCCGAGCCGAACGGGGCCGTCGATGGTGCCCCGGTTCTCGCGGACCAGGCTGCTGACGTACACGAACTGCCCGTCCCTGACCTGCGTCGCGTCAGTTTCCGCGGCCGCGAGGGCGATCCGGTCGAGTGTGGCGGAGGCGCTGTTGGGCCTGGCGGCCTCGGGGGCGGCTGCGGTCGTCGGGGCGGAGGTGCGGTCAGCGGCGGAGTACGTGGCGACCAGCGCCCCGGCCAGTGCCATCGTCGCGACGGGCAACAGCACCATGCGACGCGGCAGTCGACGGCGGGAGGCCGGGGACGCCTGCGTGGAGGGGGTGGTGCGGTCGCGGTCGATCTGCTGCATCAGAACATCCTTGAAGTGGAGGTGCCTGCTCGGCGGGAGGTCCCATTCGGCCGGAGCCGACAGCAACTCCTCGGCCTCACTCCGGGCGGAACCGGCGCTCGGCGGGTTGTTGGTGTTCATCCGGTTTCCTCCTGCAGAAACATGGCCGTGAATGCGGCCTCACTCTCCATCTCTCCGCGAGCGCCCCGCGGTTCCGGCTTCACGCCGTCGAGTTGACCGGAGCTGAGCCGGGCCAGCCGCGCCCGGGCACGCGACAGCCGCGACCGCACGGTGCCGACCGGGATGCCGAGTGCCTCGGCGGCCTGCTGGTAGTCCAGCCCTGCCGATACGCACAGGGCGAACACCTCCCGGTCCTGGCGGCGCAACTGGCCCAGCGCCGCGTGGACCACCGCGAGACGGCGGGCGTCATCGATCCGGCCGGCCGTCTCGTCCGCGAAGTCCTCGACGGGTCGTGGCTGCGGGCTGCGCGCCAGGAAGGCGAGCCGTCGGCGCAGACCACGGTTGATGTTGTGCGCCTTGTGCGTGGCGATGCCGAGCAGCCAGGGCTTGAGCGAACCATCCTCCGGCTCCACCGTCTCCCGGGTACGCCAGGCGGCGAGGAAGGTCTCGGACATGGCCTCCTCGGCCTCCGACCAGTTGCCGGTCAGCCGCAGGGCATGGTTGTAGACCGCCCGCGCGTACTGGTCGTACAGGTCGGCGAACGCCGCACGGTCCCCTGCCCGTATGCGTGCACGCACTGACTCTTCTCGTTCCGTTTGCCTCACACTCGTTACTCTCCGCAGACCGGACCGAGTTCCTGTGGCCTGCGTTACGCCGCCGCGCCTGCCTGGGGTGTGCGGCTGACGCGTATCTTCGACTGGCCGTGCGGGCGCTCCTCCCAGTCCTCCATGAAGCGCGCGTGCAGGCCGTGCTTGCGAGCCAGGGCGAGGAGGGTCTCGGTGCGGTAGTAGAAGTCCTCGCGCAGCACCTGGTGTTCGGTGCCCTCGGTACGGTCGAAGGTGAAGTCGAAGAACCCGGTGTCGGTCAGTACGCGGCCGGCGTGGGCGAGGCATTCGTCGATGACGTCCAGCGGCGAGTGGGAGAAGACGCTGTGCGCGTGGATGACGTCGAAGTGGTCGCTGGGCAGGAAGTCCAGGGTGAGGTCGCCGGTGATGGTCAGGTGCGGCAGCTTGTCCTGGAGGCGACGCTCGGCAAGGGTCTTCTTGGCGGCGATCAGGATGTCGGGCGAGATGTCGATGCCGTAGTAGTTGCCGGTGTCGAGGTGGCTGATGAAGCGCCAGCCGCCGCGCAGGTTGCCGCAGCCGATGTCGAGCATGCGGTGTTCGGGGCGCAGCCCGTGCTCGATGAGGTAGTCGAACTGCATCTGCCCGAGCGCCAGCCAGCGTTCGTGGGTCTGGCTGCCGACCGCGGCCTCCGGGTTGCGGCGGGTGTCGGAGGCCATCACGGCCCGGTAGTAGCCGACGTGGTCGGGGTGCTTCAGACGCAGCCAGGCGTCCCGGCCGGCCCGGCGGAGGTACGGGGTGACACGGCCGGGACGGGTCAGGGCGTAGCGCACCTTGTGGGTGAGGGCGGCTCGGTTGTTGCGCAGTTTCTTGGGCGACTTGGCGTCGGCGGGCATGGTGAAGCGATCTCCGTACGTACATAAGGGGACCGGGACCCGGACAAGGGGCTCGGGAAAGGAACCGGGGGCCCGGTGAGGGGATGAAGGGAAGGAAAGACGCTGTGGTGTCGCGCGGTCAGACTCGGCGGCGCAGGACCAGCACGGTGACGGCCGTGAGCAGGACGGCGAGGCCGCCGAGGATGGCGGTGTCGGTCCACTGGAAGGTCCAGTAGTCGCCGGCCGGGTTTGCCTCGTAGAAGCGGGCGACATACCCGTGCCGGTCCATGCACTCCCTGAGCTGGGCGCCGGACGGGAAGGGGCAGTTCATCACGTCGTCGCGGCGGCCGGAGGCCGTGATCAGGCCGTAGTGGCCGGCCGACCATTTCTCGCCCATGGGCGGCTTGGGGATACTGCCGGCGCTGGTGTAGGTGTGCGGCGGGACCAGCAGGCGGGTCTTGTGCGTCCACTCCAGCAGATACGTCATCGCCCCGGTCACCAGGAGGGTCAGGCCCATGGCCTCCAGGACCCGGCGGGCCAGCAGACCCAGCAGTGTGCCGGCCGCCAGGCCGAACAGGGCGGCGGCGACGACCCGTGGGCCCGAGCCGCTCAAGGCGGTGTTCTCGTACCAGAACAGGCCGTAGCTGCGGTCGGCGGCCGGTCGCCACCACCACGCGAACACCCCCGCGAGCAGGCCGGAGAGGGCCACCGTGGTCACCGCGGCGAGGGCGAACCGCGAGGCGAACCACTGGTCGCGGCTGACGCCCTGGGCGAGGATCATGCGGTGGGTGCCCAGTTCCCGGTCACGGCCCAGCAGCGGGGCGCCCCAGAACACGCCGATCACGACGGGCAGGACGATGTTCAGCGCCCCGAGGTACTTCAGTGGCTCGATGTCCAGCAGCAGGGGCAGGTCGGTCTCGGATCCGATGCAGTACAGCGGCCCGGGATCGCAGTGGTCGAACAGTCCGCTGCGCAGGTCGTCCAGCATGCCCGAGCGGGAGTACGCGGCGATCGCCGCGGCGGCGACCAGGACGGCCGCGCCGATACCGACGAGCACCCGCTGCTGACGCCACGCGAGCCAGAAGGAGCCGTTCCAGAGGGAGCCTTTCACGCCGCCGCCCCCGTCCGCTCGGCGCAGGCGGGGTGCTCCAGGTCACCGGCCTGGAGGTGGCCGACCAGGATGTCCTCCAGCCTGGGCCGCTCGACGTGCCAGTCACCGCTCACCGGTCCACGCTGCCGTATCAGGGCGGTCATCTGTCTGCCACTGGACCGGCGGTGCACGACGGTGTGCCGTCCGGCCAGGATGTCCGCCTGGTCGGCATGTCCGGTCACCACGGCGTGGCTTTCGCGCAGCACCTCGGCGTCCTCGCTCAGCTCGACGCGGCCGTCCCGCAGCAGCAGCACCCAGTCGCAGGTCTGCTCCAGTTCGGGCAGGACGTGCGAGGACAGCACGATGCTCGTGCCGCGCTCGGCGGCCTCGGCCATCAGCGCCGCCATGATCTTGCCCCGCGCCACGGGGTCGAGGTCGGCCATCGGCTCGTCGAGCAGCAGCAGTTCGGGCCGCTTGCCGAGCGCCAGGGCGAGCGCGACGCGCGTGCGCTGACCGGGAGAGAGCTCGCCGACACGGGCGGTGAGCGGGATGTCGCCCTCGCGGACGGTCCGCTCAGCTGCCCCCTGGTCCCAGGAGGAGTTCAGCTTCCCGCCCATCCGCAGAGTGTCCGCCACGGTGAAGCGGGGGTAGAGCGGCTTGTCCTGGGTGAGCAGGGCGACCCGGGCACGGGCCTCGGCCGTATCCGGTACGGCGTCCAGCACGCGTATCTCCCCGGAGTCGGCCCGCAGCAGGCCGCCGGCCAGGTGCAGCAGAGTGCTCTTGCCGGCGCCGTTGCGTCCGACGAGGGCGGTGATGCGGCCGCTGGGCACGGTGAACTCGCAGTCCCGCAGGGTCCAGCCACCTCGCGCCCGGTACCGGAATCCGAGTCCCGTGGCGCGCAGCGCGGCCGGCGCGTCAGGCCCGGTCATGCGTCCTCCTCTTGCCGCTCCCGATCGCGCGGGGAGTGGCTGTGTTGCTCGTTGTCGTGGCGATTGTCGTGGGCGTCGAGGGTGGCGGTGACCAGGGCGAGGATGTCGGCCCGTTCGAGTCCCGCCGCCCGCGCGCGGGCCGTCCAGTCGGTGAGTTCCGCGCGCAGGGGGGAGTCGTCCTCGGCGCCGGGCCGCGCGAGCGATCGCGTTACGAACGTCCCGAGCCCGCGGCGCAGTTCGACCAGGCCGGCCTGCTCCATGTCGCGGTATGCCCGGAGCACGGTGTTGGGGTTGATGGCGGTCGCCGCCACCACCTCCCTGGCCGTGGGCAGCTTGTCCCCGACCTTCAACGTGCCCATCCGCAGCGCCCGTTCGGTCTGCTCGACGATCTGCACGTAGGCCGGTACGCCGCTGGCACGGTCGATCCGGTACTCGACCACGTCACCTTCCACGATCACAGTGTGCTTCCATTAATGAATTAATACAAGCATGATGGAGGCGTGACAGGGATGTCAACCAGGAGCACTACCCGAGCGGCCCTGGTCGTCGCTGTCGCACTGACCCTCGCCGCGGTGGCCCAGCAACTCCTGCTGCTCGTCGGCCTGGGCGGCCTGCTGCCCGGCAGGCAGCCCTGGCCCTTCCTGCTGGGCGCGGCCCCCGCCTGGTGGCTCGCCCGCTCCCGGTGGTGGCAGGCGGACCTGCCCCGGCCACTGATACGGGCCATAGGCGTGCTGCGCCGCATACCGGCCCCGGCATACCTCGCGACCGTGCTGGCCCTGGCGGCCGGAATCTGGGCCGCCCTCCAGGATCACGAGCCGTACCTGGGACACGAGGAGGCCGTGTACGCCAACAAGGCCCGCTCCTGGACCGACGGCACCCCCGACGCCGGCTGGGGCAGCTACCGTCCCCCCGGCCTCCCGGCGCTGGGGCGCATCGCACTCGCGGTCCACGACGACGTGGGCAGCCTGCGCGCGACGGCCCTCCTGCTCACCCTCTTCACCCTCACCGCGACCTACCTCGTCGCGGCCCGCTGGACCACACCCCGCCGCGCCGCAGTAGTCGTCCTGCTCCTGCTCTCCGGTCTCGGATTCCTGCGCCGCGTACCGGAGTTCCTCAACGACATAGGCACCACCGGCCTGCTGCTGGTCGTCGTCTTCCTCCTCACCCGCGCCCAGGAAGTACGCCACTCCCGCGCCCTGCCCGCAGCGGCCGCCGTGGCGGTGATGGCCTTCTACCTGCGCTACGGCAGCGCGGGCAACCTCCTGGCGATATCCCTGGCCGCCCTGTTCGCCTACGGTCCGCGCGCCTGGCTCGCCCAGGGCCGCCGCCTCGCCGCCGCGCTGGCCGTCTTCCTCCTCGGCCTGCTGCCGCACTTCGTCCACGCGACGCAGGTCACCGGATCACCGCTCGGCCTGATTCTGTGGGCCGGCTCCCAGGCCAACCGCGTCTACGTGGGCGACGGCCTCGCCTACTACCTCGCGATCTTCCCTTACCGCCTGGCCGGAGACCTGGGAGCGGTGGTGATGACCGGCGGAGTGCTCCTGGCGGTGCACGCCCTGCGCGGCGGAGACGGAGGGGCGCGCGCCACACGCCGGGTGTTCCTGGGCTCGACGTCCGTCCTCGTCTTCGTCGTCCTCGGTCTGGCGACGGACGGCGAACCGCGGTTCGTCTACCTCCCCGTCATCCTGCTCACCGTGCTGGGAGTCGAGGCCGTCACGGAGCAGACCGGGCACTGGAACAGGGGCGTGCTCTCCGCTGTCGCCGCACTGGCCGGCCTGACCACCGCCGGTACGGCCCACGTCGTGGCCCACGGAGCCATGCCCGGCCCCGACCGCCTCAGCCGCTCCACCGTCCCGGTCGCCGAGCAGCTCGCGTCAGACGGCCCCTGCCTCCTGGTCACCGGCTACGAACCGGAGATGGGCTGGTACTCAGGCTGCGACGCGGTCACCTACGCCCAGTACCACCGCATGACCCCGCCCCCCGGAACCCCCGTGACCCTGGTCCTCTTCGAACACGGCCGCCTACAACCCGACGACGCCTCCCTGACCCGCCTTATCGGCGACCACGACACCACCGTGCGCTCGATCCCCACGGACGGCGCGCTGGGCACGGCGACAGCGATCACACTGTCTCCTGTGTGACCGCGACAGCGCGTACCGCGACGCGCCCGTCGCACCGACGGTGCGACGGGCGCCCTGAAGGGGCGCGGGGCTGCATCGATGTGCGGCTCCGCCGCGATGGGGGTCCCCCCGCTCGAGCGAAGCCGAGAGTGGGGGAGCGACCAGCCACGACGGCGCCGCAGACAAACGACAGCACAATCGCGGCCCTTCCAGCGGAGCGCCTAGCGCTTCCACCAAGGCGCCGAGATGTCCCGCAGCGTGTTCGTGCCGCAGTGCACCTCGCCCATCCTCAGGTGGTAGGTCTCGTAGTCGTCGATGTAGGACACCCGCATCCCCGCCTTGCGGTACGCGGCGTTGACCGCCTCGGTGAAGATGTCCTTGCCGCCGATCACCGGCCCCCACTGCTTCGGCGCGAGGTAGCGGTCCTTGCCGAGGACCACGCCGTTGACCGCGCCTGGTATGTACGCACTGACCATCCGGGTTTCGTCGACGGCCGCGCTCAGGTCCCGCTTGCCGTACTCCCCCGCCGCCTCCGGCACATCGGCCGAGGCGCCGAGCCGGGTCAGTCGCCGCGTCCCCGCGAAGTCGCCCTGCTCCTCGTCGTTGGGGCGCGAGTACAGCGCCGGCACCCGGACCACCTCGGCGTCGGTGATGCCGGTCTCCCGCTTGAGGATCTTCAGGTTGGCGGCGATGCGCCGCGCGGCGAGGGTGTTGTCCTCACGGAGCTTGCCGGAGGCGAGCACCTGGTTGATGGTCTCCTTCGGCGCGGAGGTGTACTCGCCGCCCTTGAACGAGAACATCTTGGTCGCTCCGTAGCCCGCGGCCTTCGCGTCCTTGAGCAGCTTCATGCCCGCCTCGGGGTCGGCGATGGCGAGCCGCCAGCCGCGCGGGGTGTCGGCAGGCAGGAACTGGACGAACTCGTCCACGTGGCCGACGTCCAGCCACGAGGTGTCCAGCAGCAGCGGGTCCTGCATGCCCTGCGACGCCAGCAGCGTCCGCATCGCCTTGACCGGCTTGACGCCGGTGTCCTTGTACTCGCCCATGATGATGCGCCCGGCCGGGTAGGACCGGCCGCCGTGCTCGTAGGCGGGGATGGTCTCCAGGTTGCCCATGGAGTCCAGGGTCGAGTCCTCGACGCCACGGCCCAGCGAGACCTGCACCGCGCCCACGTCGCGTCCGCGCAGCTTTTCGAACACCAGGCGGCCAGCATCACGCCACGGCTGCGCCGAGCGGATCATGACCCGCATGCCGTGCGGCTTGCCGCCGGGGCCGGCCATGGTCACGTAGCCCGGCTCCAGGAAGTCCTGCACCCAGATGTCCTCGTCCAACTCGTGCATGGGGAACTTCAGCAGGGGTTTGGCGATTCCCGCCCGCTCGACCTGGGTCTCGAGCGCCTTGACGAACTTCTTCTGGGCCCGGTCGTACGGATGGTCTCCGCGCTTCTCGATGACCATGACCTGCTGCGTCTGCTGGAGGTGGTGGTGTGTGAGCAGCGGGGCGGCGTGCAGGGTGACGCGGTCGGTGGTGGCCTTTGCGCCACGACCGGGCCTGACCTTCAGTTCCACGACCGCGGTGCCGTCCCACACCGCCCGGTCGCGTATGACGTCGGTGCCCTCGATGCCGAGCTCGACCCCGGCGCGCAGCTCGGCGGCGGACAGCTTGGTCGTCGGCTTGACGATGGTCCAGCCGGTGGAGCGCTTGACGTAGAGCCGGGTGTACTTCGCGCCGGTGCCGGTGACCTTGACCGTGCCGGTGGCGCCGCTTCGCAGCCCGGTCATCGGTACGGTGCGCAGCCGGGCCAGGTCGGCGGCGTCTGCTGTGCCGTTGACCTTGGTGTCGGCGGCGTCGTTGCACTTGGCCAGCTTGGCGTCGGACAGCGGCTTGCCGTCGGGGCCGGTGGACTTGCACCGCTTGGTGTCGTCGTCGATGTTGGGGAGGAAGACCGCTCCCCGCCCCGTGGTCCAGCCGTTCTCACCCGCCTTGTCGGTGCCGCCGGTGACGTCCACGCGGCCGTCGCGGTTGACATCCGCGCGCAGGTCCGCCGGGGCGGCCGGCTCCGCCGCGAAGGCAGGGATGGCGGGAACCAGTGTCGCGCCCGCCAAGGTGATGGCCAGGACGGTCCGTATCGCAAGAGTGTTACGCAACCTGCGTTGTCCTTGTCGTTCATGAGCCCGGGTCAGGCAGTCCGGATTCAGGTGGGTTTGTGGGCGTTCGTGTGGTGTAAGAGGCCAAACTGCGCACGGAGGTTGCGCGGGAGACGGTGGTGACGTCCGTGCCGGAGTTGTTCAACGGCCAAAGGACGCGGCGTTGTTGGCCGCGCGGTCTCCGCCGCCGTTGAGACGGTGGCGGTGGGTGCGGCCGGAAGAAGCCAGGAATTGGGGCGGCCCCACACACGTGGGCGATGCCGTCCTCCGGGCCCGCTGGAAGCTACCTCGCTCCGCGCTCGCGGGAAGGCATCATGCCGTCGGCGGTCAGGACGGGCTTCCGGTCCCGATGGCCGCAGCCGTGGGCTCGCACCTTCGAAGCGGCCGCGGGGCCGTCCGGCACCGGCTCCCCGTCGGTTGCCCTGAACGCGGAAGCGACACGGTCAAGCGTGGCGGACACGCTGTCCTCCCTGGCGGCTTCGGTCGCCGGGCAGGAGCGGTGTTCACCTCCGGCCAACGTGACGGCGAGCGCCCCGGCCAGTGCCAGCGAGGCCACGGGCAACACCACAGCAGAGCGCGGGAATCGTGGGCGTGATGCCGGGGACTTCTGTGTCGAGGGGGTGTGGTCGCGGTCGGTCTGCTGCATCAGGGAGTCCTTGTAAAAGGGCAGAAGGGCCTCGTGGAGGTACGGCACGCGCCGCTGCGTGGACCCGCTACTGTCGCGGTCCCGCGACGGCGTAGGCCGTGGTGCCGGCGACCGCGAGGACGAGGGCCGTCCAGGTGCCCGCCGTCGTGCCGGGCGGCAGCAGCATCCAGGTCGCCACCTGCATCGGCGTATCCGTCGGGGGCGGGGCGAAGAGCGAGAACGCCAGCCAGGAGATCGGCAGCGTCCACGCGTACTGCGCCCCGAACACCGTCGCCCCCACGGCGACCAGCCCCATCAGCCCCGCGCTGTCGCGGACGACGAACGCGGTGGCGGCCAGGTCCTCGCCCATGGTCTGCACCGCCAGCAGCACCGCGCCGACGACCGTGCCGATGAGCAGCACGTGCGCCGCCCTGCGGAACACCCAGCGGATCGCGGCCGTCCGGTCCAGCGCGGTGTCCTGTCCGCCGAGCCCGATCGAGGCCGCGGTCGCCCCTGCGGCGAGGACGAGCGCGGACAGCCGCGGATCGCCGCTGCCGTCCCGGGCAAGCGCCCACACCATCACCGCGCCGGTCACCACCGCGGCGAGCGAAGCGGGCACCTGCCGCGAGCGCGCGTACAACGTCAGCCACCTCACCGGGACGCACCGCCGGCCAGCACATCAAGCGGGTAGCCCGTGCAGGACACCGCGGCGGCGTGCATGGCCCTGATCCGGGAGACCTGTTCGGACCGTGGCAGCGCCTTGAGTTCCTTCCACACCGGGTCGGCCAGTTCGAGCTGGTCACGCGAGGAGTGGACGGTGCCGCCGAGCGGCCTGAGGTCCCCGAGGACCCAGCCCGCCGCGACGCTCTGTGCGGCGATCTCTCCGGACGTGCCACTCTCGGTGTCGCTGCGGGCGAAGCACACCGGCGCCATGCCCTGGGCGACCAGGGCCCGGGTCAGCTCCTCGCCCTTCGCGGTGGCGATCGCCCCGTCGCCGAAGTCGACGAGCACGGCGTCGCGGGGCCGTTCCGGCGTGTCCATCTGCGCCCGTAGGGCGGTGCGCTCCCGGATCGAGACCGGTGCCTGGCTGCCCAGAGCGTCGTACAGCAGGCCCAGCGCCTTTCGGCCGGGACCCGCGAGGTCGTCGAGTCGTGCCTGGTGCGCCCTCGTCACGCACACCGGGCCGTCGCACACCATGGCCGCGGCGGCCTCGTCGACGACGTACGTCCGGCGCGGGTCGGAGGGGAGGACGAGCAGGGCGAGCGCCACGCCCGCCAGGGCGGGCGTCAGGGCGAGCAGCCGGGCGCGCCGGGTCGCGGCGGCCAGCAGGGCGAAGCCCGTCCCGGCCATGCCGAGCAGCCAGAGCGTCTGCCCGAGATGTACGGAGGGCGAGAGGGTGAGGAGCACCTCGCGCACGTCTGCCACCACCGGTGACAACAGCGAGACCCGGTTGGGCACCGCGGCCGTCGGCACCGCCGACTCCATCGAGTCCGCCGCCTGCCGCAGCAGGATGGTGAACAGGAAGGCGCCCACGGCCAGCGCCGGCGGGGTGAGCGGGGAGGGCAGTGCCCGGGCGACCCCCATGCCCAGCACGGCTCCCGCGACCAGCGAGAGTGCCGCCACCAGCGAGATCGGCAGCCATCCGAGGTGCGTGTACCCGGTGCCGGCCGACACCTGGACCGCGCCCTGGAGGACGAAGAGCACGAAGGCCGAGACCAGGGTGATCGCCGTTGTGCCCGCCAGAGTGGCCGCGCGGTGCCAGGCGGGCCGCGGTGTGCTCGTCAGCAGCTCGGAGACATTGGAGCGGTGGTCGCGCAGCCCCTGGAGTGCCCCGAGCCCCACGGCGAGCGGCCACAGGAAGATCAGCAGAGAGCGGGTCCACATCGCCATGGACGTCCATTGGGCCGTCCACATCGCAGTGCCCTTCCACCAGGGGCCGCTCAGCAGGTACAGGAAAGCAAGCGCGGTCGTCAGGACCACGGCACCGGCCCAGGGGGCGACGGAGCGCCTCAGCTCGATGCGCAGGACGCGGCCGTTCACCAGCTGCCCCTTCCCTGCCTGGGGTTGAGCAGCATGGCCGAATAGCCGCGCTCCAGCGGGCTGTCGCCCACGTGTTCGGGGCCGCCCGCCGCTGCCAGGTCGTCCGGAGCGCCCTGGAAGACCAGCCGCCCCTCGGCGAAGAGCACCACGTCGGTGCAGGCGGCGGCGACGTCCTCCACCAGATGGGTCGAGACGAGCACGCAGGTGTCCTGGCCCAGCTCCTGCAGCAGTTCGCGGAACCGCAGCCGCTGTGCCGGGTCCAGGCCGACCGTCGGCTCGTCCAGCAGCAGGATCGCCGGGTCGTTGACGATGGCCTGGGCGATGCCGACCCGCCGCACCATGCCGCCCGACAGTGCCTTCATCTTCTCGTCGGCGCGGTCCGCCAGGCCGACCCGCTCCACGGCGCGTTGCACCGCCGCGGGGATGTCCGCCTTGGGGACCTCCTTCAGCCAGGCCATGTACTCGACGAACTCGCGCACCGTGAAGCGCTTGTAGTAGCCGAACTCCTGCGGCAGATAGCCGATCCGGCGGCGCAGCGTACGGTGCTCGCCCAGGCCGCCCACAGACTCGCCGAGCAGCTCCAGGGTGCCGTCGGCGGGGCGCAGCACGGTGGCCAGCGCCCGGATGAGGGTGGTCTTGCCCGCCCCGTTGGGTCCGAGGAGGCCGTGGACGCCGGTGCCGAGCGACAGGTCGAGCCCGTCGACGGCCATGCGGTTCCTGCCGACTCTGACTCTCAGACCTGTGGCCTGGATCTGCCAGGCGTAGGCCGTCGGTGCGATGTCGGCCGCGCTTACCGCGGTCCTCATGTGGTGTTCCTTTCCTGGGGTCATTGATGGGCTCCCAGCACGGAGTAGGCGCCCCTGCGGGTGATCACGACACCGATGCCGAGCGCGAGGACCAGCCCCCACACGGGCAGACCGCCCGTCTGCAGAGCGAAGGTCGTACGGCTCGTGGCAAGGGTCGGCGCCACGATGACGGCGGCACACACGGTCGTCAGCGCGACGGCGGCACGGGTCACACCGACGACGCCGCCGAGCGCCAAGGTCGTGGCGGTGAAGGCCAGACAGGGCAGCAGCCACTGGGCCACCATCACCCCCGTCACCCATCCGCCCACCAGCAGCGCGGGGACGACCACGACGAGCACCGACGCGGTGCGCCGCAGCACCAGATAGAGCCCGGCCCTGGGCACCGAGGCCGTCAGCTCGTACGCCGGGTCCAGGCCGCGGGACCACGACGCCGCGACGCCGAGCACGGGCAGGACCGGGGCGAGCAGCAGCACCAGCGACACCTCGCCGTAGCCGGGGCCGACCAGGTCCAGCAGCAGCGCGATCAGCGTCACGCTCGCGACCATGGCCAGCCACGGCACCATCGAGGGCGTCATCCACATGGACAGCCGCGCCGACCAGCGCCGCCTGCGCGGCATCACGGCGGGGGCGGTCAGGTGGGGTTCGAGGCCGGACCACACGGTGTCGACCAGCGCCGCCACATCGGGCGCCTCGGCCGCGACGGCGGCCGACAGCCGGTCACGGCACACCGCGCACGCCTCCAAATGGGCTTCCAGCGCCCACACCTCGTCGGCGGCGAGATCCGTGCCGCCGCGCGCGTAACCGTCGATGATCCGCATCGACGCGTGTTCCACGCTCATGCCAGCGCCTTCCGCATCGCAATCCTGGCCCGGCGGGCCCTGGTCTTGACCGTGCCCTCGGGCAGCCCGAGCAGTACGGCGGTCTCCCGGACGGACATCCCGTCGAGCACCATGGC